>NZ_CP045318.1:2801387-3132359 GCF_009363255.1 Roseivivax sp. THAF197b | reverse complement strand
TCATGACCGCAGGCATGCATCCGGCCGGGATTGGTCGAGGCGTAAGGCACGCCCGAGGCTTCCTCGATCGGCAGGGCATCCATGTCGGCACGCAGTCCCACGCGGCGGTTGCCCTCGCCCTTGCCCTTTATGATCCCGATCACGCCGGTGCCACCGAGGCCCTCATGCACCTCGTCCACGCCATAATCGCGCAGCTTCTGGGCCACGATCCCGGAGGTGCGCGTCTCCTCGAAGCCCAACTCGGGATGGGCGTGAAAATCGTGCCGGATCGCGGTCAGGTCGTCGGCGAATTGCGCGATTTCGGGGATGATACTCATGGCGTGGCTCCTTGCGTCAGCGGCGCGCCATCGAGCGCGCGGAAATTGGCGAAGTCCCAGGACCGGCCGGGCGCGGCCTCGATCAGGGAGCGGGTGTAGTCGTGTTTGGGGTGCAGCAGGACTTCATCGGCGGGGCCGTCCTCGACCACGCGGCCCTTCTGCATGACCAGCACCTCGTCGCAGATCTGTGCGGCGACCCGCAGGTCGTGGGTGATGAACAAAAGCGCGATCCCGAACTGCTTCTGCACATCCGCGAGAAGGTCCAGCACCTGCGCCTGCACGCTCACATCGAGCGCCGACACGGCTTCGTCCGCGACCAGAAGATCGGGCTTCATGGCAACCGCGCGGGCGATGGCGATGCGCTGCCGCTGCCCGCCCGAGAATTGGTGCGGATAGCGGTCGAGCGCGTCGCGCGGCAGCTCCACCAGCTCCATCAGCTCGGCGGCGGTCTTCATTGCTTCCGCCTTTGGTGTGCCGAAATTTATGGGCCCCTCGCAGAGGCTGCGCGCCACGGTCCAGCGCGGATTGAGCGACCGGTAGGGATCCTGGAACACGATCTGCAGCGACTTCCTGTGTGGCTGCAATGCGCGCCGTCCCAACGTCGAGATCTCCTTGCCCGAGACGGTGATCTGCCCGCTGGTGGGATCGATAAGCCGCATGATGCAGCGCGCCACCGTGGATTTGCCCGAGCCGCTTTCGCCGACGATGCCTAGCGTGCGGCCCGGCGCGATGGAGAAGCGCGCGTCCTGCACCGCGTGCACTTCCTTGGTTTTGCGGAAGATGCCCGAGCCGCCATAGGTCATGTTCAGATTTACGACGTCGAGCACCGGCTTTGCCGCGTCGCTGTCCCGGCGCATGCGCGGGGCGAGGCTCGGCACGGCGGTCAGCAGCTTGCGGGTATAGGGCTCCTTCGGGTCGGTCAGCAATTGCCGGATCGGCGCACGTTCGACGATCTGGCCCTTCTGCATGACGCTGACCGTATCGGCGATCTCGGCCACCACGCCCATATCGTGCGTGATGAACAGCACCGCGGTGCCGTGACGCTCCTGCATCTCGGCGATCAGTTTGAGGATCTGCAACTGCGTCGTCACATCGAGCGCGGTGGTCGGCTCATCGGCGATCAGGAGATCGGGATCGAGCACGAGCGCCATGGCGATCATGATGCGCTGGCGCTGTCCGCCGGACAATTGGTGCGGGAAGGCATGGTAGATGCGTTCGACATCCGGCAGATGCACCTGGTCCATGATGTCGAGAACGCGGGCCTTGGCCTCCGCGCCCGACAGGTCCGTGTGCATGGCCAGCACTTCCTCGATCTGCTCCCCCACGCGCAGGACCGGGTTCAGCGCGGTCATCGGCTCCTGGAAGATCATCGCGATGCGCTGCGCGCGCAGCTCGCGCATCTGCGCGGGCGTGGCGGCGGTGATCTCGAACCCTTCGAGGTCGATGAGCCCGCCCTGCACCTCGAGCGCGTCCTTGGGCAGAAGTCCCATCACCGCAAGCGAAGTCACCGACTTGCCCGATCCGCTTTCGCCCACGAGGCAATGCGTCTCGCCTGCGCGGATATCGAGGTCGATCTCGTTCAGAACCGGCGCTGCATCGGGACGACCCGCAAGGCCGACCTTCAGTTTGCGGATCTTCAGGACGCGCGTCGCATCCGTGAAATCCTTCGACTTGAACTGCATCTCAGCCCTCTCGTTTCTTCATGCGGGGGTCCAGAATGTCGCGGGCCGCATCCCCCAGCAGGTTGATCGACAGGATGCAGAGCGACAGCAGGAGGCCGGGCCAGAAGATCAGGCCGGGCTTGATCTGGAAGTAGAGCCGTCCCTCGGCCATGATATTGCCCCAGGTCGGGATCTCGGTGGAGACGCCCGCGCCGAGGAAGCTCAGAAGCGCCTCGATCAGGATCGCGGAGGCGCAGATATAGGTGCCCTGCACGATGAGCGGCGCAAAGGTGTTGGGCATCAGGTGTTGAAAGAGGATCTTCGGCATCGGTGAGCCGAGCGCGATGGCGGCCTCCACGTAAGGCTCCTCGCGCGCCGATAGCACCACGGAGCGCACCAGCCGCACCACGCGCGGCACTTCCGGGATGGTGATCGCGATGATTACGGATCCGAGGCTCGGCCCGTTCAGTGCCACGAGCGCAATCGCCAGCAGGATCGCGGGGATCGCCATCAGGCTGTCCATGATGCGCATGATGATCGCGTCGGCCATGCGGAAAAAGCCCGCCACAAGCCCGATGATCAGCCCGAGTGCGACGCTGACCACCGCAGCGCCCACGCCGATCAAGAGCGACACGCGTCCGCCCGTCATCACCCGGCTGAAGATGTCGCGCCCGAAAGGATCGGTCCCCAGCGGATGCGCCTCGGACGGGCCTTGCAGCCGCGACAAGGCCTGCATCTCGAGCGGATCGTAGGGCACGTAAAGCGGTGCCGCGAGCGAGGCCACGACGATGACGAACAGGATCAGCGCCGCGATGATCGGCCCGCCGCCAAGGCGCGCGCCGCGGGGCAGTGAAATGAACCGTGTCAGCGCGGAAAAGGCGCTGCCGGTGGATCGGGTCGTATCGGTCATCAGTACCGGATCCTCGGATCAAAGAAGGAATAGGAGATGTCGACGAGCAGGTTCACCACCACGTAGATGCCCGCCGTGAGCAGGATCATCGCCTGGATCACCGGGTAGTCGCGCGCGAGGATTGCATCGACCGTCAGCCGCCCGATGCCGGGGATGTTGAACACGCTCTCGGTGACCACCACGCCCGAGATCAGCAGCGCGAAGCCGGTGCCGATGATCGTCAGGATCGGCACGGCGGCATTGCGCAGGGCATGGCGGAACAGCACGACGTTCTCGCGCACGCCCTTGGCGCGGGCGGTGCGGATGTAATCCTCGCCCAGCACTTCGAGCATCGAGGCGCGGGTCATGCGGGCAATGAGCGCGATGTAGATCGTGGCCAGGGTTAGCGACGGCATGATCGCGCGCACGAAGAACTCGCCGAAATCCTCACCGGGCGCGACATAGCCCTGCACTGGCACCCAGCGCAGCTCGATCGCGAAGATCTGGATCAGGATGTAGCCGATCACGAAGACCGGAACGGAAAACCCGAGCACCGAGAAGGACATCACCATGAAGTCCACCCAGGTGCGATGCCGCCAGGCGGCGATGACCCCCATCGGCACGGCCAGAGCCACCGAGATGGCGATGGTCATCAGCGCGATGTTGATCGTGGGCCCGATCCGGTTGCCGATCATCGACGAGACCGCGGTGTTGGAAATGAGCGAGGTGCCGAGATCGCCCTGCAGAAGCTGTCCGGCCCAAGTGAAGAACTGGATATAAAGCGGATCGTTCAGGCCGAGCCGGTCGCGGATACGCTCAAGCTGGTCCGGGGTCGCCGCATCGCCTGCGAGGATCGCCGCCGGATCGCCGGGCGTCAGACGCAGCAACAGGAAGACGAAGACGGCGACAATCGCCATGACCGGGATCGTCGCCAGCAGCCGTTTGAGGATATAGCCGAGCATAAAGGGGATCTCCGTAGGGACGGGGCTGCGTGTCGGTGAGACAGATCGGCGATGGGTGCGATCCGCAGATAGGGAAGGGGCGCACGATACCCGCGCGCCCCTCGTCAGGCAGAGATTACTCCGACGTCTTTTCCATGTTCCAGAAGACCGGCACCGGCGACGGGATCATGTTCTCGATCGTGGTGCGGCGTGCCTGCGGGATCAGGTATTCGCCCATCATGATGTAGTTCACGTTGTCCATGACATGCGCCTGGATATCGACGGCGATGGCCTTCTGCTCCTCGGGCGTGGTGGCCTTCACGAAGGCCGCGCGCATCTCCTCGATCTCCGGATCGTCCGGCCAGCCGAACCAGGCGTCATCGCCGCGGCCATTGACCATCACGTTGATCAGCGGATCGGAGACTTCCGGCACCATCCAGTTGGTGAAGAACATGTTCCAGCCGCCATCCTCGATGGTGTTCTGCTGGGCGCGACGCTGAACGACGGATTGCCAGTCCATCGACTGCATGTCGACTTCGAAACCCGCCTCGCGCAGGGCCTGTGCCGCGACGACCGGCTGGTTCATCAGGCTGACCACGTCCGTCGGCGCCATCAGCACGATGGGCGTGCCGTCATAGCCTGCCTCTTCCAGCTTGGCCTGTGCCGCTTCGATATCGGCGCCGCCCGTCACCGGCTCGGAGCCCGTTTCGTCACCGAGTGGGGTCGCGCAACCGAAGATGGCACCGCAGACATTGTAGTATTCCGGGTTGCCCTGCATCGTCGCCAGCATGTTCTCCTGGCTCAGCGCATCCATCGCCGCCTGACGGATCAGCTTGTTGTCGAACGGAGGATGCAGGTGGTTCGGGCGGCCAATGGTGACGTAACCCAACGGGTCGCGCATCTCGACGGCGACATCGGGGCTCGATTCCAGGATCGGCAACAGGTCTATGGAGAGCTGCTCGATATAGTCGATCTCGCCTGCGACCAGCGCGTTGATGGCGGTCAGGTTGTCCGGCATGGTGGTCCAGACGACGCGGTCGACCTTGACCTCCTTCGGGCCCGCCATCCACGACACTTCGCCGTCGCGGGGCACGTAGTCGTCGAACTTCTCATAGGTAACCGACACGCCAGGCTCGTATTCTCCCTCGTTGAAGACGAAGGGGCCGGAGCCCACGTATTCGGTGATGGTTTCCGAGGGCGGCGTCTCGGCCACGCGCGCGGGCATGATGAAGGGCGGCACCGCCGATTGCTTCGAGATCACGTCCATCAGCGGCGGAAACGGCTCCGACAGGGTCCAGACGATGGTGCTGTCATCGGGCGCCTCGAGGCTTTCGGTCACGTCGAAGATCAGCTGACCGCCGGAATCGCGATCACCCCAGCGGGTCAGCGACGCCACGACATCCGCCCCGGTCACCGGCGCGCCGTCGTGGAACATCAGCCCGTCGCGCAGCGTGAAGGTATAGACCAGCCCGTCCTCGGAGATTTCCCAGTCAGCCATCTGCGGCTGCGGGGTGAAGTCCGCGTCCACCGCCGTCAGCACGTCATAGATCATGTAGCCGTGGTTGCGGGTGATGTGCGCGGTGGTGATGACCGGGTCCAGCACGCGCAGGCCCGAATGCATCACGGCCGTGATGGTGACCTCGTCTTCCTGCGCGAAGGCCGGTGACAAGGCCGTGGTGCCGGCCATGAGGCCAGCGGCGAGCCAATGGGTATTCGATCTGAGTGTCTTCATGGACGTTTCCCTGTTTGTCTTTCGCGTCTGTTCATTGATCTCCGACAAGGCCGTCACCTTGCCCGATTGCGCAGGCGGGGCGCCTGCACTGTCCCCGGCGGAAGGCCGCCGGAAGTCACATGGCTTTGCCGCCTGTCGCGCGCGACCTGCGGCCATCCCCGGCATCCCGGACTGCTCCGAGAGCCGAATCAGCTTGGCGAAAGTCGGGTCTGATCCCCGCATTCCCCCGGCTGTTGGTGCACCCCTGAATCTTGAGCGATTTCTGCCAGTTGCGGCGGGGCTTTTTTTGGTTTCCGGCCTGCTTTTCCTTGTGTATCGGCAGGCGATACTTTTATATCGTACTGCGATCATCGACCAATTCGGGACGCAACGTCAACAATGAGGACTGCGATGCGGGAAGTTTTCAGAGCCGATCCGATTGCCCCGCCCAATAAAGAGGCAGAGGAGAACGACCCGCTTTTCGTGCGCGCCGCGGCCCGGGCGATGCATGTTCTGGCGGCGTTCAACCATGCCAGCGGTCCGCTGTCGCTCAGTGACATCGCGAGCCGCGCAGGCATGGATCGCTCGGCGGCGCAGCGGATCACCCATACCTTGATGACGCTGGGCTATCTCCGGCGCGGCCCCAACGACCGGGGGTACCTTCCGGGCGTCCGGCTGCTCGACCGGACGCTGGATGTCCTTCGCCTCGATCCGGTGGTGCAGAAGGCGACGCCGGTGCTGCTGGAGTTGCGCAAGACGGTGCGCGAACGGGTCGATCTGAGCCTCTTCGACGACGCGCGGCTGATCTATGCGCTCCGGATGCAAAGCAAGCGCGAGACCTTCTTCGCCACGCTGGTCGGGCACAGCGTCCCGGTCTTCTGCACCGCAGGCGGACGCGCGGTCCTGTCCGCGCTACCCGATGACCGCGTGGCAGAGATCCTCGATCGCGCGCCCCTGACCGCCTATACCGGCCAGACCCTGACCGACGCCGCCGCCATCAAGGCCGAGATCGAGGCTGCCCGAAATGACGGCTTCGCGGTGGTCACTGACGAATTCATCCAGGGCGAGATCGCGATCGGCGTGGCCATCGCGCGCGAGCCGGGCCAACCTCTCGGCGCGATCCACGTGGCGGGATCGCTCGCGGAATGGTCGCGCGAGGCCTTCGTGGCCCAGATCGCGCCACTGGCCATCGAGGCCGCCACAGCCATCACCGAAAGCCTGTGACAGCGGGGGCGTGCGCAAGGGCGCCGGACCTGATGGCCGACGGGATCGCGCCCCGCCAAGGCGGGCAGAGGCAAGAACAATCGAGGAGCGACAAATGACGACAAGGACGGCAATCATCGGGTTGGGCATCATGGGCCGCCGCATGCTGGAGAATATGGTCCGGCATGAAAGCTACAGCCCGGTCACGCTGTGGGATCCGGATCCTGCGGCCTGCCGGGCGGCGCAGGACCTCGCCCCGGAGGCCGTTCTGTCGGGCAGCGCCGAGGCCGCGATGGAGGGGGCGGAGCTGGTCTATCTCGGCTGTCCGCCCGCTCCGCGAAAGGCCTATGCGCTGGCGGCGGCAGAGGCCGGGAAGGCGGTCTTTCTGGAAAAGCCGCTTGGCGTCGATCTCGGGGAAAGCGAGGATCTCGTCACGCGCCTCGAGGGTTTCGGCGTCCCGGCGGCGGTCAACTTCGTTCAGGCGTCCGGGGAGGCGCTGGCGGATGTCACCGCCGCCGCCCGGGCGGGCGATATGGGCGATCTGGTCGGGGCGGAGATCGTCCTGACCTATGGCGCCTGGCCCCGTGCCTGGCAGCAGGCGGCGGATTGGCTGCGCTTGCGCGAGGAGGGCGGCATGACCCGCGAGGTCGTGTCGCATTTCCTGTTCTTCACGGAGCGCGTGCTGGGTCCGTTATCCGTGGTCTGGGCGAAGCCCGCATATCCCGCCGAACCCACCTTGTGCGAAACGCATTTGGCCGCGCGCCTTGAGGCGGCGGATGGCCTTCCGGTGACCCTGTTGGCCAGCGTGGGCGGAGCACTGCCCGACCGGCAGGAGCTGACCATCAAGGGCACGCGGACCACTCGGCGGATCACCGATTTCTACATCGACGCGGTGTCCGATGGTGGCGCGTTCGCCGAGACGAAGCCTCGCCCGGAGGATCCCCGCGCGACCAGCCTCAAGGCCCAGCTCGATGAGCTGCAGCTTTGCATGGCGGGTCGTCCTCACCGGCTGGCCACCCCGCGCGAGGCGCTGCGGGTTCAGCGATTGGTCGAGACGATGCTGCAAGGCGTGGGCTGACTGTCCGCGGGGCGGGGAAGGCGATCCTGCCCAGGCGGGCAGGGCGCACCCCGTAACCATGACCGCCGCGCATCACGCCGCGCTCGGGACGTCTTAGCCCGCTCATTGACGCAGGCGCGCTACGGTCACTTCCGCTTCAGGACCGCCGACAGCGCATCGCCAAGCGCGCCCTGTGATGCGGGCTTTCCCTGCACCGGCACTTTGCCGGACCGCGCCTTGCCGCCCTTCGATGCGCCCTTGGCCGCGGGCTTCGGGCCGGGACCGGCCCCCTTGCCGCCATCCTTGCGCATGCTCAGCCCGATCCGTTTGCGCGGGATATCCACCTCCGTGACCCGCACCCGCACGACATCGCCCGCCTTCACCACCTCATGGGGATCTTTCACGAAGCGATCCGCAAGCTGGCTGACATGGACGAGCCCGTCCTGATGCACGCCGATATCGACGAAGGCGCCGAAGGCCGCGACATTGGTGACGGTGCCTTCCAACGACATGCCAGGCTTGAGGTCCTTTATATCCTCGACCCCGTCGGCGAAGGCGGCTGTCTTGAACTCGGGCCGGGGATCGCGGCCGGGTTTGCCCAGCTCTTCGAGGATGTCCTCCACCGTGGGCAGGCCGAAGCGGTCATCCACGAAATCCTGCGCGCGGAGCCCGCGCAGCGCCTCGGGCGCGCCCATGATCGCGCGGATATCGCGCCCGCAGGCATCCACGATGCGGCGCGCGACATCATAGGCTTCGGGATGGACGGAGGAGGCGTCGAGCGGCTCCTTGCCCTCGGGGATACGCAGGAAGCCCGCGCATTGCTCGAACGCGCGCGGACCGAGGCCCGGCACTTTCAATAGCGCCTTGCGCGTGGCGAATGCGCCATGCGTGTCGCGATGGGCGACGATCGCGGCCGCGACCGAGCCGCTGAGCCCCGCGATATGCGACAGAAGCGGCGCTGAGGCCATGTTGAGGTCCACGCCCACGGCGTTGACGGCATCCTCCACCACCCCTTCGAGCGCCTGCGCCAGACGCCGCTGATCGACGTCGTGCTGGTACTGGCCGACCCCGATGCTTTCGGGCGGCACCTTGACCAGCTCCGCCAGCGGGTCCTGCAGGCGGCGCGCGATGCTGACAGCGCCGCGCAGGCTCACGTCGAGGTCGGGAAATTCCCGCGCCGCGAGTTCCGAGGCGGAATAGACGCTGGCCCCGGCCTCGGAGACCACGACCTTGGTGGGTTTCGGCCCGTCGATCATCTTCAGCGTGTCCGCGACCATGCGCTCCGTCTCGCGGCTGGCGGTTCCGTTGCCGATGGCGATGAGAGCGATGCCGTGGCGCTTCACGGCCTGGGCGATCCAGGATTGCGCGCCGCGCAGGTCCATCCGGGGCTGGAACGGATAAAGCGTCGCGGTCTCCACCAGCTTGCCCGTGGCATCGACGATGGCTGCCTTCACGCCCGTGCGGATACCGGGATCGAGGCCGAGCGTCGCCTTGTTGCCCGCAGGCGCCGCCAGCAGCAGATCGCGCAGGTTCCGGGCGAAGACCGCTATGGCTTCCTCATGGGCGCGGCGGCGCAACTCGCTCATCAGATCGACATACATGGTCAGCGACAGCTTCACCCGCCAGGTCCAGGCGGCGGCATCGCGCAGCCAGGCCGTGCCCGGCCCGTCGTCCCGCATCCCGATCGCGGCGCAGACGATGCCCTGGGCGCGTTCCGCCCCGGTTTCGGGCTCGGGCGCGATATCCACGGTGACGATCTCTTCCTTGGCCGCGCGCAAGATGGCCAGCGCCCGGTGCGCGGGGATCGTCGACCAGGCTTCCGTATGGTCGAAATAATCCGAGAACTTGACGCCTGCCTCCTCCTTGCCGGGGACGACGCGGGCGCTGACGCGCGCTTCGGCCTTCATGAAATCGCGCAGACGGCCCAGCAGCGTCGCGTTCTCCGACAGCTCCTCGGCGAGAATGTCGCGCGCGCCCTCGAGCGCCTTGGCCGCCGTCTCGACCGCCTCGCCGGTATAGGCCTCGGCCAAACTGTGCGGATCGGCCTGACGGTTGGCCTCGATCGCGCGGAGGAGCGGCTCAAGGCCGTTTTCCCGGGCAATCATCGCCTTGGTGCGGCGCTTGGGCTTGAAGGGCAGGTAGATGTCTTCGAGCGTGGCCTTGGTCTCCGCCCCGGCAATCGTCCGGGCCAGATCGTCGGTCAGCTTGCCCTGTCCGCGGATCGATTCGAGGATCGCCGCGCGGCGCTTTTCCATGTCGCGCAGGTAGGTCAGCCGGTCGCTCAGCGTCCGCAGCTGCGTGTCGTCGAGCCCGCCCGTGGCCTCCTTCCGGTAACGCGCGATGAAGGGCACGGTGGCCCCGTCATCGAGAAGGGCCACCGCCGCGGCGACCTGCTTGTCGCTGGCGGAAATCTCGGTGGCGATGGTGCGGGCAATGCGGCTGGCGGTCTGGTCCAAGGGGGCCTCCTCTACGTCGGATCACCCGTCTATCCAAGCCCTGCGAGAGCGCCAAGACCCCAGTTGCACGCGCCGCCTGTGGCACGGCCCGATCGGTGGGAATGCGCCTTCGGGGGACGGGACGATCAGCCGGTATAGCGCTCAAGCACCGCCGTGCAGCCGTCTTTCCACAGGGCCGCGAGATGCGCCTCGAACGCGTCCGCGAAGGCCCGCGCTTCACCGAGCGTGCCGTAATATTGCTGCTGGGCGAGCCAGATGCCCGGCGCCTCGCGCGCGGCAAGTGCTGCGGCCTGCAGGTCGGTCCAATCGGGATCGTTGGGTTCGATCACGGAGCCATCGGCGCGCGTTCCGGCGCACATCCGCGCCCAGAGCGCCTCGACGAGGGCGAGCCCCTTCACCGACGTTCCTGCCGCCACCGCGTCGCGCACGGTCGGCAGAACGAAGCCCGGATGCCGCGAGCCGCCATCGAAGGCCACGCGGCGTACCGTGTCGCGGATTTCGGGGTTGGCGAAGCGTCCGATGATCAGATCGATATAAGCCTCGGGCGTCATGCCCGGCACCGCATCCACATGGGGCGCGACTTCCTCGGTCAGCACCTTGCGGAAGAAGGGCGCGATCTGCGGATGGGCCATGCAGCCCGCGATGGTCTCGACGCCCAGGATTTCGCCCGCATTGGACAGCACCTGATGCCCCGCATTCAGAAGCCGCAGCTTCATCGATTCGTAGCTATGCACGTCGTGGGTGAGCGTGGCGCCCGCCTCTTCCCAGGGCGGACGGCCCGCGCAGAAAACATCCTCGACCACCCATTGGCGGAAGGGTTCATGCGTGACGGGGGCGGCATCGTCGATCCCCAGCGACTGCGCGCGGGCGATCTCGTTCGGGCCGGTCGCGGGCACGATGCAATCCACCATGGAATTGGGGAAGGTCACATGCGCGTCGATCCAGTCGGCCAGATCGGCATCCGAGGCGCGCGCGAGCGACAGCACCGTGTCGCGCACGATATCGCCGTTGCCCTGCAGGTTGTCGCAGCTTTGCACCGTGAAGGGCCCGTGCCCGCCTGCGCGGCGCGCGGCGAGGGCTGCGATGATGGCGCCGAACGCCGTGCGCGGGCTTTGCGGATTGGCCCCATCATGCAGCATGTCGGGGTGGGACGCGGCGAAACTGCCATCGGAGGCATCCCGATAATACCCGCCTTCGGTCACGGTCAGCGACACGATGCGGATCGCCGGATCGGACATGGCGGCAACGAGCGGCGCGTTATCTTCGGCGATGGGCAGGAAGTCGATCATGCTCCCCGTGACCTCGGCGCGGATGCCGGTCGGGTCGAGCTCGATGAGCGTCGTCAGGCAATCCTGCGACAGAAGTTTGTCGCGCATCGCGGCGTCGGGTGCGCGCACGCCCGCACCGATGATTGCCCAGTCATGCGCCAGACCCGCCTGCATCAGGCGGTGAAGATACCACGCCTGATGCGCGCGGTGGAAATTGCCAAGCCCGATATGCACGATCCCGGCCGTCAGGGCGCCCCGGTCGTAGCGCGGCCGCTCGATCGCTTCGGGCAGATCGGTGAGGGTCTCGTTGCTCAGATGCATCGCGCGCACCTCCATTGTCAGCTCATCCACTGGCCGCCATCCACGTTATAGGTCTGCGACACGATGTAATTTGCCTCGTCCGAGGCCAGGAACACGGCCATGCCGGTCAGATCGCCGGGCACTGCGAAGCGGCCCGCGGGCACACCTGCCTCGACCTCGGCCTTCTTCTGTCCGGGCTTCTTGCCTTCGAGCTTGGCGAACATGCTGTCCACATGCACCCAGTGCTCGCCATCCACGACGCCGGGCGCGATGGCATTCACGTTGATGCCGTGCTTGATCAGGTTCAGCCCCGCCGATTGCGTCATCGAGATCACCGCGGCCTTGGTGGAGCAATAGACCAGCACCAGGGGCTCGCCCCGCCGCCCGGCCTGGCTCGCCATGTTGATGATCTTGCCGCCATGGCCTTGCGCGATCATCTGCCGTGCCGCGGCCTGCATCGTGAAAAGCGTGCCCGCGACGTTCACGGCATAAAGCCGGTCATAGCTGTCGCGGGTGATATCCACTGTCTCGGCGGCATCGAAGAGGGCCGCGTTGTTGATCAGGATGTCGAGCTTGCCCGCCTCGGCCACGACCGCTTTGATCGCGGCGTCGATGGAATCCTGCTGCGTGACGTCGAGGTGCACCGCATAGGCCCCCGCGCCGATCTCGTCAGCGGCGGCGCGGGCGGCATCGAGGTTGATATCCCCGATCGCCACGCGCGCGCCCTCCCGGACGTAGGTCCGCGCGAATTCGCGGCCGATGCCGCGTGCGGCCCCGGTGATCAGCGCGGATTTTCCGTCGAGGCGTTTCATGCGATGCGCAGGCCCTGCGCGTCGAAACGGTGGATCTGGCCTTCTTCGGGCTCCAGATGGATCACGTCGCCATGGCGCAGCCCGACCTCGCCGCCCGCGCGGACGGTGACCGGCTCCTTGATGCCGTCCACATCCACATGGAAGAAGGTGTCGGAGCCCAGATGTTCGGACACGATGATCTTGCCCGAGAAGGTGCCGTCGCTTTCCACGATGCGGAAATGCTCGGGCCGGATGCCGATATGGGTGGCGTTGTGCTTGTCTGCGGGCGCGCCGGGGATGAGGTTCATCTTCGGGCTGCCGATGAAGCCCGCGACGAAGAGGTTGCGCGGATTGCGATAGAGCTCGAGCGGGCTGCCCACCTGTTCGATGTGGCCTGCGCGCAGAACCACGATCTTGTCGGCCATGGTCATGGCTTCGACCTGGTCGTGGGTCACATAGATCATCGTGGTCTTGAGCCGCTCGTGCAGTTCGGAGATTTCGAGCCGCATGCCCACGCGCAACGCCGCGTCGAGGTTCGACAGCGGTTCGTCGAAGAGGAAGGCCGCCGGTTCCCGGACGATGGCCCGGCCGATGGCCACACGCTGACGCTGACCGCCCGAAAGCTGGCCCGGCCGGCGGTCGAGGTAATCGGTGAGGTTCAGCGCATCGGCCGCCTTCTTGATCCGCGCGTCCTGTTCTTCCTGGCTGAGGCCCGCCATCTTCATCGGGAATGCGATGTTCTTGCGCACCGACATGTGCGGATAAAGCGCGTAGCTCTGGAAGACCATTGCGAGGCCCCGCTTGGCGGGCGGAAGGTCCGTGGCGGGCGTGCCGTCGATGTCGATGTCGCCGTCGCTGACATCCTCCAGTCCCGCGATCAGGCGCAGAAGCGTGGACTTGCCGCAGCCCGAGGGGCCGACGAAGACCGTGAATTCACCGTCCTCGATGGTCAGGTCCAGGGGCGGGATGACCTCCACGTCGCCGAAGCGCTTGACCACCTTGTTGAGTGTAATGCGTCCCATGTGATGTTCCTTTCTGCGCTATCGCTTCGCTACTTGAGCGCGATTGCTGTTTTTGCGCTTTCGCGTCGCTCAATGAGCAGGCGCAGGTTGATTACTTGACGGCGCCGAAGGTCAGGCCGCGGACGAGTTGCTTCTGGCTGAACCAGCCAAGGATGAGGATCGGCGCGATGGCCATGGTCGAGGCCGCGCTGAGCTTGGCGAAGAACAGACCCTCGGGGCTGGAATAGCTGGCGATGAAGGCGGTGAGCGGGGCCGCATCGACCGCGGTCAGGTTCAGCGTCCAGAACGCCTCGTTCCAGGCGAGGATGAAGTTCAGAAGGACCGTCGAGGCGATGCCAGGGATCGCCATGGGCGTCAGCACGTAGAGGATCTCGTTGCGCAGGCTCGCCCCGTCCATCCGCGCGGCTTCCAGGATCTCGCCCGGAATTTCGCGGAAGTAGGTGTAGAGCATCCAGACGATGATCGGCAGGTTGATGAGCATCAGGATGATCACCAGTGCCGCGCGGTTGTCGAGAACGCCGAGCTCGATGCAGATCAGGTAGATCGGGTAGAGCACACCGACCGCGGGCAGCATCTTCGTCGAGAGCATCCACAGCAGGATGTCCTTGGTCCGCCGCGAGGGCACGAAGGCCATGGCCCAGGCGGCCGGCACCGCGACGATCACACCCAGAAGCGTGGAGCCGCCCGCGATGATGACCGAATTCCACAGGAACCGCATGTAGTTGGAGCGTTCCTGCACGACCGCGTAATTCTCCAGCGTCCAGTCGAAGAACAGGAAGACGGGCGGATCGGCGATCGCGGTGCCCTCGGTCTTGAACGAGGTCAGGATGGTCCAGAGGATCGGGAAGAAGATCACGAACCCGATGGTCCAGGCGATGGCGGTGTTGATCGCCTTGCGTTGTGATGTGACGGCACGTGCCATGGTCAGTTCCTCCTCACGCGTCCATGTTCTTGCCGACGATGCGCATCAGGAAGATGGCAACGATATTGGCGAGAATGATGGCGTAGACACCGCCGGCAGACCCGAGACCGACATTCTGGCTTTCCAGCACGCGCTGGTAGATCAGGTAGGTCAGGGTCCGGGTCCCGAAGGCCCCGCCGGTGGTCACGAAAATCTCGGCGAAGATCGACAGAAGAAAGATCGTCTGGATCAGCACCACGATGGTGATGGCCCGCGCAAGGTGCGGCAGGATGATGTAGATGAACCGGCTGTGCAGTGGTGCACCGTCCATTTCGGCAGCCTCGAGCTGCTCACTGTCGAGCGACTGGATCGCGGTCAGCAGAATGAGCGTCGCAAAGGGCAGCCATTGCCAGGACACGATCATCACGATGGAGGTGGTCGGCACCTCGGACAGCCAGGCAATCGGATCGGCCCCGAAGAAGCGCCACAGATGCGACAGAAGCCCGTTGGTGGGATCCATGAACATGTTCTTCCACACCAGCGCCGAGACGGTCGGCATGACGAAGAAGGGCGCGATGACGAGGATGCGGACAACGCCCTGGCCCCACATCGGCTGATCGAGAAGCATCGCCAGAAGGATGCCCAGGCACACCGTGATGACGAGAACGCCGCCCACGATCACCAGCGTGGTGATCACCGAGGGCCAGAAGGCGCTCGAGGTGACGAAGCGGACGTAGTTGTCAAAGCCCGTCCAGCCCAGATCGCCGCCCCTCAGGGGCAGGTAGCGCTTGAACGAGAAGTAAAGCGTCATCGTGAGGGGAACCAGCATCCAGCCCAGAAGCAGGATCACGGCTGGGGCCATCATGAAGCGCGCGGCGGATCGGGAATGTTGGGTAGCCATGACGCAAGACCTCTCTGTTCGGGCAAAACGGTCCCGTGAGGAAAAACAACGGTGATACTGGTCACGCTGGGGAAGGGGGGGCGGAAGGCCGCCCACCCCTTGGGAAGTGCCGGGCTTAGTAGCCTGCCGCTTCCAGTTCTTCGGTCATGATGGCCTGACCTTTTTCGAGCGCTTCCTCGATCGACTGCTGACCCGCATAGGCCGCCGAGAATTCCTGGCTCACCTGGCCCCACATGCCGGCCCATTCCGGGATCGCGGCGAACTGGATGCCCGTGTAGGGCACCGGCTCGACGGTCGGGTTGTTGGGGTCGGCTGCATTGATCGAGTCGAGGGTCTTCTGCGCGAAGGGCACTTCTTGATACTCAGCCGTCTCGTAGAGCGAGGTGCGCGCACCCGGGGGCACGTTCGCCCAGCCTTCGTTCTCGGCGACAAGCTCGATGTAGCCCTTCGATGTGGACCACTCGATGAACTGCTTGGCCGCGTCTTCCTGCTCGGTGCCCGCCGGGATGGCGAGGGCCCAGGCCCAGAGCCAGTTGGCCTTCTTGTCGACGCCGTCCTTGTTGGGGGCCAGCGCAAAGCCCACGCTGTCGGCCACTTCGGATTCGTCGGGGTTGGTCACGAAGGAGGCCGCGACGGTCGCGTCGATCCACATGCCGCACTTGCCCTGCTGGAACAGCGACAGGTTCTCGTTGAAGCCGTTCGTGGCGTAGCCGGTCGGGCCGGATTCTTCCATCATCTCGGTGTAGAAGGTGAGCGTTTCGGCCCATGCGTCGCTGTCGAGCTGCGGCTCCCAGTTCTCGTTGACGGGACGCGCGCCGAAGGAATTGGCCATCGTGTTGATGAAGGCACCGCCTTCACCCCAGCCGGCCTTGCCGCGCAGGCAGATGCCGTTGATGTCGGCATCGCGGTCGGTCATCGCCGCAGCCGCTTCGCGGATGAATTCCCAGGTGGGGGCGTCGGGCATTTCGAGGCCCGCTTCTTCCATCATGTCGGTGCGATACATGATCATCGAGGATTCGCCGTAGAACGGTGCCGCGTAGAGCGTGCCGTCATGGCTGAGGCCAGAGCGCATGGCCGGGAGGATATCGTCGACGTCATACTCGTCGGACAGATCGTCCAGCGGGACAAGCCAGCCATTGGCGCCCCAGATCGGCGCTTCGTACATGCCGATCGTGGTGATGTCGAACTGGCCACCCTTGGTGGTGATGTCGGTGGTCACGCGCTGGCGCAGCACGTTCTCTTCAAGCGTGACCCACTCGACATTGATGCCGGTCTGCTCGGTGAAGGTGTCGGTGTAGCCCTGCATGCGGATCATGTCGCCGTTGTTCACGGTGGCGATGGTGATTGTGGGGCTGTGAGATTCAGCGAATGCGCCGGTGGCCGTCAAAAGGCCGAGCGCGGTCGCCGCACGAAGTGCGTTCTTGATGGGCATCCGGATGTCCTCCCTTGGTGAATGCCCATAAATCATGCGTCGATATGTGCCGCGCGGTCAATCAAAAATTTACGCGCGATAAATTTAGGTGCAGGTGCTTGATTTGATTTGCGAAAAGAAATGAGCAATCAGGCGGATTGGCGCAGAACAAGGCGCGCGGGTACCAGCGTTTCGGTCCGTTCGCTGAGTTTTCCATCCGAGAGAATCAATTTCAGAAGCGTTTCGACGGCGAGTCGGGAAACCGATTCGTAGTCATGCGCGGCCGTGGTCAGGGCCGGGCAGGTGTAGCGCGCGAAGGGATGATCGTCGTTCGAGGCGACGCGCAGGTCGCAATCCGGCCCGTGCCCCACCTTCAGCCCCAGATCGTAACAGGCCGACAGGAAGCCGATCGCCAGCCGGTCATTCGAACACAGCACCGTCCTCGTCGGCAGCGCGTCTTCCTGGAGCAGCTTCAGAGCGCCCTGCTTGCCGATCTCCTCGAAGGCCCAGCCGGACCCTTCGGCCTGCAGCACATGCGGCGTCAGGCCAAGCTCCGTCATGACCTTGATGTAGGCGTCGCGGCGGCGGACGGCGTTGGGGTTGGCTGGTTGCGACATCTCGAAGAAGCACGGCGGCTCCCCGGTGCGGCGCAGGTAATCCACCGTCTGCGTGACGAAGCTGGCATTGTCGGAGCCCACGAAGGCCTCGCCCAACCCCTCGATATTGCTGTCGAAAAGGATGGTGGGTACGTCGCGGCAGAAATCCTCGATGATCTTGTGGTCCGAACTGCGCCGTCCAAGCGGCGCCAGCAGAACGCCCGCCGGTTTCATCGCGCGCAGGTTGTCGAGGATCGCGCTTTCGCTCTCGGGTTTGCCGTAGGGACTGAAGAGCGAGGGGTGAAATCCTGCCTCGATGCAACGCTCTTCGATGTTGCGGGCGATTTCCGCGAAGAACGGATCGGACAGATAAGGCACGACGATACCGACCGTCTTGGTCAGTTTCCGGTTCTGGTTCACCGCGTAGATGTTGGGGCGGTAATCATAGGTCTCGAGCGCCGTCTCGATCCGCGCGCGCGTCGAGGCCCGGACGCTGTCGGGGTCGTTGAAGTATTTCGACAGGGTCGGTCGCGAGATGCCGCTCGCCGAGGCGAACTCCTCCATGTTGCGCAGTTTTATGTGGCTCATGCGAGGCTCCGGGACCGAGTATTTTCCCCAGTATTGCCGATTTTTTTACGCGCGCAAATGATTTTCACTCCGCGCGCCACGTCAACTTCTCGCGCAACGCGGCCGCGAATGGAGCGATTCCAGAAGCTTGGCGTGTCTTCGCAAGATTTTAAGCTTTATGGCGTTCCTTGGGCGCGATTGTCCCAGAGAGATCGCGCAACACCGATGAATGCACCCAAATCCCTGTCGGAATTCTTCACCCGGACGGACCTGACCACGCTCGATAATTGCGACCAGGAACAGATACATTTCTCGGGCATGATCCAGAAGCTCGGCGGTTTGATCGCCGTGGATCCCGAAACGAACTTGGTGATCGCCGCGTCCGACAATATCGCCGATTTCCTGGGCGTCCCTGCCGACCGGATGCTGTCCGCCAACCTCTCCGATCTCGATCCGGAGCTTGGCGCCGAAGTGGCGGCGCTCTCCTACGGCACGCAGCTTCTGCATGAGGTCCTGAACTTCACCGTCACGCGCGACGGCGCCATTTTCGACACCGTGACCCATTGCCATGACGGGCTGCGCCTCATCGAGTTTCTGCCGAATTCCATCCCCTCGGCGCGGATCGCGCGCTCGAAGATGCGCCTGGCCACGAAAACGAGCGCGCAGATCATGCACGCGGACAATTTCGACGACGCGATGCGGATCACCGTGGACGCGGTGCGCGAGATCACAGGCTTCGCGCGGGTCAAGATCTACCAGTTCCTGCCCGATTGGTCGGGCAAGACGATCGCGGAGAGCTGTGCGTCCGGCATGCCATCCTATCTCGGGCTGCATTTCCCCGCGGGCGACATCCCGAAGCAGGTGCGCGAGATCATGACCATGGTGCCCTATCGCGCCATCGGCTCCATCTGCGACAATGCGGTGCCGATCCGCACGCTTCATCACCGGGGCAAACCGATTGACCTGACCTGGGCGGTTTCACGGTCCGTCTCGCACATGCATACCGCGTATTTGCGGAACATGGGGGTGGAGGCGACGTTCGGCTGTTCGCTCATGCAACGCGGCGCGCTGTGGGGCCTGATCGCGGCCCATAACGATCAGCCTGGCCTTCTGCCCTTCGACAGTTGGAGCCTCGTGCACGAGGTCGGCACGTCGCTCATGCTGCGGCTCGACCAGCATGAACGCATCCGGACCGCCTCGAAGATCACCGAACTTCGGCGGATCGAGAATGCCTTCGCCTCCGCGCTGCGCAATTCCGGCGATGTGGAGGATGTGGTCGTCACGCTTGTGCCCGTGCTGCAGGATTTCCTCGATGCCGATGGATTCGCGTTTCAATATGGCAGCAATCTGCACCTGTCCGGCCGCACGCCGCCGCCCGATATCATTCGCGACATGATCCAGTGGGCGATGAAGGAGACGGAGACGTCGGACCAGTTCCAAAGCACCGCATTTCACCGCCAGTTCCTCGCCGCCCGCGCACATATCGAAACCGCCTGCGGTGTTCTGATCCAGCCCATAGCCACGCACCGCGTCTGTCAGCTCATGTGGTTTCGCGGGCCGATCACCCAGAAGGTCGCCTGGGCCGGCAAGCCGCACAAAGCGGATGCCGATCCGTCGGGTGGCGATCCCATGGCGCGCCTCATGCCACGGGAATCCTTCGCCAAATGGGAAGAGGCGCACCGCGAGGAAAGCAAACCCTGGCTCGCCCATGAACTCGAAAGCGCGCGGGAGATCTTCAAGGAATTTCTCGATATCCTGATCGCGCAGCTCCTGCTCAAGGATGAAAACACGTCGCTGAAGCGGTTCGCTGCGACCGCTGCCCATGATCTGAAGGCGCCCCTGCGCGGCATCCGGAACGCTCTTGCCTTCATGCATGAAGACGGCTTCGAGCCCGAGGCCGTGCGCGAAAATCACGCGATGGCGGAAACCTACGCCGCGCGCCTGATCGATCTGACGGCGGGATTGCTCGAATTGGAAATGGTGCAGGAGCAAAAGCACAGTTTCTGTGATGTCGATCCTGGCAATGCGGCCCGTGACGCCCGCGCGCTGCTCAATGCGCAGATCGCGGAGGTCTCGGGCGAGGTCGACATCGCGCCGATCGCGATGGTGCGGGGAAATCCGCATCTCCTCGTGCGTCTTTTCCTGAACCTGATCGGCAATTCCCTGAAATATCGCGATCCGGACCGCCCGATCTGTGTGCGCATCATGCCGGTCGCAGGGCCGGACGGGTTCGTCAGTTTCGCGGTTGAAGATACGGGGATCGGCATTCCCGAGCAGTATGCGAAATACATCTTTGAGGCGATGCAGCGACTGCATCCCCAAAGCAAGTTCGAAGGCGCGGGGCTTGGCCTGTCCATTTGCGACCGCATCGTCAAGCGGCATGGCGGGCGCATCTATCTCGATACGGCGTATTCCGGCGGCTCGCGATTTGTCGTCTCCCTGCCCAACCCCGCCCAGGCGGAGCACGCCGCATGAGCGCTGAGCGCGACGACGGCGCGCATGCCGTTCGGACACGGATCGCCGCTGCCACACAGGCCGACCATCACGCGCTGCACGTACATCCCTGGCTGCGTCGCCTGTCTGCGCCGGATCTGACGCTTCGGGAATATTCCGTGCTTCTGCAGGCCTATTGCGCGTTTTTCTCGCGGATTGAGCAGGCCCGGCAGGCGCTCTGCGTTTTCGAGACGCTGTCTTTGGACCGGACACTCGCGGCGCTGCGTGCAGATCTGCGGTGTCTGGCTGTCCCGCTTGAACCCGTGTCCGCAGGCGATCCTGCAACGCCGGATCACCCCCGCGCGGTGCTCGCCGCCCTCTATGTGCTGCACGGGGCGCAATTCGGCGGGCAGGTGCTCCGCGGGAAGGTTGCGGGTGTGCTCCCCGGTGCGCCGCGGCATTTCTTCGGCGGGGCGCAGGACAGACGCCTCTGGGCGACACTTCTGACAGAGCTCGAAAGACATGGTCGGGATGATGCGGGATGCCAGGCCTTGTGTCGCGCGGCCGCTCAGACATTCCGCGATTTCGGGCAGTTTGTGACCGAGCATTGCATCGCCGAATTCAGCGCCTCTCCAATGTTCGGACAATTGCCGCCCATGACCTTTTCAAAGACGCCGCCCGTCATCGGCGAAGAGGCCGGTTCCGGCCGATGAGCTGCGCGTTTCGAAGCCGCAAAGCCCGACGGGAATCTCTGAAACAAACATTCGGCCGCAAACCGCTTCACACGATTCGCCACAACCGGCCCGGACCCGACGACCAACCCGGGCATGAAACCGTCAGAGACCACGGTTCAAGGGGGGATGTGCAACCTCTGGTTTAAGACGCGCGGTGCGCCTGTCCGCCTATCTCGAAGCGACGACTGAACGGGTCACGAAAATGCGCCGACTGCCCGCGATCTAGGCAATCGGGCGCGATGGATATTGATGAAAATCAAGCGCTTGGAAACAATTGCCTCTATATGTGTCATTTGGGTCAGGATTCCCTGACGCGACGTAGTTTAAGTTTACCGCTATGATCGGGGTCGCTATACATTTCACGTCTGTCGCGCTGCTCGGTATTTTTGGGTTGGCCGCATTTTTGCGAGTTTTGATCTTGGGGAGAGATTATGGAAAATCGTCGCTTGGCTCGGGACAACCAAGCTTTGCTGCGGGAGCGCTTCAAAGAGGGGATGGTCGCGCTCAAGCAGAATGATCTCGAAACGGCGGAGCAGATCTTCACCGATCTGCTCGAAGCGGAGCCCGAACTTGCCGTGGGCCATCTCGGTCTGGGCCAGGTCTTCGCCAAGTTCGAGGATCATCAGCGCGCGCTGGAACATTTCCAGGAGGCGCTGGTTCTGAAGCCCGACCTCGTGCCCGCTCAGGTTCTCGGCGCGCAGATGCTGCAGAAGCTGGGCGCTCCAGAAGAGGCGCTCGCGGAGCTTGAAACCGCTGTCGCGCTCGATCCGTCGGCCTCCACCGCCTATCTGCGCATGTCGCGCATCATGGCGGATACGGGCCGCACCGAAGACGCGCTCGGCGTTCTGCGCGATGCGGTTCTGCACAATCCTCAGGACATCCGGCTGCGTCTGTCGCTCGCCTCGGCCCTCGGGCGGGAAGGCGATATCGACGCGGCCAAGGCCGAGTTGGACCGCGTCACCCAGATGAAGCCCGATCTGTGGCTGCCGCATTACCAATTGGGCCGCATGCACATGAAAGCCGGTGAGCTCGAGGATGCGCTGAAGGCGCTCCAGCGCGCCGCAACGCTCGCGCCCGACAAGTCCCCGGTGCACCAGGCGATCGGCGCGGTGCAGGCAAAGATGGAGGAGCACGCCAAGGCGGTGAAGTCCTTCGACCGCGCGGTTGAGCTCAAACCCAACAACCTGCGCGCGACGCTGCGCGCGGCGCAGGCCCGTGCGCGGACGGGCCGTCACGCCGAAGCGCTGGACATGCTGCAGCGGCTTGGCCCGAAAGTGCGTCGCATGGGCTATGTCCAGAAGGTGATGGGCGATGTCTTCCTCGGGATGGAGCGGTACGACGATGCGATCGACACCTACCGCGCCGCGATCCTGAACGCGCAATCCATCGCGGAAAAGGCCCCCGATCTTGTCGCGCTCGCCACCGAGGCCGTGCCGGACGACAAGGCGGCCTTCGCGGTCAAGCTGCGCGACGAGATGAAGGCCCGCATGTCCGAGCTTTCCGGCGAGAACGGGGCTGCGGCCGGAGGCGGTGCGCGACGGTCGCGCCGCGGCGGACGCCAACGCTTGCTCGCCGGCTGAGGGGGGCCACACGATGCCGCGCAACCTTGTCCTCATCACCTATGACAGTTGCCGTTTCGACTCCGTGCTGGCCGCCAAGGCGCCCAACCTGCGAAAGCTGGGCGAGATCGAGAAGCGATATTCCTACGCGTCCTGGACGGCGCCGTCGCATTACACCTTCATGATGGGGCTGGTGCCGCACACCTCGCCGCCCAATGTCTACGCGTCCGAGGTCTACAAGGAAGACTTCGCCAAGTGGTCGGACCGGCTCGAGATCCCCGATCTCGCCTTCGAGACGTTCCTGCCGCAATTGTCGCTTCCGGGCATGCTGCGCCAATACGGCTATCGCACGGTGGGCCGGGTTTCGATGCCGGTTCTGAACCCGCAAACGGTGATCTCGAACGCGTTCGACGATTACAAGCTGATGTCCAACCACAACGATTTCGCGGGCATGATCGACGAGGTCAGCTTTTCGCGCGACCATCCCAGCTTCCATTTCTTCAATCTCGGCGAGACGCATTACCCCTACATGCTTCGGGACGATGCGCTGCCGCATATCTCCGGGCTGCACGGGGTGGCCAAGACGCTGGCGGCAGGCGGGGACGCCGGCGGGCGCGGCGCGGGTGCCATGTCCGTTGAGGAATTTTTCAGCGACGACGTGATGCGCGGCCTGCATGAGCAGCAGATCCGCTGCGTCGAATATCTCGATGGGTTGCTGGACGCACTTTACGACAAGGCGCCGTCGAACACGTGGTTCATGATCATGGGTGATCATGGCGAGGCATTCGGCGAGCAGGGATATTTCGGCCATGGCCCGGTCATGCACGAGAAGGTTTTCGAGGTGCCATTCGTGGAGGGGCCGCGGCCCCGCAAGGCACGACTGATTTAGACAGCGCTGCCAGGTGGGGCGGCACATTACGAAAGAGGGACAGGATGGCGGATTCAGAAAGTGACAAGCGGCGCGAAGCGTTGCAGCGGCTTCGGGAACGGCGCGGCGCCGGCGAGGGGCCGCGGCAGTTTCTGGGCCAGGGCGGTGCCGGTGGCGGAGCGGGCGCCGGTGCTGGCGGCGCGGGCGGCGGCGGCAAGCTGCGCGAACTCCTGAAAGCTCGTGCGGGCGGTGGCGCGGGCGGCGGTCTGGGTGGTGGACTGGGCGGCGGCGCGGGCCTCGGTGGCGGCGCGGCCGGTGCAGGCGGTGGCGGCAAGCTCCGTGAAATCCTCCAGGCACGGGCCGCAGGCGGCGGTGCAGGGGCCGGGCAGGGCGCAGGCGGTGCCGCGGGGCGGCGCGGCGGTCTTGGTGGCGGCTTGGGCGGCGGGGCCGGTGCGGGTGCCGCAGGCGGCGGCGACCGTCCTCTTCTGCGCAAGCTGATGCAGCAACGCGCAGGTGGCGGTGCTGCGGGCGGTGCCGGTCTTGGTGCCGGCCTCGGTGGCGGCCTGGGCGGCGGTGCCCGTGCAGGCGGCGGCGCGGCTGCAAACCGTGACCCCGACAAGCTGCGCCAGGTTCTGGAAGAGCGGATAGAGAAGTTGCAGGCGCGCATCGACGCGCTCGAAGCCGGATCGGGCACGCCCGATGACGGGATCGAGGATGCCGAGACCATCGACATCGCGGAGACCGCACCGCCGCCCGCAGCCTCGAAAGGCAAAACCACGACCTGACCTAGGAGCCCGGATCTGTGCGATCCCGTCGCACGGTCCGGTTTCGGAGTGACCCCATGGATCATGCATTCGGCATCATCGTTCTGACCCCGGCCGGCACCGGCGATCCCGCGCTCGCGGTCGCCGCGCAAAGAGCCGGGCATCTTGGGGTTCTGAACGCCGAGCTGCCCTTGCCGGAGGGCGTGTTGACCGACGCGCTCGACCATCTGGCGGCAAGCGCGCCTGCGGGCTGGGGTGTTGCCCTGTCCGACGCCGCCCTGGCGACCGAGATCGCGGGCGACTACGGCGCGCGCGGTCTGGCCACGGTGATCCTTCCCGCTGCGGCGGCCTTCGATGCGCCGACCGAGGTGGAGGCCCTGCGTGCGGCGGGTCTGCGCGTGATCCTTGAAGCCATAAGCTGGGACGACCGCCTGACGGGACCGATCGCGGCCCAGGGCGTCATCCTCAAAGGCCACGAGGCGGGCGGCCGGGTCGGCGAAGCCACCAGCTTCATCCTGTTGCAAAAAGCCCGCGCGGCTGGTCTCGCGCCCGTGTTCATTCGCGGCGGGATCGGGATGCATTCGGCGGGTGCCGTGCGCGCGGGTGGTGCGGCGGGTATCGTGCTCGACGATCAATGCCTGATGCTGCGCGAAAGCGCGCTTGCGGATCGCGTCGCCCCCGTGCTGGCCCGCATGACGGGCGGCGAGACAGCCCTGATCGAAGGGCAGGCCGGGATCCGCTGGCGCGGTGTCGAGATGCCGGGCCGGAACGCGGCGGCCACTTTGCGCGCAGTTATCGCGCAATCCGAGGTGGCGTCGCAGGACGGCGTCGCGGAAGCGGCGTTCGGCTGGGATATCGGCGCGGGCCAACTGGCCCCCATGGGGCAGGCCGCGGCCTTCGCGCCCGATCTTGCGCGCCGGTACGGTGGTCTTGGGCGGCTTTGTGCGGCCCTTCTGAAGGTCAGCGCGGATGCGGTCGCGCGCGCCGCCGACACGGATATCCTGGGCGCCGATTGTCCGCTCGCGCAGGATCACGGCACCACCTATCCCATCGTGCAGGGCCCCATGACGCGGGTCTCTGACGTCGCCCCCTTCGCGCAATCCGTGGCCGAGGGCGGCGCGCTGCCGATGATCGCGCTGGCGCTGATGCGTCCCGGTCAGGCGGACAAGCTCTTGGCCGACGTGGCCGAGCGGCTGAAGGGCAAGACCTGGGGCGTGGGCCTTCTGGGATTCGCGCCCTCGCAGCTCGTCAAGGATCAGGTCGCCGTCGCGTTGAAGCACGGCCCGTCCTTCGCGCTCATCGCAGGCGGGCGTCCGGATCAGGCTGTGGCGCTCGAGGCCGATGGCATCCCGTCCTACCTGCACGTGCCGTCACCCCGGCTTCTGTCGATGTTCCTCGAACAGGGCGCGCGGCGCTTCGTCTTCGAGGGGCGCGAATGCGGCGGCCATGTGGGCCCGATGTCCTCGCTCGTCCTCTGGGACAACATGGTGCGCACCCTTCTGGAGGAAGTGGACGACGCCAAGACCGCCTCCGAAATCCGGGTGCTGTTTGCGGGCGGCATTCACGATGCGACCTCGGCGGCGATCGTGGCGGCCTTCGCGGCCCCCCTGGCCGCGCGCGGCATCAAGGTCGGCGTGCTGATCGGCACGGCGTATCTCTTCACCGAAGAAGCGGTCCGCGACGGCGCCATCGCCGACACCTTCCAGCAGACCCTGCTCGACTGCACCGAGACCGTCACGCTTGAGACCGGCGCGGGCCATGCCTCCCGCGCCGCCATGACGCCCTTTGCCGAGGAATTCGCCGCGAAGCGCCGCGCGCTCGAAGCCCAGGGCATGGGCGCCGAGGACATGCGCGAGGAGCTGGAAAGCCTGACCCTGGGCCGTCTGCGCATCGCTTCGAAGGCGACCGAACGGCAGGGCGATGACCTGCTGGAGGTGCCCGTCGCGCGGCAGAAACAGGAAGGCATGTACATGATCGGGCAGGTGGCGCAGCTGCGCGACGGTCTGACCAATGTGAAGGGCCTGCATTCGGAGATCTGCGAAGACGGTGCCGCGCTGGTGCGCGAGATTGCCGCCGGTGCGTCCGAGCCCGAGCTGCTGCACGCCCGGCCCAAAGCGCCCGAACCTGCCGATATCGTTATCGTCGGCATGTCCGCGCTCTTGCCCGGTGCCAATGACCTCAAGGCCTATTGGGAAAACCTGCTCGACGGGCGCTCTGCGATCTCCGAGATCCCGCGCCATCGCTGGGATTGGCGGATCTATTTCGACGAGGATCCGACCGTCAAGGACAAGATCTACTCGAAATGGGGCGGGTTCCTTGAGGATATGCCCTTCGATCCGATGCGCTACGGCATCCCGCCGCGCGCGATCAAGGCGCTTGATCCGTTGCAGCTGATGACTCTCGACGTGGCGCGGCGCTGCCTCGACGATGCGGGTCTGACGGGGGAGGCGGGCGTCTCCGGCCCCCGGCTCAAGACCTCCGTGATCCTCGGCGCGTCGGGTGGCGCGGGCGATGTGGGCGCGCAATACGCTGTCCGCTCCGAGATGCCGCGCTTTCTGGGTGAGATTGACGAACAGGCGGCGGGCTTCCTGCCCGAATGGACCGAGGACAGCTTCGCGGGCATCCTCTTGAACGTGGCCGCGGGCCGCACGGCGAACCGGCTCGATTTCGGCGGCGTGAACTACACGATCGACGCGGCCTGCGCCTCGTCGCTGGCCGCCGTCTACCAGGGCGTCTTGGAGCTGGAGACGGGCCGGTCCGACATGGTGCTCGCGGGCGGCATCGACACGGTGCAGGGCCCGTTCGGCTATCTGTGTTTCTCGAAGACGCGCGCGCTTTCCCCGCGCGGGCGCTGTTCCTCGTTCGAGGCCGGGGCGGATGGCATCGTCATCTCCGAAGGCCTCGCGATGATCGCGATGAAGCGGCTGGCGGATGCCGAGCGCGATGGCGACCGCATCTATGCGGTGATCAAGGGTGTCGGCGGCTCCTCGGACGGCAAGGCCAAGTCGATGACCGCGCCGCATCCCGACGGGCAGATCCGCGCCCTTTCCCGCGCCTACGACATGGCGGGTTACGGGCCTGAAACCGTGGGCCTGTTTGAGGCGCATGGCACCGGCACCGTGGTCGGCGACACTGCCGAGATGGAAACGGTGACGCGGCTTCTGGAGGATGCGGGCGCGACCCCGCGTTCGGCCGCCATCGGCTCGGTGAAGACCCAGATCGGCCATACGAAGGCTGCCGCGGGCATTGCCGGTCTGATCAAGGCGTCGCTCGCCTGCCATCATGGTGTGCTGCCGCCCCATGGCCGTGCTGGTGCACCGAACGAGAAGCTTCTCGATGAAGAGCTGCCGCTCTACCTCGTGGATCGGCCGCGCCCCTGGCTTTCGGGGAATGGCCCGCGCCGCGCGGGCGTGTCGGCCTTTGGCTTCGGCGGCACGAATTTCCACGTCACCCTCGAGGAACATGACGCCAAGCGCGCGATCCCCGCGCTGGCCCCTGCCGCCCGCACGCGCTGGCCGCATGAGCTGCTGGTCTGGCGCGGCGCGTCGGCCAAGGGCGTGGCCAGCCAGATCCGCGCGCAGCTCGACCGGCTGGGACAGGGCTGGTCGCCCGCGATTGCAGACCTCGCGCGTTCGCTCTGGGAGGCGGCGCCGAAGAAGGGCCTGACAGCCACGCTCGTGATCTCGGATCCCGCGCAACTGCCCGAGAAGATGTCGGCGCTGCTCGCGGCGCTTGAGACCGGCACGCCGGTCCCGCCGGGGGCCAGCTGGTCCGAGACGCCGCGCCTCGCAGATGGTGGCAAACTCGCGCTGATCTTCCCCGGACAGGGCAGTCAGTATCCCGACATGATGGCCGATCTCGCGGTGCTGATGCCGCAGATGGCCGCGGCACTGTCGCGCGCCGATGCAGCACTCGGTCAGCCGCTCAGCCGGGCGATCCTGCCCGAAGCGGTCTATGATGCCGAGGCGCGGAAAGCCGCTGCCGCAAACCTGACGCGCACCGATGTGGCCCAGCCCGCTTTGGGCGCGGTCGAGGCCGGGCTCTGGGCAATCCTCGCGGATCTGGGTGTCGAGGCGCATATGGCCGCGGGCCACAGCTATGGTGAGTTCGTGGCATTGCATGCGGCAGGCGCCATCGCGGAGGATGACCTCTACCGCGTTTCCGAAGCGCGGGGCCGCTTCATGGTCGAGGCGGGCGAGGGCGCTGATCTCGGCACCATGG
Source organism: Roseivivax sp. THAF197b (assembly GCF_009363255.1). Taxonomy (NCBI): domain Bacteria; kingdom Pseudomonadati; phylum Pseudomonadota; class Alphaproteobacteria; order Rhodobacterales; family Roseobacteraceae; genus Roseivivax; species Roseivivax sp. THAF197b. The sequence goes on along the minus strand of NZ_CP045318.1, from coordinate 3,103,788 downwards.
CCGCCGTGCGCGCCGAACGCGCGGAGATCGAGGCGCTGATCGACGGGCTGCCGGATGTGGTCATCGCCAATCACAACGCGCCCGAGCAGTCGATCCTGTCGGGCACCCGCGCCGCCATCGAGGAGGCTGGCAAACGCGCCGAAGCGCAGGGCCTTTCGTTCCGCCCGCTGCCCGTGGGTGCGGCCTTCCATTCGCCCATCGTGGCGCCTGCGGAGAAACGTCTGGCGAGCTACCTCAACAAGATGCCGGTCTCCGATCCGCGCTTCCCGGTCTATGCCAACACCACCGCGGAACCCTACGAGGCCGGCGCGAAGAAGATCCGCACGACGCTGGCGCGGCAATTGGCGCGGCCGGTCGAATTCCTGTCGGAAGTGCGGGCGATGCATGAAGATGGCGCGCGCGTTTTCCTCAGCGTCGGGCCGAAATCGGCCCATGCGGCGATGGTGCGGCAATGCCTGGCCGGACAGGATCATGCGGCGATCACTACCGATGACGAAGAGGGCGGGCTGAAGGGCCTGCTCACGGCGGTCGGCACGCTTCTGTCCGAGGGCGCGGCGCTCAATCTGGCTGCCCTCTTCCGGGGGCGCGAGGCGCAGATCGTGGCGCTGAAAGGCCCGGTCGAGGCTGAGGATGTGCCCGGCAAGAACATCTGGATGCTCAACGGCTCCGGCGCGCGACAGGCGGGCAGCCCGCCGCTGCCGGTGCTGACGCTGGAAGACATCGAAGCGCGCAAAACGGCACGCGCTGCCGCTGCTGCCATGCCCGTCGCAGCGCCGACCGCGCAATCGACGCAATCTCCGACCGGGTCCGCTGCCACAGCGCCTTCCATGGCCCGACCACCCCGACCGCGAAAGGAGTCCATCATGGATCACTCTCCACAGGACCTGTCTCAGAGCGAGGCGGTCCATCCCACTCAATATTACGAGGGGGACAGCATCATGGCGGCATTCCAGGCCACCATGACGCGCTTCCTCGAGACCCAGGAACGGGTGATGCTTGCGAGCCTCGGCGCGCAAGTGACCCAGGCTGCGCCGCAGCGCCCGATGGCGCGGCCCCCGATGGCGCGCCCCGCACCGCGCGCGGCGATCCCCGCAGCACCGGCACCGGCCGCACCGCCCGCCCAACCCGCGTCGGCACCCGCACCGGTCTCTGCACCGGCGCCTGCCGCAGCCGCTCCTGCGCCGCAGCCTGCTCCCGCAGCGCCTGCGCCCGCTCCGACACCGGCTCCGGCAGCAACAGCCGCACCGGCAGGGGCGCTCGATCGCGACGGCATCTCGGCGCTGCTTCTCGAGATCGTCGAGGACCGCACCGGTTATCCTTCGGACATGCTCGACATGGATCAGGGGATCGAGGCCGATCTCGGGATCGACTCGATCAAGCGGCTGGAAATCGTGGGCGCGCTGATCAAGGCGCTGCCTGCCGGGCAATCGGCGGCGGCGACGCCCGCGGGCGAGACACTGAACGCGCAGAAGACCCTCGGCGCGATTGTCGACACGCTGGTGGAGCATTTGGAAAAAGAGGGGGCGACAGCCCCTTTTGATCCCGCCGGGGCGGAGAATGCGGAGCTGCAGACGCAGTCCCGACCGCCCCGGTTCGTCACGTCGCCCGAGGCGCAGGAGGGGCCCGGCCCCGCCGCGCTGCCTTCGGGCACCTACCTTCTGACCGAGGACGCGAGAGGCGTGGCCCGGCTTCTGGCGGAGAAGATCGCAGCGGCAGGCGGCACCGCCGAGATCATGCCCGCCGCTGCGGCGGAGAGCATGTCCGCGCCCCTTGCGGGTCTTGTCCATCTCGCCCCGCTCGACGCGGTTCCGGTCACGCTCGATGCCGGGATATCGGCGTGGCGCACAGCCCTCTCTCAGTCCGAGAAAAGCGCCTATGCCCTCATGCGGACCCATGCCGACAGCTTGAAGTCGGGCCGTGTCCTTCTGGCCTCGGCCATGGGCGGGATGTTCGGGCGCGACGGCGCGTCCGGGCTGATGCTGTCGGGCGGCGCCACGGGGCTTGCGAAATCCCTGCGCGAGGAATGGCCGGATACGCGGAGCCGCGCGGTCGATCTCGATCCTGCGCTCACGCCCGAGCGTATGGCCGAGATCCTGTTTGCCGAACTCGCCGCCTCCGAGGGTCGGATCGAGGTGGGCTATCCCGGTGGCGCGCGCCACATTTTCCGCAGCCTGCCCGCCGAGGTCGCGGATCTGCCCGCCGCCGATCTGCCGAAAGCGGCGACGATCCTGGCCACGGGCGGCGCGCGCGGCATCACCGCCGAATGTCTGCGGCCCTTCGCCCGGGCCGGGGCGCGGCTCGTGCTTGTCGGGCGCTCTGCCTTGCCCGGCGCGGAAGATGCCGAAACGGTCAACCTCTCGGATGCGGGCGAGTTGCGCCGCGCGCTGGCATCTGCGGCCAAGGCGTCCGGCCAGCCCGTGAAACCCGCCGATCTGGAGCGTCGGATCGCCGCCATCCTGCGCGACCGCGAAATGCGCGCGAACCTCGCCGACCTGACGGCGCAGGGGGCGGCTGCGGTCGAATATCGCATCTGCGACATGTCCGATCCGGATGCGGTCGCGGCCCTCCTGGCGGATCTCGGCCCCGTTCACGGCGTGATCCATGGGGCAGGCGTGATCGAGGATCGCCGCATCGAGGACAAGACGCCCGAAAGCTGGGACCGCGTGGTCGAGACCAAGGTGATGGGCGCCATGGCGCTCGCAGCAGGGCTGGACGCGGCACCGCCTGCCTTCTTCGCGATGTTCGCCTCCGTCGCAGGCCGCTACGGCAATTCCGGTCAGACGGATTACGCCACGGCGAATGAAGTGCTGAACCGCCTCGCCGCGTCGCTCTCCGCGCGCTGGCAGGGCACCCGCGCGACGGCGATCAATTGGGGGCCGTGGGACGCGACCAAGTTCGGCGCGGGCATGGTGTCGGACGCGGTGCGGCTCAAGTTCGAGGCGCAGGGCGTGACGCTCGTGCCTGCGGAAGGCGGGGCAGAGGCCTTCTTCGACGAGATGTTGCGCGGCCCGCGCGCAGCGACAGAGGTCACGCTTGGCGCGGGGCCGTGGGAACGCCACGAGACCGACCGTGCGGGCGGCGATCCCGCGCCCGCGCTGGCCATGGCGCCATCCCTCGTGCCCGCCTCGCAAAGTGCCACGCCGCTCCTGGCCGATCCGCGTCCGGAACCTGCGCCCAAGGGCGGCACCGCCATTCCGCGCCGCCTGACGCTTGCGGGCGATCCCTGGCTGGGCGCGCATCGCATCGGCGAGACGCCGGTCCTGCCGCTGGCCTGCGCGGCGGAGCTATGCGCCGAGGCAGCTTCCGTGATCTGGCCCGATTGGCGCGTCGCGGGCCTGTCGGATCTGCGCGCGCTCGCCGGTCTGCGCCTCGAGGGTGAGGCGGATCGCGAGCTTCTCGTGGTCGGAAATTCGGCTGAGCATGGTGATCCCACGGGCTTTTCCGCCCGCGTCGACCTGAAAGCCGCCGAGCCGCCCCATCGCGGCCATTACCGGGCCTCGGCGATCCTGCGCCCCCATGGCAGCGGCCTGCCCGAGGGCGCCGAGGAGCTGGCGCTCGATGTGATGATGGCCCGCGCGAAGGCCTCCCCCGTCTCGGCCCGCCGTGCATACCGCGAGATGCTGTTCCACGGCCCCGAATATCAGCGCGTGAAGGACCTCGAAGGGCTCGATCAGGGCGCGGTCGTCGCCCGTGTCGCGCCCAGCCCGCAAGGGGCGTTCGGCGCTGGCACGGATTGGCTGATCGATCCCGGCCTGCTTGATGCCGTCGCGCAAATGGCTTGGGTCTGGTCCATCGTCACCCGCGAGGCGCCCGCGCTGCCCAATGCGATCGAGCGTCTTATCCCGATGGGAGACGGCGTGCCCGCGCGGATGATCCTCGCGATGCGACCCGATGCGCAGGCGCCGCAGGTCCTGTGCGATGCGGTGATCGTGGATGAAGCGGATCAGCCGGTCTTCCTCGTTCAGGGGCTGGAATGCACGTCCGATCCCGGGCTGGCGCGCTTCTGCGGCTTCAAGGGCGAGATCCTGCGCGACGTGATCGGCAATCCCCGCGCCGAGGCTGCCGAATGACCAGAACGCCTGCGACCGACCGGGACATCGCCATCATCGGCATGGCCGGGATGTTTCCGGGCTCGGACGATATTCACCGCTTCTGGGCCAATATCTGCGGCAAGCTCGATTTCGTCGGCGCGCCGCCCCCCGAATGGGAGGCCGAGCGCTACCTGAACGGGCAGGGGCCCACGCATATCCCGACCGCGCGCGGCGGCTATCTCGGAGAGGCCTTCGCCGCCGATCCTGCCGAGCTGGGCGTGATGCCCACATCCGTCGACGGCTCGGAGCCCGACCAGTTCCTCGCTCTCAAGATCGCTCGCGCGGCGCTGGCGGATTCGGGTTATCTCGACGGGGATCACGAACGCACCGGGGTCATCGTCGGCCATTCCACCTACCTGCATCGCGGCAATGCCGCCGTCGTGCAGCACGGTGTCGTGCTCGATCAGACCCGCGAACTTCTGGGCCAACTCATGCCCTGGGCCGATGCGGCGACGCTCGACCGGGTCCGCGCCGAGATGGCCAAGCAGCTGCCGCCCTTCAACGCCGATATCGCGCCGGGCCTCGTGCCGAACGTCATGTCGGGGCGCATTGCGAACCGACTCAACCTGAACGGGCCGAATTACATCCTCGACGCGGCCTGCTCGTCTTCGATCCTCGCGGTTCTGTCGGCGATGGAGGAGCTGCGCCATGGCCGGTCCGACCTGATGCTGGCGGGTGGGGTCAATGCCTCGATCTCGGCCGAGGTCTACATGGTCTTCAACCAACTGGGCGCGCTGTCGGGCAATGGCCATGTGCGGCCCTTTTCCGAAGGCGGGGATGGCACGCTTCTGGGCGAAGGGCTGGGCCTTCTGGCGCTCAAGCGCCGTGCCGATGCGGAACGCGACGGCGACCGGATCTACGCAATCCTGAAAGGGGCGGGCCAATCGAGCGACGGCAAGGGGTCGGGCCTGCTCGCGCCGCGTCTCGAAGGGGAGGCGCTGGCCATACGCCGCGCCATCGAAGACGCAGGCACCGAAGCGACCCCGCCGGGCCTCATTGAAGCGCATGGCACCGGCATCCCGCTTGGGGATCAGACGGAGATCGGCGCGCTGCAGACGATCTTCGGCAATCGCGACGCCTCGGGCCTGCCCACCACGGCCATCGGCTCGGTGAAGTCGATGATCGGCCATTGCATTCCGGCGGCGGGCGCTGCGGGCCTGATCAAGACCGCGCTCGCGCTTTATCACAAGACCCTGCCGCCCACCCTGTCGGACAAGCTGCGCGACGGGCTCGGGGTCGAGGAGACGCCGATCTACGTCAACACCGAGGCGCGGCCCTGGATCTCCGCGCCGGATACCCCGCGCCGGGCGGCGGTCAACGCGTTCGGCTTCGGTGGCGTGAACTCCCATGCGGTTCTGGAAGAGGCCGCACTTGATGCCGCGCGCCCCGCCGGTGCGACGCCTGCGCATTGGCCGCAGGAGCTGATCCTTCTGGCGGCGGAAAGCCCCGCGCACCTGGCCGAGACCGCGCAACATCTGGCGGATCGCATCGCCACCCATGTCGATGCCGATCTCTCGCAGGTCGCGGCCTACCTGGCCGAACATCGTGGCACGGGCCCGGCGCGACTGGCGCTCGTGGCCGAGAGCCGCGATGACCTGATCGAGAAGCTTGGCAAGGCCGCGGACCGTCTCGCCAAGGGCAAGGGCAGCTTCCGCATCAAGTCGGGCATCATCGCGAGCGACACGCCCGTCACCGGCAAGATGGCCTTCATCTTTCCGGGCGAAGGTGCGCAATATCAGGGCATGCTGTCCGAGATCCTGACCGCCTTCCCCGAGGCGCGATCCTGGTTCGACTTCTGGGACGGGCTGTTTCCCGACCGCGAGACGCCGCCCTCCGCCTCGGTCTTTCCGCCGCCGACCACGCTGTCGGGGCCGCTGGAAGCCGCGCTTGCCGACAAGCTCTTCGGGCTCGAATTTGGCTCGGAATCGATGTTCATCGCCGCGCAGGCGCTTCTGGGCGTGACCGACCGCGTGGGCCTCGCACCCGATCTCGTCGTGGGGCATTCCTCGGGCGAGCATTCGGCGTTGGCTGCGGCAGGCGTCTTCGGCGCCACCCGCACCGCCGAAGATCGGGCCGAGTTTGCATCGCGCATCCGCTCCCTCAACCGTCTCTACCAGGAGATCGAGGCGTCGGGCGGGATTGGCGGCGGCGCGCTCCTGACCGTGGGCGGCGTGCCGCGCGAGCGTATTCTCGCACTGACCGAGGCGGATCCGGACGTGCACCTGGCGCTCGACAATTGCGAACATCAGGCGGTGCTCTACGGGAGCCGCACCCGGATGGAGGAGGTCGCCGAGGAGTTGCGACCCGAGGGCGGCATGACCGCCTTTCTGCCCTTCGACCGGCCCTATCACACGCCGCTTTTCGCCGATGTCGCCGAGAAGGTGCAGGGCGTTTACGCGGACATGGCCTTCACCGCGCCGCACCTGCCGGTCTATTCCTGTGCCACCGCCGCGCCGATGCCCGAAGCACCCGCCGAGATCCGCGCGCTGGCCGCGCATCAATGGGCGTCGCGCGTGCGTTTCACAGAAACGGTCGAACGGCTTTACGAAGACGGCGTGCGTCTGTTCGTCGAGATCGGGCCCTCGTCGAACCTCACGGGCTTTGTCGACGACACGCTGAAGGGCCGCGATGCGCAGGCCATCGCGCTCGATTCGCGCCGCCGGGGCGGGCTGTCGCATCTCTTGCAGGCGCTGGGCCGGATCTGGTGCGCGGGCCGCGAGGTCGATGCAACAGCGCTCTATTCCGATCGCGGGCTGGAGGCTGTTGATCTCGCCGCCGAGCCGAAAAAGCGCCGTGCGCGCCATATCGACAACACGCTGCCCGTGATGCGCCTGCCTGCCGAGGTGGCCGAAGAGGTCGCGGCGGACATCGCGCAGGCGTTTGGCCGAGATACCGGGGCCGCCATGCCCCCGGTCGTGCCACAACCCGCGCAGACACAACCTGTGCAGACACAAGCCGCGCTGCCCACACCTGCAGACCCGCAGCCATCCGTTGTACCTTCCGCAGCGCAGGCATCTGTCATGCAGGACGTGCCGCAAGATGTGTTGCATGGGCATTTCGACCTGATGCAACGCTTCCTCGACACGGCCGGAAATGTCGCCGCTGTTGCCATGGGAGAGGCACAAGCACCCGGTCTCGCAGCCGCGGAGCCTGCTGCTTCGGAATGGTATCCGCCGCTCTTGCACCGCATCGATTACGGCGAAGACACGCTCGTTGCAGAAAGCGATTTCGACCCGCTTGGCGATCCATTCATCGCCCATCACACGTTCTATGCCGACATGGTGTCGGACACCGATCCGGAGCTGCAATCGCTGCCGGTTCTGCCGCTCGCTGTCAGCCTCGAGATGGTGCTCGAAGCGGCGGCCGCGCTGACCGGGCAAGTGCCCACGCGCCTTGAAAACGTGCGCGCGCGCGATTGGGTCGCCTTTGACGACGGCCCCGCCACCCTGACCACCGAAGCCGTACGCACGGGTGACCGGGTCGCGGTGCGGCTCCTGCGAGATGGCGGGCTGCTCTTCGAGGCCGAAGCGGTTCTGAGTGCAGGCGACCTGCCCCCGCCGCTTGCCAATCTTGCGCATCCGCAGCCGCCGATCTGGTCCGACGACGCGCTCTATACGACGGGCATGTTCCACGGCCCGCTGTTTCAGGGCATCGCGGCGCTGACATGCTGGGATGCGGGCGGGCTCGATGCCGAATTGCACGATCTGCCGCTTGATGGCTTCTTCGGCTATGGCGAGGCGCCCGATGGCCTTCTGATCAATCCCGCCCTTCTCGATCAGGTGGGGCACGTGACGGCCTTCTGGATCGCGCAGGGCTGGGGCACGGATTTCAGTTCGTTCCCGTCCGGCATTGCCCGGATCGACCTGCCCGGCGCGCGTGCCGAAGCCGTCGCGGGTGGCAGCGTGAAGGGGCGGCTGGGCTTTCGCGACGGCGACGACCGGCCCGTGGGCGATCCTGCCTATGCCCGCTTCCTCGAAGGCGATTTCGACTGCCTCGGCCCCGATGGCACGCGGCTTTTGTCGGTGCGCGGCTGGCGCGACCGTTTCTTCGATGTGCCCCATCGCTTCTACGAGGCCCGCTACCGCCCGCGCGAGGCATGGTACGGCCATGATGCCCGCGCGCTGTTCGATGGTGCGCCGGGCGACGTGACGATCTGGTCCGTTCCGCCGTTTCCGCAGGGCTTTCTCGACGATGCGGGCGGGATCTGGACCCGCGTTCTGGCCGCGACGATCCTGTCGGGTGCGGAACGCGCGGTCTTTGCGGGGTTCACCGGCAAGCGGCGCCGCGACTGGATCATGGGCCGGATCGCGTTGAAGGAAGCCGCACGCGCGCACATCCTGGCCAGCCACGGCCTGGCGCTGCTGCCCGCGGATATCGAGATTGCGGCTGATGAGGCCGGTCGCCCCTACGTGCTGCCTGACCGCCCCGCCTTGATGGGAGTGACCGGCCCCATGCCCGAGGTCACGTTGTCCCATGCCGGGGGGGCGGCCCTGGCTGCGGCCGGGCCCGCAGGCCGCAGGCTCGGCGTCGACATGGAGACGCCTGAGGGGATCGCGCCCGATCTTCTGTCCGAAGGCGCGTTCTCCAGCGAGGAACTGAGCCGGCTCGGACTGACCGGCACGCCGGATGCCGCCGCCTTGCCCGCGCTCTTGCGTGGATGGTGCGCCAAGGAGGCGGCGGCAAAGATGCTGGGCGAAGGTCTGACCGGACGCCCCCGCGCCTTCGTGCTGAGCGCGATTGACGAAAGCGCGGCCCAAGCCCGTGTCACGGTACCTTCGGGCGGAACCGTCTCCGTTTTGCTCGGTCAGGAGGGCAATTGCATCCTGGCTCTGGCCCTGGAATGAAATTGGCTGGATATGGCCCATGTCGCGTGGGCGGCGTAGACAGCCTGCAAGCGCATCGCGTACGGTCGCGCCAAATCGGCGGCGCTGACCCTCGACCCCTGAACCGTCGCTCCTGAGGATCAAGAGGAAGTCATAATCCATGTCTCGATTTCGTATCGCTGCATTGACGATCACCGCTGTTTTCCTGGTGGCCTGCACCGCCTCTGCGGTCCGAAACCCCGAGCCCGGGGTCTCCAACTCACCGATCCGGGATGCGATCCGGGCGCGCGCCGAAGAACGCCGCGCCGAGCGTCAAAGCGATGGCGGGATCTTCAATGCGGGCGGCGGGGCAGGCGTGGGCGCGGGCGCGTCGACATCCGACCTGCAATTGGTCAGTTTCTCGTTCCAGGGCCGTGAGCGATCCTATTTCGTCGATCCGGCCACCACCGGGGCCGGCAAGTCCGTGGTCCTCGTGTTCCATGGCGGCGAGGGCGACGGCACGAAAGCGCAACGCATCACCGATCTGGCGGGCCTTGCGCGCCAGCAGGGCTTCACGGCGGTGTTCCCGAACTCGCCCGGCCAGCAATGGAATGACGGGCGGGAGACGACCGCCTCGGGTATCGACGATGTGGGCTACACCCGCGCGATGCTGAACGATCTGCGATCGCGGTTCGGAACGGATACGTCGCGCGCCTTCGCGGCAGGCATGTCGAACGGCGGAATGTTCGTGCAGCGTCTGGCCTGCGATGCGCCCGGTCTGTTCCGTGCCTATGCCGTGATCGCGGCGAACATACCGGCAAATCTTGCGAGCCGGTGCAACACCGCCCCGACCAGCCCAATGATCTTCTTCAACGGCACCGATGATCGGATCATGCCCTTCGGAGGCGGTCAGATCGCATCGTCGCGCATGCTGGGTGCGGGGGCTGGTGGCTCGGTCCTGTCGAATGCGGAAACCCGTGATTTCTGGAGCCGGATCAACAATTGCGGCCCGGCCAATACAAGCGCGCGCGAAGATCGCGTGGCCGACGAGACCAAGCTTCAGCTGATCAGCTACGACTGCGCCAACGGCGTCGACCTGCGCTTCTACCAGATCGAGGGGGGCGGCCACACCTGGCCCGATTCCGATATGGGGGGCAGCTTCATCACCGGCGCCGTCAGCCGTGAGATCAGCGCAACCAGCGCCTCGCTGGGATTCTTCCGGGGATACGGCCTGTAACTATATGACCGCGCCTGCGCCTATCCTGGTGCTGGCCGCTCCCGGAGCGGGCGGCCCGACCATTGCCTCGGCCATCGGGCGAAATTCGGGCGCGTTCGGCGTGCCTGCGCTCAATCTCGAGCTGGAGGCGAGCGTCTACGACATCGTGCTCGAAATGCAGGGGCTGCGTGGGGCGCAGATCCACGGCCTCTTGCGGGTGCTTGCGCAATGCCTGGGCGGGGAGCAGAGCCTGCATTCCGTCGAGATGGCGCGCCGCTGGCTGATGGGGCGGCTGCACCTGCCAAGTGCCGAGATCGCCCATTGGCTGACCGCGCGCCTCGCCCCGCGCCGCATCGTGCAGCCCGTGGGCTCGGGACTTCTGAGCGAAACCGCAAGGCGGCGTCTCGTGGAGATGTACCACGACGCGGAATTGCTGATCGTGACCCGCGATCCGGACAGCCACGATCATGCGCTGATGGCCCAGCACGAGGGTGCCGCGGCCATCCTTCTGGGCGCCTACAGCTCGGACGGTGCGGGCACGGCGATCCCCGATTTCGACATGCTGCGCGATCTGACCGAAGCGGGCATGGAGCAGATGCTCGAATTGCTGCCCGAAAGCCGGGCGCATCATCTGCATCTCGACGATCTGCTGGCCGATCCGGCCGCGGAACTCAAACGGCTGGCGGGCGCGCTTTCCCTGCCATCGGATGCCGCCTCTCTGCAGCGCATGATGCATCCCGAGGCCGGTCTCTTCGCCGGGACGGGGCCCTACGGCGCGCACAGTCCCAGCGATGTCCATCGGTTCGATGCGTTGAGCCAAGGCGCGCTGGTCGGCTGATCGCAGCCTGCCCGCTGCGCAGCACCCCCGATCAGGTCCCGCGCAGGATGGTGAAGCCGTTGCTTTCCGTCTCCATCTGCGCGCGCACGGCGTCGGAATTGCGGCTCAGCACCTGCAGCAGTTTCGCATGCACCGTCGTGCCCATGAAAAGGCCGTCCGGCGTCGATTCCAGCGACCGCAGACCGGTATGCGACACATGGCCAAGCGCGTCGTTGATGACCCGCTCCCACGTGATGCCGTCTCCGCTGCGCCAAAGCTGGTAGCCACCCTGAAGCGGCTCGCCGCGCGCATTCAGGGCGTAGTCGAACGGCGCCCAATGGTGCGTGCCGACATAGAGCGCGCCCTCATGCACCTCCATGCACCAGACCACCGAATTATAGGGATCATCTAGGCCCGGACCCATCGCCGATAGTGGCACTTTCAGCCCGTCGGGCGTGCAGCGCGGCTCGCCGAAGACCACATCCCAGGAGCCGTCCTGACGCACGACCAGAAGCTCCGCCGCTGCCGGGCCGACATTGTTCTCGCGGTCTTCGCCGAGGCCCGGAATGCCGCCGCCCACGTACAGATCGCCGTCGAATTCCGCGAGGGTGGCGACGGAATGGTTGTGGTTGAAGCGCCACGCGCCGTCGACCAGCACCCGCTCCCAGGTGAAGGGCGGGGTGCCTTCGGCATCCGTGCGCCACAGCTGGAAACCGCGCTTGGCGGATGCGGTGCCCGCGTAAAGGTATCCATGTGCCTTGCCGAGCGCGAAGACCGCCTCGTTGATCGGGTCGTCAAAGCCCGGCAGGCAGGCCGCCTGCCACGTATCCGGGCCGCCTTCCGGGTCGGTGGTGCAATAGACCATGGCCTCGGTTTCGGGCGGGAAGTTCAGATCGGCGCGCTCTGCCGATGTGATCCCGGCGGGCGCGGTGAAAAGCCAGCCCTTGAAAGGCGTCAGTCCGCGAAACGACATGATCGTGGAATCGTGCAACCCGTCCGACACGACAGGCGCGAAGGTGATCCCGTCTTCGGACCGCAGGATCTGTCCGCCGAAGACCGACATCACCCCGGCATAGAGGCACGGATGCGGGTCGCTCGCGCCCTGATAGACCGCGAAGGAGCGCACGCCGAACGCATCGGCAAGAACCGGCGGGCTGGTCTTGATCCCGTATTCCGCCGATCGGGCCTGGTGCCGGGCGACGCTTTCGGCGTCGGTGTCGCGGGCCGGAGCCTCGTAGACGGTTTCCCATGCACCGGTCGCGGGCTTGTGGCGCAGGATGCGCGCGCAATCCTCGGGTCCGGCGCCACGCGGGGTCGTCACGCCGAGATAGAGCCAATCGTTGTACCAGATGAGCGCATGCGCCAGCGTCGACGCCTCGTTTCCGAGCCCGCGGCGGGCAATCGTCTTGAAGGAGATCGGGGACAGGGCTGTGTTCATGATCTCATCCGTATCCGAATTGCCGGGCCAGCTTGATCGTGTCGGCCGACAGGGAGCTTTGGTCATCGCGCCAGGGCGCGGGCATGGTCACGTCCGGTTCCTGGATGTTCTGCAGGCGCGACATGTCGAGCACCGGGTTTTTCAGGAAGTTCGGGTCGTTGCCGTAGCGCGCGGAGGGGGGACCAAGCGTCGCGAAGGGCGAGCGTTCGGGATGCATCATCTCCTCGATCGCAGCGGGATCGCTTGAAATCCCGATCCATTCGCAGATCTGGGCCAGGTATTTCTCCGGATCGCTCAGCAGCATTTCCGCCTTGATGCGCAGGCATTGTCCCACGGGCAGGGTAGCCGTGAAATTCGTGATGTTCTGATGTCCGCGCAGCCAGGACATCTCGGGGTCGAGGCCGCGCCGGGTTTGCATCGTCCCGCCCGAAACCTTACCCGATTGGATGTCCTTGCGCAGCGACATCGCGGATTTGCCGGTGGTGATCGGGTTGCGCGTCAGATGCAGATAGAAAGCGCTCGGGAAAATCTCGGCGGTGCGCTGCAGATTTTCGGGTTTCAACACCGTGAGCGGGCTCTTGTCGAACAGATGCAGGTCGCCGACTTCCGACTGGATATGCTCGTAAAGCTGGGCGATGCGCCAATGGCCGCGCTGCATCAGCCATTCCTTGGCGCGGAGCACGGCCTCTTCGGACTGTTCCTTTTCGTGCAATTCGGCCAGAAGCCGCAGGATGCCCGCCAGACCGAAGGCCAGTGGGCCGCGCAGGCTTTGCAGCGCCTCGCCGACCGTTTCCACATGCGAGATGCTCAGCTCCGGCATGCCGTAAATTTCTGGGTGTTGTCCGATCATGCCGCCGATCAGCGACGTGTAGGAGCGGCCCGGCGCAATCAAAAACAGGGGATCAGGCATCTAATATTCCAAAGGACCGTCCAACAAATAACGGCCTGCGACGAAGTGATAGCCCTCGGGCAATCACGCTCGCAACCCCTTTGTCGCGGCGCTGGAAAGAGTGTGGCGCGCGGGGCTACCTGTCGGAGGGCGATGCGGGTTCCTGCACGCTTTCCACGCGGTCGAGGGCGGACCGTTCGTCTTCCATGAGCTTCAGGATCGCGCGCATCACCTTGATTCGGTAATCGAGATCGCGCCGCCGCTCCTGAAGGGTTTCGGGATCGTCCGACACCTCAAGGCTCATATCCGCCAGGTCGAGGAAGGCAGGCGTCGTGAGAAATTCCTGCACATGCCGCATGCGGGTCTGGCGTTCCTGCTGATCGCGCAGCAGGTCCTGGAGATCGCGGTCGATCGTCGTCGCGTCTTCGGATTTCGCCGCGTCGTTCATGTACTGGCCCTGTTCATTCACAGACCGGGCTTAGCAGCCCGGCATCAGAGTGCAAGAAGTTGGTGCGCCAAGGGTTGCACCCCCTCCGGCTTCGGACTTTAACCCTTGAGAGGTCCATTGCGACTTCGATGCTTTATTCCGGAGTGAGTTTTGTCCAATCGCGTTTTGATGATCGGCCTCGACGGGGCCACGTTCAGCCTTCTGTCGCCCCTGTCGCAGGAAGGCCATTTGCCCTTCCTCACGAGCCTCATCCGCAAGGGCACCGTGGCGCAGCTGATGTCCACCCGCAATCCGCTGACGCCCCCCGCCTGGACTTCGATGACCACGGGTGTCAGCCCCGAGACGCATGGTATCTACGACTTTCTGCGGCCGGCCTTCCTCGAGGATGGGGGCGTCTTCCTGAAGATCAACGACCGCCGCGACAATCACGCCGAGACGGTCTTCTCCATCGCCAATCGCGGCGGCAAGCGGACGACGGCGCTGAACTTCTTCGGTTTCTATCCTGCGCCGCCGCTCGATGGGCATGTGGCCTCGGGCTTCGTGCCCTGGAAGCACCTGCGTGGCGGCATCCACCCGCCGGAGCTTTTCGACGCGCTGCGCAAATCCGAGGATTTCGACTATCGCGACCTCGGCATGGATATCGGCGAGGAGAAGAAGGTCGTCCAGGGCCTCGATGCCGATGAGCACGAGGAATGGATCGAGCTGCAGAACGTGCGCGACAAGGCCTGGACCGACGTCATGTGCCGTCTTCTCAAGAACGATCCCACCGACCTCGCGGCGATCGTCCTAGATGGGCCGGACAAGATCCAGCACCTCTTCTGGCGCTATCTCGATCCCGATTGCGTCTCGGGAGAGCCGGGAGAGCAGACCGACAAGATCACCCGCCTCGTGACCGATTTCTACGTGCGGATGGACGAGAATATCCGCCGCATGGTCGAGGCCTCGGGCCCGGACACGAATGTCATCATCACCTCCGATCACGGCTTCGGCCCGACGGACGAGATCGTCTACATCAACCAATGGCTGGCCGATAAGGGCTACCTGCATTGGCGCGATGGCGGACATGGCGACGGGCGGGCGCAACTGGCCGCCGACAAGCTCAAGGATCATCAGGCGATGATCGACTGGAAGCGCACTGTCGCCTTCTGTCCCACGCCGTCGTCGAACGCGATCTTCATCAAGCCCGATCCGGGCGATGGCACCGGCGTCTCGGCGGAGAATTACATGGAATTCGCGCTCAAGCTGCGCGAGGAATTGCTCGACTGGAAAGACAAGGACGGCAGGAAAGTCCTCGCGGGCCTCGACATGAACAAGATGCGCGGGCGGCCCTTCGTGGAGCCGTGCCCGGACATCACGCTCAAGCTGCGCGATGGCGGCTTCGTGTCGATCATCTCGTCGGACGAGACGGTTAAGCCGCGCGATCTGGCCGACGGCACGCATCGCCCTGAGGGCATCTTCATCGCCTCCGGGCCCGCCTTCCGCGAGGATGAGCAGGTCGATCCGCTGAGCCTTCTCGATATCACCCCGCTCATGCTGACGCTGCTGGGCTTGGCCGTGCCCAAGAACCTCGAAGGCCGCGTGCCGCATGAGGCGCTGGTGCCGGGCATTCACGCCACCAAGGCAGGCCATACCCGCGCGCTCGGCGAGGCCGATCAGGACCGTGCGGAGCCCTCCGAGGAAGAGCGCGAGGCGCTGCTCCGGCAGATGAAGAAACTCGGCTATATGGACTGACGGATCCCGCCCCATGACCGCCCTCACGCTTCCCGACGTGAAGCTGAATTATCAGCTTATTGGCGCCGATCCGGGCGATGGCTCCGTGCCGGTTGTCATGATCCACGGCCTGGGCGCGAACCTGTCCTTCTGGTTCCTGGGCGCGGTGCGGTATCTCGGGCGCGACCGTCCCATGCTGCTGCCAGATCTGCGCGGCCATGGCGCGAGCTCGATGCCGGTCGAAGGCTACACGCTCGGTCATCTGGCAAATGACATGCTCTCGGTGATGGATGCTGCCGGGATCGAACGGGCGCATCTCGTGGGCCACAGCCATGGTGGCCGCGTGGCGCTGGTGATGGCGCAGCGTGCGCCTGATCGCTTCGAAAGCCTGACCATTGCCGATACGCAGCTTCGGGCCTTGCAGCCGCCGATGCGCCTTTGCGACTGGGCGCATTGGCCCGCTTGGAAGGCCGAGTTGCAGCGCGAGGGCGTGACCAGCTTCCCGCCCGAAGACTCCGAGATCGATTTCCGCCTCTTGGCCTCCCTCGGTCCGCGGGGCCGCATTCCGGCTGCGGGAGGTCCCGCTGCGGCTGGCGGCGCCGGGCTGCGCGGACGCGGTGCACGCGGCTTTGGTCGCAGGGCCGGGCTGGCCGCTGCGGCAGGCGGCGACAACCCCACCGCGACGGAGCGTCCGGGACGCGGCATCAACCTGCGGTCCCGCCAGATGGGCGCGCGCGGCGCGCAACGCTGGGAGACGCTGGTCTCCGATACCTCCGCGAAGTCCGAAATGGATGACGAAACCGCCATCGACATTCCGGCCCTCTCCGAACTGACGATGCCGGTCCTTCTGGTCTACGGCGCGCAATCGCATTGCCTGCCCACCTCCGAGATCCTGTTGCAGAAGATGCCCGGCGCGCGGCGGATCGTCGTGCCCGGCGCGGGGCATTTCTTTCCCATCGTGAAGCCGCGCCGCTTCGCGTTGGCCCTGCGCGCCTTCATCGCCGGGGTGGACACGCCGGGCCGTGCAGCCAGCCGCCGCGATCACGCGCGCCGCGAACGCCGTCCCGTGCGGCGCTTCCTGCGGGGGCGGGGACGATGAGCGGGCCGCGCGTCGCCGTCGTGACCGGTGCGACCAGCGGGATTGGCCGGGCCATGGCGCTCGAATTTGCCCGCCGGGGCTACCGTGTTCTGGGCGTGGGCCGCGCGCCGGAAAAGCTGGCGGCCCTCGGGGCGGAACTGGCCGAGGCCGGTCCCGGTCTTGCGCATGAGGCCCTGGGCCTCGACGTGGCCGACCCCGCCGCGATGGCGGATCTCGCCGCGCGCCTGCGGGAGATTGGCCGCGCGGATGTGCTCGTGGCCTCCGCAGTTCTGGGCCGGGAAGGGCAGGGCGGGCTGCCGCCGCGCACGCGCGACCTGACGCTCGCCGAATGGCAAAGGGCGATCGACGTCAACCTGCACGGGGTCTTTCTGGCCACGCAGGCAGTGCTGCCCCTGATGTTGGAAGCCGGGGATGGCGACATCATCCACATGGCCTCGTCCACCACGCCCCACGGGCTGCGCGGCACGCCACTGGCGCCCGCCTATTGCGCCACGAAATTCGCGCTGTCCGCTCTGGGCCGCAATCTCAACCGCGAACTCGGCGACGATGGCATCCGCGTGCGCACGGTCTATCCCGGCTCCATCGATACGCCGCTCATCGCCGATACCTTGCTCGACGGGCCCTTCGGCGGCACGATGGCGCCCGAAAGTTTCGCCACCGCGCTCATTGGCCTGACAGAGCTGTGCCGCGGCATGGACGTCACCGATCCGCATCTCTTGCCGATGCCCAAACGCAAAGATCAGGCCTCCGGGACCTGAGAGGAGTATGAACATGGGCGACAGCCTTTCGGGAAAATCCGCCATCGTCACCGGCGCTGCAGGCGGGATCGGCGCGGCTTGCGCGCGGCACCTGGCGGCCGAGGGCGCGCAGGTTCTGCTCGTGGACCGCAATGCCGAAGGGCTTGATGCGGTTGCAGCCGAGATCGGCGCTTTGGCCCGTGCCTTCCCGGCCGATATCACCAGCGAGGCGGACATGGCCGCAATGGCCGAAGCCGCGCTCGAGGCGACGGGCCGGATCGACATCCTCGTGGCCGCGGCTGGCATCCTGCGCGTGGGCGGTACGCTCAAGCCCGTGGCCCAGACCACGTTCGAGGAATGGAAGACGGTGATCGACGTGAACCTCACCGGCACCTTCCTGTCGAACCGCGCGGTTCTGGCCGCGATGCTGGCGCAGAAAGAGGGCGATATCGTCAATATCTCCTCGGTGTCGGGCAAGCAGGGCCGCGCCTTCGACGGACCCTATGCCAGTTCCAAGTTTGGCATCGTGGGTCTGTCAGAAAGCCTCGCCGAAGAGGTCCAGCGCGAAGGTGTGCGGGTCCAGACGGTTCTGCCCGATGCCGTCGATACCGAGCTCTGGGCGCAATCGGGCACCGCAGCCCTGAAGCCGCGCGCGATGCTCAGCCCCGAACGCGTGGCCGAGTTCGTGCATTACCTCGTGACGCTGCCGCGCGATGCGTTCCTGTTCAATTCGGTCGTGGCGCCCGTGCCGATGCGCAAACGGCGCGGCAAGGCCAAGGGATGAGCGCTGCCGCCTCGCCTGTCGACCAGCCCGTCGACCGGCCTGCGGGCATGCCCACGCGGGGCCTGTCGGCACGCGATTTCCGCCGGGTGGGCGAGGCCGGGCTCGGCGACGGGCACAACAATTACGCGCATTCCATGGCCTGGTTCAAAGGCCGCCTCTATCTCGGCACGACCCGCTCCAACATGTGCATGCTGCGGTTCCAGTCCGCCTTTGCGAAGCTGCCGCTTCAGGTCTGGCCGGTGGATTGCCCGGAGACGATGGACGGGCTCTACAAGCTGGATCGCCGCTCGCAGATCTGGGCCTTCGATCCGGCAAGCGGCCAATGGGAGATGGCGTTCCGCGCCCCCATGGTCGACGGTATCGACGGCAGGCCCGTCCCGCGCGAGATCGGCTACCGCTCGATGAGTGTCTATCAGGGGGCGGGCGATCCGGAACCCGCGCTTTACGTTTCGGCCTGGGCGCCGGGACGGGCGCCGGGCGGTCTGCTGCTGCGGTCCTATGACGGGCAGAATTTCGATCCGGTCACCCCCTACGGCATCATCGATCCGCCGTTTTCCGTGACGCGTAGCCTGACGCCCTTTCTCGGGCGGATGCATTTCGCGCCCACCGCGCAGCGCGGCACGTCGGGCGCGCAGCAGAATGCCACCGACAAGCCGCTGATCTACGGCTCGGACAATCCCGAGGCCGGGGATTGGCAGATGGTCAACCCTCCCGGCTTCGACGATCCCGGCAACAAGGGCATCTTCAGCCTCGCCGTTGCGAATGACCAGCTTTACGCGGGCACGCTCAACCTCGACGGATTGCAGGTCTGGGCGACGGATGGCACGCCCGCGGACGGCGCCGAGGGCCCATATCCCTATCGCTGGCGCAAGGTGGTTGATCGCGGCGCCGGGCGCGGGCCGCTCAATCAGGCGGTCGCGTGCATGACGGCGTTCAACGGCGCGCTCTATGTCGGCACGGGCATCCAAGGCGGCGGGTTGGACCGGGTCAACAATGTCGGCCCGGCCGCGGCGGAAATCCTCAGGATCAATCCCGATGACAGCTATGACGTCATCGTCGGCGACCGCGACGACGAGGGCCGCGCGCCTCTTTCGGGGCTGAAGGCGGGCTTCGGCAATTTCTTCAACGGTTACATGTGGTCCATGGGTGTGCATGATGGCTGGCTCTATTGCGGCACCTATGACTGGAGCGTGACCCTGCGCTGGGCGATCTACGACAAGGCCCCGCGCATGGTGCGCGACTTGCTCGACCTCGTCGGCACCCAGAGCATCGTGGACAACGAAGGCGGCGCCGATTTGTGGCGCACCGCGGATGGCGAGAACTGGATGCCGGTCACCCGGCAGGGCTTCGACAACGCCTATAATTGGGGCGTTCGGAACCTCGTCACGACGCCCGCCGGTCTGTTTGTCGGCACCGCGAACGTGTTCGGCCCGCGCGTCGCGGTTCCGGGGGAGGCGCCCGCAGGGGCGGAGGATGCAGACAGCGCCCCCGCACCGGGATGGCACTACGCCGACAATCCGCGCGGCGGCCTCGAAGTCTGGCTTGGCCGGGGGGCGCCGTCAGATGTTGGCCCGCATGGCTGAGATGCGCGGCGGCGAGAATGCGCGCGGCGCCAAGGGCAAGGGGCTTCCGCGTCCGAGGACCGTTCGCATCAAGACGCGCCATGGCAAGCGGCTCGTCTGCCTGCCGCCGCAATTGCGGGCGGGACCACCGGCCCGGTCGCTGATCCTTGCGCTTCATGGTGGCCACGGCACGGCCTATGCCTTTGCCGAACGCTCCGGGCTTTGCGAGGCGTTCCACGCCTTCGGCCACGACATCACCTTCCCGCAGGCGCTGACGCATTGGGCCGATGGCAGGCCCCCGCTCGAGGCGGGCTGGCCCGCGGATCGTGACTTCATCGAGACCCTGCACGCGAAAAGCCGCGATGCGCTCGACGCAGACGCGGTACCGCTCGCGCTGATCGGCTCGTCGAACGGCGGCATGCTGACCCAGCGCTATGCCATCGAGGCCCGGATCAAGCCCGCGATCAGCGTGGCTGTCGTCTCGGCCCTGCCGGAGGCGCTCGCCCAGGCCGCCGGAGGCGCGCCCGATCCCACGCCGATGATGCTGATCCAGGGGGCCGCCGATCCGGTCATCCCGTGGAGCGGCGGCGAGGTGCTGGATATCGGCGGCAAGACCGTGAAGGGCCGTCTTCTGTCCATCGACGACACCGTGGCCTTCTGGAAGACCCGCAACCGGATTTCCGCCCCCCCGCGCGACGCGCGGCTGCGCATCGACGGGCAGCCCGCGGAATTCCGGTACTGGCCCGGCGGTGAGGACGGTGCCGATCTGTGGTTTGTGGTCGTCGAAGGCCGGGGGCACCGGTTGCTCGATGGCGAGCCAAGATCCCCCCGCCCCGGATCGCTCGAGGATTTCATCGCACGTACCGTCATGTGGTACGTCGACCGGGAAACATTAACGCCCCATGCGGGCACGTTTTGAAGTATTGGAGTTTGTCATGATCGCCGGGGATACGTCTTACGAAACCTATGCCGAGGATGAGAATTACATCGCGGTCAATCGCGAGATGGTCGGCAGCCTCGATCTGTCCGGGATCACCCGTGTGGCCGATCTGGCCTGCGGCACCGGCCTTCTGTCGCGGCTCCTGATCGGGCGGAAGCCGGAACTGGCGATCTGCGGCATCGACCTCGACCCGGTTCAGGTCGGGCTGGCGACGAAGGGGCTCTCGGCCGATGGCGTCACGCTCCATCCCTCGCTCGAGGCGTTGCGCGCGGCAGCCGAGGCCGGGCAGGGCGGCGCCTATCTGAGCGAAGCCTCCGCGATGGAGCTGCCCTTCGCCGATGACGAGATCGACCTCGTGATCATCGGCAACGCGATCCACATGATGCCCGATCGCGATGCATTTCTGGCCGAAGTTGCACGCGTCCTGCGCCCCGGCGGGACATTCGTGTTCAACTCCGTCTTCTACACCGGTACCTTCGTGGAGGGGACCGAGGCGGTCTTCACCGAAATGATGAAGGAAGCGGTCATCGCCATGAACGAGATCAACGCCGCGCGGCGTGCGGCCGGTGAAAAGCCCGTGCCGCGCAAGCGCGGGACAGTGGCGCGCGCCTTCCGCCAGACCGACTGGCTGAGCGAGGAGGGGTGGTGCGACGCCACCCGTGCTGCGGGCTTCGAGATCGAGAGCTCGGGCCAGAGTGCCATGCCCATCACCAAGGACGGGCTCGCCGCCATCGGCGGCTATGGCGGCCTTGCCGAGGTGCTGATGAGCGGCTATCCGACCGACATCGCCAGCCAGTGCATGCAGGACGGTGTGCACAGGGCATTTCAGAACCTCGCGATCGACGAAGTGCCGAGGAACTGGTTGCAGGTGGTCGCGACCCGTATTGAGTAGTTGAGAGTTTGGGAACGTAGGGAATTCAAAATGACTGACACAGCCAGCGCAGACCTTCAGAGCACTGTCGTCACGGTTCTGAAAGAAACCATCGAGGATTGGGATCTCGAACTCGAGGAGGAGATCGGACCGAAAACGACCCTGATCGACGATTTGCAGTTCGAGTCGATCGACGTCGTGCAGTTCTGCGTCGCCATCGAACAGAAGCTCGGCACCAAGGGTCTGCCCTTCGAAAAGCTGTTCATCCAGGAAGGCTCTTATGTCGATGATGTGACCGTCGCCGATGTGGTGGCGTTCCTTCAGGCTGAATTCCACACCGCCTGATCCGCGAAAACACCCGCCGCTCGCGACGCGCATGAGACTGCCCCTGGCCCGTTCGGGCCATGCCGGTGGTCGGCGCCGCCGCGAGCGCGCAGATGCTGCAACAGCCCCGTCAGGACCCTGCGATGACCGATGATCTTGCGACGATTTCCTCGGCGGCGGATTTCCGGAAGCTGGGGCCTGCACCCTTCAACCAGACGATCCGCATCAGCCAGGCTGCGACCTGGTGGCAGGGCCATCTCTATGTCGGAGGCGGGCGCGGCCCGGTCAATCAGCGCGGCGCGGCCAGCGACGGCCCGGCGGATCTCGGTGCGGAGATCATGCGCCTTGATCCGGCCACGGGCGCTTGGCAGGCGGCCTATCACAGCCCGGTCGGACCCGATGGGGTGGCGCGCGACCGCTCCGTGCGGGGCTTTGCGCCGTTTCAGGGCACCAGCGACACGGCGCCCGCGCTTTATGCGGCGGTCGGTTCGATGTCGGGACAGGTCCAGATCCTGCGATCCGAGGATGGCAGTGCGTTTGCGGATTGCGGCCCGCCTGCCTTGGGGCTGGGAGATGCCGATATCGCGGCTGTGCGCTGTCTCTTCGCGCATGAGGGCTGGCTCTACACGACGCCCATCGGCCTCAACAAGGCGCGCGGCTGGGCGGATGACAACATCACCGATCTGGCCGTGGTCCTGCGCACCCGCGATCCCGCGGGCGGAGACTGGCAGATCATCTCGCCGCCGAGTTTCGATGATCCGGCCAACGACTCGATCAATGAGCTCTGCCTCTTCGGCGGACGCCTCTACGCCGCGACCTATAACCGGACCTCGGGCTTTCAGCTCTGGCGCTCCGGCGATCTGTCGGACGAGGCCCCGGCCTGGGTGAAGATCCTCGACAAGGGCGCGTGGCGCGGCATGACCAATCCGATGCCCACCGCGATGAAGGTCTTCGACAACGCGCTTTATATCGGGACGGGCGTGCAGCGGCAGCCGGGCCAGGGGCTCGATGCGCATGGTCCCTTCGCGCCCGAACTTCTGCGCGTGCATCCCGATGACAGCTGGGATCTGATCGCGGGGCAACCCCGTCTGACGGCGCAGGGGCTGAAAACGCCGCTGACCGGGATGGGGCCGGGCTTCGACGATCCCTTCGTGCAGGCATTCTGGCGTCTGGAAGTCCACGACGGCGCGCTCTTCGTGGGAGGCTCCGACTGGCGCTTCTGGCCGACCTATCTGGGCCGCCCGGTGCGCCCGCGCACCGATGTCTCGCCCGTGCATCTCGAATGGCTGCGGGAGATGACGGCGGAATGGCAGGGTCATTACGGGATGTGGAAAACCACCGACGGGATGCATTTTGCCACAATCACCACCGAAGGCCTTGGTCGGAGCGAGACGCAATTCGGCATCCGCGGGCTGATTTCGACGCCGCATGGCCTCGTGGCGCTGCCTGCTGCGAAACGCGGCGGCAGCGGCGGCGGGGTGGAGCTTTGGCTCGGCGGCGGCAAGAAGGATTGAGGCTTGATGACAACGACACCTTCCCCGGTTTTCATCCTCGCTCCGCCGCGTTCCTTCACCTCCGTGATGTGTGGCGTGATCGGCAGCCATCCCGAGCTCATGGCGCTGCCCGAGGTCAATCTGTTTGCCGCCGACACGTTGGAGGCGCTGGCCGCGCTTCATGCCCGCAGGCAGCGGTTTCGGCACGGTCTGCTGCGCGCGGTGGCCGAGATCGGAATCGGCGGACAGACCGAAGAGGATATCGCGGCCGCCGATGAATGGCTGAACGCGAACGCGGGCGCGACTACCGGCGAGATCTATGCCGATCTCGCGGCCTTCGCCGCCCCGCGCCGCCTTGTCGACAAGAGCCCGGTCTACGTTCTGGAGGATGGCGCGCTCGACCGGATCATCGCGGCCTTCCCGGATTCCCGCTTCATCCACATGACGCGCCACCCCTGGGGGACCTGCCAATCCATGGTCTCGTTGCGCCGCTATATCGCGGAGCAGGGCGGCTTCATGCCCCGCAGCGATGTCGATCCGGACACGTTCTGGTTGGCGCCGCATCTGCGCGTGAAGGAATTCCTCGAAAGCGTCCCGGCAGAGCAATGGCTGCGGATGCGCGGCGAGGATGTTCTGGCAGATCCGGATCTCTACCTGCCGCAGATCGCGGAATGGCTGGGACTCGACACCAGCGCCAAGGCGATCGCGGCCATGAAACAGCCCGAACGCTCGCCCTTTGCGGGGGAAGGCCCGGCCAATGCGAAATTCGGCAATGATCCGGGCTACATGAACAGCCCGGAGCTGCGGCCCTATAGGCCGAAGATCCTGCGCCTCGACGATCCCGCGCCCGAAGGCGTGGCCGGCAACGTCACCGAGGATCTGCGCTTTTACGCCAACCTATTCGGATACGAATAGGCGCAGGCGTCACGCGTTCCCGGATCACCTCAACCCTTGATCAGGGGATCCAGGACCAGAATTCGATCTGGAAGAAACGGCGGATCGACCGCAGATAGGCCTGCCAGACGGGCATCTCCTGCGCCTCGATCTTGGCGTATCCGGTGGTGCCGGAGCGCAGGAAGTCATCGGGGTTCTCGAATGTGGCCTCGACGCGCACGGTCCGGCCGAAGCCGGTATCTTCGGCGGCGGGAGCGATATTCGACACCCGTCCCTCGATGGTCTCGTCGGGATAGCCGCGCACCTTCATCCGCACGATCCGGCCCGGCTCGGTCAGGTTGATGTCGGCCTCTGGCACGGAGATGGCGGCGCTGACCTGATCGGTGCGCTCGATCTCCATGAGGGTTTCGCCCACCTGCAGGAAACTGCCCAGACGCAGCGCGAGATCGGAGGTCACGACGCGGCCATCCATGGGCGCTTCGATCCGGGTCCGTTCGATCTCCGCCTCGCGGTATTCCAGCTCGAGCGTCATGCGCTCCACGTTTGCGCGCGCGATATCGAGCTCTTCCTCCGTGGCGCTGCTTTCCACCAGCGCGAGGTTGGCCCGCGCCGTGGCGACCTGGCTCAGATTGGCATCGTAATTGCTTTCGGCCTTTTCCAGCTCCACGGCGCTGATCGTGCCGCGGGCGACCAATTCCCGGCTGCGCTCCAGCTCCAATTCGGAAAAGCGCAAGGCGGCTTCCGCGCTTTCGAGCCGCGTGCGGGCGACGTCGATCTCTTCGGTCTTGGCCCCGGCCTCGAGCTGCGCAAGCGCGGCCTCGGCGGCGCGCAATTGCGACCGCGTGAGGTTGCGGGCGTTGACCTGCTCCCAGTTCGACAGGCGGGCCAGCACATCACCGCGGGACACGAGACTGCCTTCGCTCACGAACATCTCGATGACTTCGCCCTCGGTCCGCGCGACGGCCTGGGCCCGCGCGGCCGGCAGGATTTCCACCGGGCCGCCCGCCTCATAGTTGTAGGGCAGGAAGGCCACTGCGATGAGGCCCGTCACGATCAGCGCCCAGACCACCTTGGCCGCGCCGCTTGCTGCCGCTCCTCCGGCGGGTTCTGCGACCTGCTCAAGCGGATGAGCCTGCACCTCCGCGGTCTCCGCCATGGCCGGGATCGCAGCACCACCGCCCCCTTGCAGCGCGCGGAAGCGGCGTCCGATCATCGTCTTGAGGCCAATGAGCCAGAACAGGAACGCGCCCACGAGCGCGAGGAAAATGATCACCCCGGTGCCGCCGAGATCCTGCTCAAGCGCCAGAAGCGTGTAGCCCGCAAGCGTCAGAAGCCCCGTGGCGGAAGCGATCAGAACCGCGAGGCCAAACCACAGATAGGGGGCGGTGCTCATACCTGCGAGCTGCGGCGGCAGGGGCGCGCCGAGGAAGGTATGCCGCAGAACCAGAAGCGTGCGGGGCACGAGTTGCGGCTCGTTGATGTAGACGCCGACCCAACGCTGGCCTTCAGCCGGGAAAAGCGGGAAGGCGCTGAGGACGAACATGATGAGGCCCATATTCGCAGCGATTAGGCTGATATCGGCAAAGTTCGTGCCGGTCTCGCGCGAGACGGCCCAGAAGAACGTGCCGATGCCGAACACCCCGAGCCGCGCCAGAAGCGGCGCGCCGTAGCTCCAAAGCTGGCCCTGCCGGTCAAGCGCCCGGATCCCGGTCAGGTCGATGTAGAACCGGGGTAGAACGCCGAACATCGCCTTCAGGCCAAGCTGCCGGACCCGTCCGCCATGGGCCACGATGGCCACGCCCTGGGCCAGACGCGAGACGAGGTTCACCGTGCCCGCGGCAATCACCACGAGCCAGATGCGCGAGACCTGCGAAAGCGTGCCGCGCAGATCGTCGGCCAGCGCCGTCCAGTTCTGAAAGCAGATCATACCCGCGACAAGGGTCAGCGGCACGATGGCCCAGATGAAGTACTTGAGCGGAAAGCCCGCGATATAAAGCAGCTTGAGCAGGCCGGACGGGTTGAAGAGCGGCATCCTTGCCGGGCCGTCCTCCTGATCGCCCGGTGCGGGGGCCGCGTCCATGCGCATACCGCCACCGCCCATACCGCCACCCATGCCGCCACCACGGCCGCCGCCCATGGCACCGGCAAGACCGCCGCCCATGCCGCCGCCGCCGAGGCCTCCACCTATGCCGCCCGCCATGCCGCCGCCGCCCTCCTTGCGGGCGGCCAGAAGCGCGCGCAACCGTTCGCCCTGTGCCCCGGCACCACCGCCCCGACGGCCACCGCCGCCGAACCCGCCGAAGCCGTCCTCGTCGAGGTCCAGAAAATCCCCGAAACCGTCACCGTCGGGTTTCGGCGGCGCGGCGGTCAGATTGGCGGTCACAACGTCGAAGGCATTCGATGCGGGCTCTGGCGTGACCGGATCCGCGACCGGATCATGCGTTGGCGGTGTGTCGGCCTCCGATGCCGTCTTGCGCGCCGTCGCCTTGCGGGCGCTCGCGTCGTCCCGGGCCTTTTGGCGCAGGCTTGGAGACGGGGCTTTTTCGCGGCGCGCGGCGGGTTCAGCCTCGGGTGCGGCATCGGTCTTGGTGTCCCGCGCGACGGTCTCGGCCTTTGCAGGTTTTGCCCCTAGCGCAGCCTTCGCACTTTGTGACCCGGCCTTGTCATCATCGCGCTTGGACCGTGCTGTTTCGGCGGCGCGTCTTTCCGCCAAGGAAGCGATAGAGGCGCTTTTGGCCGAGGGCCGCGTCGCCCTCCCGGCTTTCGGTGCCGCCTTGGGCTCGGGCTGTTGCGCGCGGCTCTCCTTTTGGGCCCGCGCAGAAGCTGCCTTGGGCGTTGGGGTCTCCGCGGGAGCATCCGCCTTCTTTGCGACGTCCTTCTGCGCCTCGACCGGTTCCACCGCATCGTCGCGACGCGTGGCCTTGCCGCTGGCAGGAGCGCGCTCGTCGCCCCGTTTGGGCGTCGTGGCTGCGGCTTTCGGCTCCGTCCGGTCGTGTGCGGGCCGGTCGCGAGCAGGCGCGCGCTCCGTCGCGATGCGGCGCCTGCGCTCCAGCAGGGCACCGGCGCGCGGGCCGTGCCCGAAACCGGGCGTCGGGTCCATCGCCTGCGGGTCGGACTTGTCCAGTCGCGCAAGCAGCCCCCGCACGTTCAGCTGCCGAAAGAAGGTCAGGACCTGCTCGGGCGTCAACGCGGTCTGCCCGGCATGGAGCGCGCGAAGACTGGTGCGCCCGTCGGCGCGTTGCGCGAGGTCGTATTCGGCCTGACCGATATCGAGGCTCTTGCCGCTTTCGGGATCGCTGATCCTGTAGGTCTTGCCCGAGGGACGCGCGGATTTCGCGGGCTGCTCGGTCACCTGAACGTCGGCGCGCAGCAGCGGTCGGCTGTAGGCGGCGCCAGTCCTGACCTTGTCAAAGGGATCACCCGCTTTCGACATTTCTGCCCTTTCCGCGTCGCAGGACCGAAGCGGCCCTGCCTTTCAGGCCTGCGCATCCATGGCCGCCCGTTGGCAAAACATTAGACCCTGCGCCCCAAGCGCTCAAGACACGCCGCCGCGGCCTGCGTGCTATGGTGCGTGGTGTTGCATAGCCTCATAGCTGTCGGCACATTGCGAAGGCAGGAGGAGGAGCCAGTATGGATGGACAGGGTTCGCCGCATCACGAGGTGATCGAGGCGTTGCGCGCCGAATTGGGCGACAGGCTTTCAACCGGCACGTCGATCCGCGACCTGCATGGTCGGGACGAGGCGTATTCCGCACCGCACAGCCCCGATGCCGTGGCCTTCCCCGAGACGACCGAGGAAGTCAGCCGCATCATGACGCTCTGCCATGCGCATCGCTGCCCGGTCGTGCCCTTCGGGATCGGCTCCTCGCTGGAGGGGCATGTCATCCCGCTGCACGGGGGCATCTCGATCGATACGAGCCGCATGAACCGCGTGCTCGAGGTGCACGAGGCCGATCTCGACGCGGTCGTGCAGCCGGGCGTCACCCGCAAACAGCTGAACGAGGATCTGCGCGCGACGGGGCTGATGTTCACCGTCGATCCGGGCGCAAATGCCACGCTGGGCGGCATGGCTGCGACACGGGCCTCGGGCACCAATGCGGTGCGTTACGGCACCATGCGCGAGAATGTCCTCGCGCTTGAGGTGGTGCTCGCCGATGGCCGGGTGATCGAGACCGGAACGCGGGCGCGGAAATCCGCGGCGGGCTACGATCTGACGCATCTGTTCGTGGGCTCCGAAGGCACGCTCGGCATCATCACGAAGCTCACCGTGCGGCTTTTCGGTCAGCCCGAACAGATCTCGGCGGCGACCTGCGCCTTTCCCGATGTGGCCTCTGCGGTCGACACGGTGATCCTCGCCATTCAATCGGGCCTGCCCATGGCCAGGGTGGAGCTTCTGGACGAGGTGCAGATGCGCGGCATGGCGCGCTACAATCCCGATCTCGACATGCCGGAGACACCGCATCTTTTCCTTGAGTTCCACGGCTCAGAGGCGGGCGTGGCCGAGCAGGTCGAGACATTCCGCGATCTGGCCACGGAACATGGCGGCTCCGAATTCAAATGGGCCACGCGGACCGAGGATCGTACCCGGCTCTGGGAGGCG
This sequence comes from Roseivivax sp. THAF197b, assembly GCF_009363255.1. Classification (NCBI taxonomy): domain Bacteria; kingdom Pseudomonadati; phylum Pseudomonadota; class Alphaproteobacteria; order Rhodobacterales; family Roseobacteraceae; genus Roseivivax; species Roseivivax sp. THAF197b. The sequence goes on along the minus strand of NZ_CP045318.1, from coordinate 3,075,074 downwards.
CGGCACAACGCCTATTACGCCGCACAGGCCTTGCGACAAGGGGCCAAGGGCGTGGTGACCGATAGCTGCGTGCCGATCTCGGCGCTTGCCGAGGCTATCGCGCGCACCAAGTCCGCCATCGCCGAGGCGGGGCTGATCGCGCCCTTGGTGGGGCATGTGGGGGACGGGAATTTCCACCTGTCGATCCTGGTCGATCCCGACGTGGCCGAGGAGGTCGCCGCGGCCAAGGCCCTGGCCTCCCGCGTGAGCCGCATCGCGCTGGAACTGGGCGGGACCGTGACCGGCGAGCACGGGATCGGCATCGGCAAGATGGGCTACATGCGCGAAGAACATGGCGACGCGCTTGACGTGATGGCCGATATCAAGCGTGCGCTCGATCCCTTGAACCTGATGAACCCGGGCAAGATCGTCGAGGTGTGAAAGGCCCTAGCGGCGCCGTGTCTGCTGTCAAAAAGGCCAAAGGCGGCAATTGATCTTAGACACGTTCGAAGTCGGTGAGATCGCCCTCAAAAGCGCAGAGCCGAGCCTTGGGCCGATCCATGCACTCAGAGCGCGGAATCAAGGCTGCGTGCAGCCGCCGCGCTCCAGCGCCTGCCCGGCCCGGACGGGCTGGCGCTTGGGTGACGCAAGCACCGCCGCTCGTTCTGCGGAGGGACTTGGCGGGCATAAAGCACTCCCGTCCGACCGTTGTAGCGCCACCCCACCGGGCAGGCGCTTCGGCGTTGCACCTTTCGCGCACGTCTCTTCACCCTCGTCTCGGAAAAGCGCACCCAGAGCGCGAGATCAAAGATGCCGGCAGCCGCCGCGCCTAGCGCCTGCCCGCCCCGACGGGCTGGCGCTTTGAAACGATGAACGCGCCGACTGATCTGAGCAACGATTTGGCCACATAAAGCGCGCAAGCCCGGCGCAGCAGTGCCATCCCGCGGGCAGGCGCATCTACGTCGTTCTCTTGAGACGCGACCGAGATGCGTGCGTCTTTCTACGTCACCCGACCGCGCACCTGGTATTCCGCCGCGCGCCAGGCCTCAGTCACCATGATCTCCTCCAGCACCTCCGCCGCGCGCACCACGTCGCCTTCGTCCAGATAGAGCGGCGTGAACCCGAACCGCAGGATGTCGGGCGCCCGGAAATCGCCGATCACGCCGCGCGCGATCAAGGCCTGCATGATGGCAAAGCCCTCGGGATGGGCGAAGGAGACCTGCGACCCCCGAGCACCCGCATCCCGCGGCGAGGCGAGCGTAAGGCTGGGACAGCGCGCCTCCACCTCGGTGATGAACCGCTCGGACAGCGCGACGGATGCAGCGCGCAGGCTTTCCAGCGACACACCCTCCCAGGCATCGAGTGCAGCCTCGAGAACCGCGAGCTGCAGAACCGGCGGCGTGCCGACGCGCATCCGCTCCACCCCCGGTGCCGGGCGGTAGTCGCGCGCCATCTCGAAGGGCGCGGCGTGCCCGAGCCAGCCTTGCAGGACCGGGTCGATGCTGTCGGCAAGATCAGGGCGCACATAGATGAAGGCAGGCCTCCCCGGCCCGCCATTGAGGTATTTGTAGGTGCAGCCCACCGCGAATTCGCAGTTGCACCCGGCGACATCCACGGGCAACGCGCCTGCGGAATGCGCCAGATCCCAGATCATGACGGCCCCCGCCGCATGGGCCGCTTCGGTGATCGCGCCGACGTCATGGCGCCGCCCGGTGCGGTAATCCACCTCGGTCAGCATCACGACCGCTACGCTTTCGTCGATGGCCGCGAGCACGTCCTCCGGCGCCGGAGTGACCACGCTGTGATCGCGCCCCAGATGCCGCACCAACCCGTCCGCCATGTAAAGATCGGAGGGGAAGTTTCCCGCATCCGACAGGATCACGCGCCGGTCGGGCCGCATCTCAACGGCGGCGGACAAGGCCTGGAAAACCTTCACCGACAGCGTGTCGCCCATGGTGACCGTCCCCGCGGGCGCGCCGATGAGCCCGGCCACGCGGTCGCCCACCCGGCGCGGCAGATCCATCCAGTCGCAGCTGTTCCAGGCGCGGATCAGCTCATTGCCCCAATCGTGCTCGATGACCTGCGCCGCGCGCGCGGCCGCCCCCCGGGGCAATACGCCCAGCGAATTGCCGTCGAGGTAGGTCACCCCCTCGGGCAGGTGGAAACGGTCCTTCACGGGCAGGTCGATCACGTCGGTCATGGCGCGTCCTTCGGTATTGCGTCCCGAAGGCGGTAGCCTTTGCGGCGCTGCAGGACAAGCATCACGGGGTCGGGCGGCGGGGGGCCGGGCCGCGCGGGCAGGGCCCCAAATGGGGGCCGGGGCTGATTTCGCGTCCTCGGGGCTACATAAACCCGCACGCGTCGCGTAAAGAGGGCGCAAACCTGTTGTCACAAGGAGCGGTCCGACATGATCCGCAGAACCTTCCTGTCTCTCGCACTGGCCTTCGGCGCCGCGTCGCCCGCGATCGCGCAAGACGGCCCCATCGTCGTCGGCGAGATCAACCACTTCAAACGCCTTGCGGCCTTCGCCGAGCCCTACCGCAAGGGCTACGAGATGGCGATCGAGGAGGTGAACGCCGCAGGCGGCGTGGATGGCCGCGAGATCGAGGTGATCTTCCGCGACGATCAGGGCGAGCCGGGCGAGGCGATCCGCATCGCCGAAGAGCTGATGACCCGCGAAGGGGCCGTCATGCTCACGGGCTCGATCCTGTCCAATGTGGGGCTCGCACTGTCCTCGCTCGCGGCTCAGAAGGAATGGGTCTACCTCGCCTCCGAACCGCTGGCCGATGCGCTCGTCTGGGAGAACGGCAACGACTGGACCTTCCGCCTGCGCGCCTCGACCTACATGCAGGCCGCGATGCTGGCCGAGGAGGCCGCGAAAACCGATGCCGTCCGCTACGCGACCATCGCGCCCAACTACGCCTACGGAAAGGATGCCGTCGCCGCCTTCAAGGAGGCGCTGACCGCGCTGAAGCCCGAGGTCGAGTTCGTGGCCGAGCAATGGCCGCAGCTCTTCCAGATCGACGCGGGCGCCGAGGTGCAGGCGCTGGAACGCGCGAAGCCCGATGCGATCTACAACGTGACCTTCGGGCCGGATCTTGCGAAATTCGTCCGCCAGGGCACGGATCGGGGCCTGTTCGACGGCCGCACGGTGTTCGGCCTTCTGTCCGGGGAGCCGGAATATCTCGAACCGCTCGCGGATGAGGCGCCCGAGGGCTGGGTCGTCACCGGCTATCCCTGGTACGCCTTCGAGGACGGCCCCAATGCCGATTTCGTCGCCGCCTATACCGAAGCGTTCGGCGAAAGGCCCAAGAACGGCAGCCTCGTGGGCTACATGACGGGCCTGTCCGTGGCGGCGGCGTTCAGCAAGGCCGAGAGCCTCGAGAGCGATGCGATCCGCGCGGCGTTTGAAGGGCTCGAAGTATCCGGGCCCGTCGGCACCATCACCTATCGCGAAATCGACAACCAATCGACCATGGGCGCCTTCGTGGGCACCACGGCGCTGGAAGATGGTGGCGGCATCATGGTCGACTGGACCTATCGCGACGGAGCCGATTACCTGCCCGATGACGCGACCGTGCGCGCGCGCCAGGGTCAGTAAGTCCGGAAATGGTGAACGGGGCGGGGCGCTAGCGTCCTGCCGCCCTAAAAAGGCGCCGCGCGATGGGCTTTTTCCTCGCTCAGATCCTGACCGGGCTCGCCAATGCGGGGGCGCTTTTCATGGTGGCGTCGGGCCTGTCGCTGATCTTCGGCGTCACCCGGATCGTGAACTTCGCCCATGGCTCGTTCTACATGCTGGGCGCCTATATCGGCTACACGTTGATGCAGGTGCTGCCAGGCGCGGTCGGGTTCTGGGGCGCGATGCTGCTGGCGGGCGTGGCTGTGGGCGTCATTGGCGCCTTTGTGGAGATGGTGATCCTGCGCCGGGTCTATGCCGCGCCGGAACTCTTCCAACTCGTGGCCACCTTCGGCGTGATCCTGATCGTGCAGGATTTGGCGCTGATGATCTGGGGGCCGGAGGATCTGCTCGGGCCCCGCGCGCCCGGTCTGCGCGGCGTGATCCGGATCATGGGCGAGCCTGTGCCGAAATACGACCTCGTGCTGATCGCCGTGACGCCGGTGGTGGCGTTCTTGCTGTGGGCGCTCATCACCAAGACCCGCTTCGGCATTCTCGTGCGAGCCGCGACGCAGGACCGCGCGATGGTGGGCGCGCTGGGCGTCAATCAACGCTGGCTCTTTACCGGGACCTTCGCGCTGGGCTGCGCGCTGGCCGGGCTCGGCGGGGCGCTGCAATTGCCCAAGGGCGGCGCGGATCTGCTGATGGATTTCACCATCCTGACCTCCGTTTTCGTGGTGGTGGTGATCGGCGGGATGGGATCGCTGCCGGGGGCGTATCTCGCCTCCGTGCTGATCTCGGTGCTGGGCGTCTTTGGCGTGGCCTATCTTCCTCAATCGACGCTCGCGCTGACCTTCGTCGTCATGGTCGCGGTTCTGATGTGGCGGCCCTTCGGCCTTCTGGGCCGCGAGGAGGTGGCGGGCGAGGCAGGTCAGGTCGGCCCGCCCGAAGACCCGATCCGCCCCGCGGGCTGGCCTATGCGCGCGGCCGTGGCGCTGGCCCTTGCCGTGTTGGCGGCGCTGCCCTTCTACGGGTCGGATTTCGCGCTGGTACTGGCGACGGATATCCTGATCTTCTGTCTCTTCGCGGCCTCGCTGCACTTCCTGCTGGGGCAGGCGGGGCTGGTGAGTTTCGGCCACGCGGCCTTCTATGGCGGCGGGGCATACGCGGCGGCCCTGCTGGTGCGGCATGCGGGCGCGCCGATGGAGCTGGCGCTGCTCCTCGCCCCTCTGATCGCGGGGCTCCTCGCGCTGGCCATCGGCTGGGTCTCCTTGCGGGCCACGGGCGTCTATTTCGCGATGCTGACGCTGGCCTTCGCGCAGCTTCTCTGGTCGCTTGTCTGGCAATGGGCAGAGTTCACCGGCGGCTCTGACGGCATGGTGGGAATCTGGCCCGCCGCGTGGGCTGCGGGCAACGCGGTGTTCTTCTGGCTGGCCTTCACGCTGTGTGTCTCGGGCATTCTGGTCCTGCGCCACACGGCCCATGCGCCCCTGGGCTACGCGTTGCGGGCGGCGCGCGATAACCCGGCCCGCGCTGCGGCGACGGGCCTTCCGGTGGCGCGCCTGCAATGGGTGGCCTTCGCCTTTGCGGGGGCGATGGCGGGCCTTGCGGGCGGGCTCTTCGTCTTCGCCAAGGGCTCCGTCTTCCCGAATGAGCTGGAGATCGCGCGCAGCTTCGACGCGCTCATCGTCGTGTTCCTGGGCGGGGTCAAAACCCTGTCCGGCGGCTGGGTCGGCGGTGCTGTGTTCGAGGCGGGCGTCGACTGGCTGACCCGCTTCGAGTATTGGCGCCTGGCCCTCGGCCTTACGGTCCTCTTCATCGTGACGCTCGCGCCCGAGGGGATCGTGGGGGCCCTGCGCCGCCTCTGGCGGAGGGTGCGGCCATGAGCGCGCTTTTGTCGGTCGAGGGCCTCTCGCGGCATTACGGCGCCCTGCGCGCCGTCGACGAGGTGAGCTTCACGCTGGCCCCCGGCGATATCCGCGCCCTCATCGGCCCCAATGGCGCGGGCAAGTCCACGCTGTTCAAGATGCTCATGGGCGAGACGCGCCCGACCTCCGGCTCCGTCACCTTCGAGGGGCGCCGGATCACCGGGCTCAGCCCCGCCCAGATCTGCCGCCGGGGTGTCGGGCGCACCTTCCAGATCACCGGGACCTGGCCGTCGATGACCGTGCTGGAGAATGTGCAGACCGCGAGGCTTTCGGCCCGGCGGCGCAGCTTCGCCGTTCTGCCCTTCGCCCGGTCGCTCGAGGTTGAGGCCTCCCGCGACCTGCTGGCAAATGTGGGCATGTCCGATCAGGCGGATCGCCCCGCCGCGGTCCTGGCATACGGCGACCTGAAGCGTCTGGAACTGGCCATTGCGCTTGCCCATACGCCGAAGCTTCTCCTGATGGATGAGCCGACCGCGGGCATGGCCGCCACCGAACGCGCCGACCTGATGGAGACCGTCACCGGGATCGCCCGCGACCGGGGCATGACGATCCTCTTCACCGAACACGACATGGACGTGGTCTTCGAACATGCCCGGACCGTGATGGTCCTCGATCGCGGTCAACTCATCGCGCATGACACGCCCGATGCCGTCCGCGCCGATCCGCGCGTCCAGGAGGTGTATCTCGGCGCGGGGCTCGATCCGGAGGCGTTGGACGATGCTTGAGGCGCGCGGGATCGACGTCTTCTACGGCAAGGCGCAGGTTCTGTCGGATCTGTCGCTGTCGGTCACGCGGGGTGAGGTCGTGGCCCTTCTGGGCCGCAATGGCGCGGGCAAGACCACCACGCTCAAGGCGTTGATGCAGATGCTGCCCGTGGCGCGCGGTTCGGTGCATCTTTCAGGCACGGAGATCACCGGCATGGCCCCCTATCGCGTGGCGCGGGCGGGACTGGGCTACGTCCCCGAGGAGCGGCGGATCTTCACGCAATTGTCCGTGCGCGAAAACCTCGAAGTGGGCCGCCAGCCTGCGCGCGACGATGTCCCGGCCTGGACCGAGCAGGGGCTCTTCACCCTGTTTCCGAACCTCGCAGAACGCGCCGAGGCGCCGGGCCGCGCGCTTTCGGGCGGGGAGCAGCAGATGCTCTCGATTGCGCGCACGCTCATGGGCAACCCTTCCGTCCTGCTGCTCGATGAGCCCTCCGAAGGGATCGCACCCGTGATCGTGACGGAGATGGTGCGCGCGATCCGGCGGCTGAAGCGCGAAGGGCTGACCATCCTGCTGTCAGAACAGACGATCCCCTTCGCCCGCGCCGTGGCGGACCGGGTCGCGGTGATCGATCATGGCCGCGTGGTGTTCGAAGGCACGTTCGATGATCTGGATGCAGCACCGGAAATCCGGGCCGATCATCTGGCCGTCTGAGCGAGGTAATCCGGCGCCGCCGCGTCAGGCGTTCCAGCGCACAAGGCCCGCCTCGCTGACATCGTACCCGCCAAGCTGGTCGGCATGATCCCGAAACGCCTGACCGCGCAGGAAGTGCAGAAGCGCCTGCAGCGGCGGATCGAAGGCCCGGCGCCGGTCAAGCAATAGATCGAAGCGCTCCTCGATCACCGGTAGGAAAGCCAGCCCATGCGCGGCGGCGACGGAAGCCAGCCCGAAGGTCACATCCGCCGAACCGCTTTTCACCGCGAAAACCGCGTCTTCCTCGCTTTGCGTGGTCTGGGCGATCTGCAGCAGCGCTGCGTCGATGCCCGCCTCGGCCAATGCGTGCCGCAGGAGCCGGTCACTGCCGGTGCCCGCGGGCCGCGCGGCCACCCGCAGTCCCGGCAGGTCGGCCAGCCCGGTGATCCGCCCCTGATCCTCGGACCGCAGGACGAGGCCGCGCTGGCGGCGTGCAAACGCGATCAGGACGGCATCCATCTCGCCCGCGATCTCCTGCACATCGGGGATGTTCCAGCTTCCGTCCGTGCCAATGAGATGCAGCCCCGCCGCGATTCCTTCGCCCGCCGCGAACCGGGTCAGGCCGTCCATCGAGCCGTCGAAATAGGTGGCAAGGCCAGCCCGCGATTGTCGCAGCGCCCAGCTCAGAAGCGGGTCGTGACTGCCAAGGATGACGTCCGGCGCGTCCGGTCGGGTGGCAATTGGTCCCGGCCCGGAGCGGCCGCTTGCGATCCAGGCGCGCACCTCCGCCTCGGGGAACAGCAGCTTTCCGGTGACCTTCGAACAGGGCACCGCGCCCGAAGCCGCGAGGTCGTAGACCTTCCGCTCCTTGATCCGCAGGAGTTCGGCCAGTTCCTTGACCGTCAGAAATTCGGGCATGTGACGTCCGTTCCGGCCTTTTTCGGCTACGCTATGATCGGCTGCACAACGATCGGGAGCACGATGCCCAGAAAAACGGTGTGGCGAAACCCCCTTCCCGCAGGCGAGAAGGGGGCACTCATGACCTGCGCACTCGTTAAAAAACCACCGCCGTCATCACTTGGTCGCATTGGGAAAGAATAATTGCTGTCCATCAATCGCGAATTCTGCAATCGCGGCCTGTCCGGTCGCGGCTGTCAGCCAATCAATGAATGTTGTTCCCGCGGAGACCTTAACATCCGGACAGCGTTCTGGCGAAACGAGAATGATACCGTATTGATTAAATAGTTGCGGATCGTGCTCTACGAGGACCGAAAAGTCCGATTTGTTGCCAAAGCTGATCCATGTTGCCCGATCCGTGAGCGTGTAGGCTCCCATGCCGATGGCCGCGTTCAGCGTGGCCCCCATGCCCGATCCGGTTTCGCGGTACCAGCCGCCCGAGGCCGCCTCGAGGTCCGTGCCGGTCATCGCCCAGAGCGCGGTTTCCTTCTTGTGGGTGCCGCTGTCGTCGCCGCGCGATGCGAAGGTCGACTCGGCAGCGGCGATGCGGGACAAGGCGGCCTCGGCATCGCTTAGGCCCGCGATGCCCGCGGGATCCGCCTCCGGTCCGACGATGACGAAATCGTTGTACATCAGGTCCTGCCGCGCGACGCCGTAACCGGCCTCCACGAAGGCCTCCTCGGCGGGTTTCGCGTGGACCAGAAGCACATCGGCGTCGCAATTCTGCGCGTTGCGGATGGCCTGACCGGTGCCGACCGCCACGACATTCACCGCGATCCCGGTCTCTTCCTCGAAGCGCGGCAGCAGGTGGTCGTAGAGCCCGGAATTGGCGGTCGAGGTCGTGGATTGCACCAGGATGCTCGTCTCCTCTGCCGTGGCAGTTTGGGTAATGAGAAGGGCCAGGACAGCGGGAAACAGGCGTCGGATCATCGTGAGGTCTCTGTATTTTGGCGTTGAAAATGGTGCGGGCAGGGCCGTCAGGGCACGAGCCGCCCTTCGAGGAAATCGCGCGCAATGGCCGTTCTGGGGGCGGCCAGCACGCGCATCGCAGCACCGGCTTCGGCGATGCGGCCGCGACACATGACCAGCGCATGGTCCGCGATACGGCGCGCCTGGGCGATGTCGTGGGTGACCATCAGGATCGTGGTGCCGCGTGCAGCAACGCGGCGCAGCACCTCCTCGATCATTGCCGCGGATGCGGGATCAAGGCTGGCTGTCGGCTCGTCCAGAAGCAGCAGTTCGGGATCCGTGGCCAGCGCGCGGGCGAGGGCCAGGCGCTGCTGCTCGCCCCCCGAGAGCCGTCGCGCCGGCTGTTTGGCATGGCCCAGCAGGCCCATCTCGGCCAGGAGCGCATCACGCCGCGCGCGGTCGCGGCCCAGCACGAAATCCATGTTCGCGGCGACCGAGCGGCGCAAGAGCACGGGCTTCTGGAAGACCAGCGCCTGTTTCGGCGCGGGTCTGTCCGCCCAGTCGATCCGGCCGTCATGGGGGATCAGGCCGTGAATGGCGCGCAGCAGCATGCTCTTGCCCGCGCCATTCGGCCCGAGAATGGTGGTGATGCCCCGCTGCGGCACGCCCGCCGCCACCCCGTCGAGCACGGCATGCCCGTCGATCCGGACCGAGACGTCGCGCAGGGTCAGGCGGGGGGTGGGCGCCGTGTCGGGGTGCATGAAATCACGCATGGGCCAGTCGTCCTTCGCTGCTGCGCACCCCGTGGACGGCGGCATTCACCGCCAATGCCAGCACCATCAGCACGATGCCGAGCGCCAGGGCGAGGGCCAGATCGCCCTTCGAGGTCTCAAGCGCGATGGCCGTGGTCATCACGCGTGTCAGGTGGTCGATATTGCCGCCCACGACGATCACCGCGCCGACCTCCGCAATGGCGCGCCCGAAGCCCGCAAGCCCGACGGTCAGAAGCGCGAAACGCCCGTCCCAGAGCAGCGCGCGGATGCTCGCCATCCGGCTCAGCCCGAACGAGCGGAATTGCTCATCATATTCGAAATGCAGTGCCTCGAGCACCTGCCGGGACAGCGCCGCAACGATGGGCGCGATCAGGATGGTCTGCGCGATGATCATCGCGGCCGGGGTATAAAGCAGACCGAAGACGCCAAGGGGTCCCGACCGGCTCAGCGCAAGATAGACCATGAGGCCCACCACGACCGGCGGCAGGCCCATCAGCGCGTTCACGCAGATGATGGCCGCGCTGCGCCCGGGGAATCGCTGCGTCGCAAGCAGCGCGCCCAGCGGCAGACCGATCAGACAGGCCAGCGCTGTGGCGGTCAGGCTCACACGCAGGGACAATGCCACGATCTCCCACAGGTCCGCATCGCCCGACAGAACGAGCGTGGCGGCGATCCGCAGCGCCTCTGCCATGTCGTTCATGTCGTAAACCTGCAAAAATTCCCGAGCTATGCAAAGTTTTCACCATCGGCTGAGGTTTTGCAAGGGCGAAGGCCCGTGGCGTTGCGCGGGCCTTGGGCTATTCTCCGGCCCGAAAGGGAAAGGAAAGCGGACATGGCCGAATCCGAAGACATGCACCCTGATGATCTGCGCCAAGGCGAGATGCGCCGCGATCCGCCCAAGCTCGGCGAGGCGGTCCTGCATTTCATCGGGCTTTGCCGGACGCCTTTCGCCACGCGCGCGGACTGCCCACGGCAGGGACGTATTGACGGGCCGCTCTGTCGGCTCGAGATCGACCCAGATTGGGCGCCCGCGCTGGACGGGATCGAGCGGTTTGCCGTGCTCGACGTGCTCTACTGGCTGGACGGGTCGCGCCGGGACCTCGCGGTGCAAACCCCTGCCAAAGACGGTGTGCCCCGCGGCACCTTCTCCTTGCGCTCCCCGGTCCGGCCCAACCCGATCGGGCTGTCGCGTGTCGCCCTAGAGCGGCGCGACGGCGCGGTTCTGTACGTGCGCGGCCTCGATTGCATCGACGGCACGCCCCTTCTCGACATCAAGCCCGAGCGCTGTTCGTACACGCCGCTCGCCCCGCCGAAAGCCGCGGATCAGGAGGATGCGGCGTCGTAACTTTGCCGATGCGGTGTGCGGGGGCGTTGCGCGTCTCTGCCTGCTTCCTGAGCATTTAGTCGCGCGGGCCCGTGAAAATCCGCCCCTCATGCTTGATTCGACCGGGCGAAGTCGCGTCCACTGAAACCCGGAGAGGTCTACGCCCTTTGCGTCAGATCAAGGAATCAGGTCGGGGCGCGTGCGATTGCAAAGCCCTGGGCGCCGCGACCGGAAAAATGCGCGCGGCGTGAGGCGAAGGAGTATCAAACAGGCGCGGAGTCGCCGATCCATCGGGTGAGTGTCATCAAACGTTGATCCCGATCCTGTATGCGGTGACATGAGGGGCAGGACCGCGCCGTGCGCCGCTCCGGTATGTAAACGTTCTGTTCATCGGTCTGTTTATCGTTATCAACTTGTATTCAACTTAAGCGCGAATTTTATCGTTGGAATGCATCATCTGACACTCGTATCGTGTCAGGGCCGTTCCGAGAAACGCGATGCGCCCTGCCTGGCGCATTTCTGGGGGTGGGAAGACCCCGTCACAGGTCATAGGGAGGGAAACATGACCTTTATCACGCCAATCGCCGCCACGAAGATGTGGTTTGCCTGGACCGGTGCGCTCTGGGCGCAGCAGATCAAGGTGGCCCAGGTCATGACCGAGGCGGCGCAACAGGGCAGCTTTGCCATGATGGGGATCGAGCCGCCGAAGCCGCAGGCTGCCGATCCGGGCGCTGAAACACGGGCCAAGCGGCGCGCCGCATCGCCGCGCGTCATGGGCGCGATCAAGGAGGCAGGCCAGACCCGCCGCCCGACACGCAAGCTCGCTTCGCCACCGAGCATGCCGCCGCGCCGGACCCACGCCACGCCGGTCTGATCCCGGCGACTCCCCCGGCGACCGCGCAAAGCGTCTCGGCAGGGGGCAAACATGTGCTAGGCTCCGAAGGGCGGGCGCTGCGATCCATGCAGCCCCGCCCTTTTCAATGGAGGATGCGGCATGTGCGATATTTGCGTAATGAACAAGGTGAAGGAGCGGATGCTGTCCCGGCGTCAGTTCTTCTCGTCCGGTGCGGGCGCGGCTGCGGCGGCGGCCACGCTCGGTGCGGTGACCGCCGCACCGCCCGCGATGGCGGCGGGCCATGGCAGCGTCGTCGACATGACGCACAAGCTCAGCCCCGACTTTCCCACCTTCTTCGGGCCTCCGGGCATCTCCATGGCGCAGGAGTTCAATTTCGCAGAACACGGCTTCAACCTGTTCAACCTCTCGGTCAATGAGCACACGGCGACCCATATCGACGCGCCTTTGCATTTCTCGGCCGATGGCGCCTCGGTGGACGAGATTCCGGTGACCGATCTGGTGGCGCCGCTGGTGGTGATCGACATCGCCGCGCGCGCGGCGGAAAACCGCGATGCGCAGGTGACGCCCGACGATCTGCAGGCCTGGATCGACGCCAATGGCGAGATACCCGATCGGGCCTGCGTCGCGATGCATTCGGGCTGGGCCGCGAAATCGGGCTCTGCCGAGGATTTCGTGGGCCGCGACGCCGATGGGGTGGGGCATTTCCCGGGCTTTCATGTCGAGGCGGCGCAGATGTTGCTGGAAACCGGCGCGGCGTCGATTGCGTCCGACACGCTGTCGCTCGATCACGGGCCGTCCGCGGATTTCGCCACGCATTACGCCTGGTTGCCCACGGGCCGCTTCGGGATCGAAAACCTCGCGGGCCTCGAAAACGTGCCGGCCGCGGGCGCCACGCTGATCATCGGCGCACCCAATCACGTCGGCGGAAGCGGCGGGCCCGCGCGTATCTTCGCGATGGTCTGAGCCGTGGCAACCGTTCCGCTTCTGTCGGATGAAGAGGTCAGCGCAGAGGCGCTGGCCGTCTTCGCGGATATCCGTGCGACCCGTGGCACCGATCATATCAACAATTTCTGGCGCGCGCTGGCCCATGATCCCGCGACCCTTTCGACGACATGGGCGCGGCTCAAGGATGTGATGGCGCCCGGCGCGCTCGATCCGCTGGTGAAGGAGATGCTCTACATCGCGGTCTCCACCGCCAATGGCTGTGAATACTGCATCCATTCCCACACTGCCGCGGCCCGCGCCAAGGGCATGAGCGACGCGCAATACGGCGAGCTGCTCGCGGTGATCGGCATGGCGATGCAGACAAACGGGCTGGTCTCGGCGCTGCAGGTGCCGGTGGATGCGGCGTTCCGGGCGGAGAGCAGGGATAATATTAGTTAATATTATCCGGCCCACCGCGCGCTGAAACATGGTGCCGTGTCAGGGCGTTGAGGTGTCCGGTCGCACGGGCGAGATAAAATTAGTTAATTTTATCAGACTGTTACCTTTCGCATGCGAAAGGTTCAGCCGATCTTGCCGCGCTGTCCGCCTGTCTGTGCGCGATCCATCAGCAGGTGATCGAGGATCACGCAGGCCATCATCGCCTCGCCCACCGGGACCGCGCGGATGCCCACGCAAGGGTCGTGGCGGCCCTTCGTGACGACCTCCGTGGGCTGGCCCGACTTGGTGATGGAGGCGCGGGATTTCAGGATCGACGATGTGGGCTTCACCGCAAAGCGCACCACCACGTCCTGCCCGGTGGAGATCCCGCCCAGGATGCCGCCTGCATGGTTCGACGAATAGACCGGGCGGCCATCATTGCCGAGGAAGATCTCGTCAGCATTGTCCTCGCCCGTCAGCGCGGCGGCGGCCATGCCTTCGCCGATCTCCACACCCTTCACGGCATTGATCGACATCATCGCTGCGGCGAGCTCGGTGTCGAGCTTGCCGTAAACGGGCGCGCCCAGGCCCTCGGGCACGCCACGCGCCACGACCTCGATGGCCGCACCGCAGGAATTGCCCGACTTGCGCAGCCCGTCGAGATAGACCGCCCAGTCTTCGGCGGCCTTGGCCGAGGGCACCCAGAACGGGTTCTTCTCGATCTCGTCCATGTCGCGCTCGGGGCCGATCTGATGCGGACCCATCTGCACCATGTAGCCCTGCACTTCGAGGCCGGGCACCAGCTCCGCCAGCACCGCGCGGGCAAGGCCGCCCGCCGCCACCCGTGCCGCCGTCTCGCGCGCGGACGACCGCCCGCCGCCGCGCGGATCGCGGATGCCGTATTTCTGCCAATAGGAGATATCAGCGTGACCGGGCCGGAAGGTCTCGGCAATGTCGCCGTAATCCTTGGAGCGCTGATCGGTGTTCTCGATCATCAGCTGCACCGGCGTGCCAGTGGTCCGCCCCTTGTAGACGCCCGACAGGATGCGCACCTGGTCGGGCTCGCGCCGCTGCGTGGTGTACTTGTTCTGGCCGGGTTTGCGCCGGTCGAGCCAGTGCTGGATTGCGGCCTCGTCGATCGCGATGCCCGGCGGGCAGCCATCCACCGTGCAGCCCAGTGCCGGCCCGTGGCTTTCGCCCCAGGTGGTGACGCGGAAGAGATGTCCGAAGGTGTTGTAGCTCATGGTGCCTCGCCTCTTGCCCGCCCCTGTTAGGGCAGGCCGCGTCGCGCCTCAAGAGGCCGGGCTTGCACGGGCCCGATCGCTGCTCTAGCTGTAGGGCCACCTCGGGGTGCCCGGAAGGGCTGAGATGCGCATGATGCGAACCCGTTGAACCTGAACCGGTTAACACCGGCGGAGGGAAGGTTTGCCGGGCCACAAGCCCCCTGATCTTGCCCATCCGCCGCAAAGAGGAGGATGGGACATGAAAGCCCTCACCACATTTGCAGCGGGCACGCTTCTGGCAAGCACCGCGCTTGCGCAGGACAATGTCCTGACCGTCTATGCAGGCGATTACATCGTCTCGAAATGGGGCCCCGGCCCCAAGATCGAGGAGATGTTCGAGGCCCGCTGCGACTGCGATCTGCAATTCAGCCCGGGCGACCTCATGCCGCGCCTGCGTCTCGAAGGCGACCGGACCGAGGCCGATATCGTCTTCGGGCTCAACACCGACGTCACGAAAGAGGCACGCGAGGCGGGCCTCTTCGCGCCGCACGGGCAGAACATCGCGAACCTGACACTGCCCGTCGACTGGACGGACGAGGTCTTCCTGCCGTTCAACTACGCCCATACCGCTTTCGTCTATGACACCGACCGGACCCCAGAACCGCCGGCAAGCTTCGACGCGCTCTTGGAGGCGGGCGACGATCTCACCATCGTGATCCAGGACCCGCGCACCTCGATCTCGGGACTGGCGCTCGCGCTCTGGGTGCAGGCGGTCTATGGCGAAGACGCGCAGGATGCCTGGGCGCAGCTGTCGGACAATGTGCTGACGGTCACGAAGGGCTGGTCGGAAAGCTACGGGCTCTTCACCGATGGCGAAGCCGATATGGTGCTGTCCTACACCACCTCGCCCGCCTATCACCTGATCGCCGAGGACGACCCCACCATAAAGGCCGCCATCTTCCCCGAGGGGCATTACTTCATGGTCGAGCTGGTGGGCAAAGTCGCGGGCACCGACAACCCGGAGCTGGCCGATCAGTTCATGGAGTTCATCCTGACCGAGGAGTTCCAGTCGATGATCGCGACCGGCAACTGGTCCTTCCCGGCAGCGCTGCCGCAGGATCAATGGCCCGAGGGCTTCCAGCAGCTCGACCTGCCGGACACCGCGCTCTTCTATTCCGAGGATGAGGCGGACGCGCTCAAGGATCAGGCGATCGAGGCATGGCGCGCGGGCCTTTCGCAATAATCGCAGCCCTCGCGGTGCTGGCGGTCACGCTGGTGCCGGTGGGCGCGGTCTTGATCCGGGCGGGGGGCTTTGCGGCCTTCGCGCCCGGTGACGTGGACGCGATCCGCTTCACGCTGTGGCAGGCGACCCTGTCGGCGTTCTTCTCGATCCTCTGCGCCGTGCCCGTATCCCGTGCGCTGGCGAGGCGAAACTTTCCGGGCCGCGGGCTTCTGGTGGCGCTTCTGGGCGCGCCCTTCATCTTGCCGATCATCGTGGCGGTGCTCGGGCTGATCGCGACCTTCGGCACCAACGGCATCGTCAATCGCGTGCTCGGCGCGCTGGGCCTGCCGGAGATGACGATCTACGGGCTTCATGGCGTGGTGATTGCGCATGTCTTCTTCAACCTGCCGCTGGCCACGCGGCTCATCCTGCAGGGCTGGCTCGCAATGCCGGGCGAGCGCCTGCGCCTTGCGGCCTCTCTGGGCCTCAGCCCCTGGGCGATGTTCCGCACGCTTGAGGCGCCGATGCTCGCGCGTATCCTGCCAGGCGCCTTCGCGGTGATCTTCGTGATCTGTCTCTCATCCTTCGCGGTGGCGCTGACGCTTGGCGGCGGGCCACGCGCGACCACGGTGGAGCTCGCGATCTACCAGGCGATGCGCTTCGATTTCGACCTCGGGCGCGCGGCAGCCTTTTCGGTCGTGCAACTTGCCCTTGCCATCGCGGCGGGGCTCGTGGCGCTGCGCCTGTCGGGGGGGACGGGCTTTGGCGCGGGTCTCGACCGGATCGTGCCGCGCTGGGACGGGCAGGGCGCTGCGGCCCGCGCCCTTGATGCGGTGGCCATTGCGGCGGTCGCGCTGTTCCTGCTGACGCCGCTTGTGCTCGTGACATTGCGGGGCGTGCCGGGGCTGGTCCTGCTCGGTCCCGAGATGCTGGAGGCTGCGTGGAATTCTCTTTGGGTGGCGCTTGTCTCCACCGCGCTCTGCCTCATCTGGGCGCTGCCGCTCGCCACGCGGCGGGGCGAGCTACTGGGCCTTCTCGGTATCGCGCTCTCGCCGCTCGTTCTGGGCACGGGGCTGTTCCTGATCGTGCGGCCCTACGTCAATCCGTTCACGCTGGCCCTTCCTGTGACGGCGCTGATCAACGCGCTGGTCAGCCTGCCCTTCGCTCTGCGCATCCTGCGCCCCGAAGCCGAGGCGATCCGCGCCGACTTCGCCCGCCTTGCGCAATCTCTGGGTCTGACGCCCTGGGCGTGGTTGCGCTTCGTCTTTCTGCCGCGCCTGCGCCGTCCCTTGGGCTTTGCGGCGGGGCTGACGGCGGCGCTGTCCATGGGCGATCTCGGCGTCATCGCGCTTTTCGCCGATCCCGAGCGCGCGACGCTGCCGCTCTATGTCTACCGGCTGATGGGCAGCTACCAGATGGAAGCCGCGCAGGGTGCTGCACTTGTGCTGCTGGCCTCCAGCCTGGCGCTGTTCTGGGCGTTCGACCGGGGAGGGCGGGTGCATGCTTGAGCTCGAGGGCGTCACGATCCGGGCGGGGGACTTTTCGCTAAGTGCCGACATGGCCCTCGCGCCCGGGGAGCGGGTGGCCATCATCGGCCCGTCCGGTGCGGGCAAGTCGACGCTGCTCGACGCGATCGCGGGGTTCCGCGCGCCGGAGGCGGGACGCATCCTCTGGCAGGGGGGCGACATCACCGCCGCTCCGCCCGGTGCGCGGCCCGTCTCGATCCTGTTTCAGGATCAGAACCTCTTTCCGCATCTGAGCCTCACGCGCAATCTGGGCCTTGCCCTGCGCCCCGATGGCGGACGCCTTTCGGGCGAGGACAGCCGCAGGGTGGACGAGGCCCTCGCCGAGGTTGGCCTGCCGGGGTTCGGCGCGCGCAAACCAGCAGAACTCTCGGGCGGGCAGGCCAGCCGCGCGGCGCTGGCGCGCGTGATGTTGCAGGACCGGCCCGTGCTTCTGCTCGATGAGCCGTTCGCGGCGCTGGGCCCCGCCCTCAAGACCGAGATGCTGGACCGGGTCCGCGAGATCGCCGCGGCGCGCGGCACACTGACGCTGATGGTCAGCCACGATCCCGCCGATGCGCGCCGTTTCGCTCAGAAAACCGTGCTCGTCGCGGATGGCCGCGCCCATGCTCCGCGCGAGACGGAGGCGCTCTTTGCCGACCCGCCTGCGGCCCTTGCGGCCTATCTCGGCGCGTGACCTCAAAGGCACCCGGCCGCCGAGGCCCGCTTGAGCGCGATTGACAGGACATGCCCCGCCGGAGGACAAGGTCGGGACCAAGACCCGGGCAACACGGGTCCGCGACACCCAATGAGGCGACATGACGAGCCAACCCAAAATCGACCCTTCCCTGCGCGATTCCCTGATCGAGCGGCCGGACCTTCTGCTTGAGGATGTCGACCTGATGCGCGCGCTGGTCGCGGCGAATGAACGGGCCATGGGCTCGAATATCGTGGATCTGCGCGGTATCGCGATGGAGCGGCTGGAGGCGCGGCTCGACCGGCTCGAAGAGACGCATCGCTCGGTGATCGCGGCGGCCTACGAGAATCTCTCGGGCACGAACCAATTGCACCGCGCCATCCTGCGCATGCTCGATCCCACCGAGTTCGAGGTCTTCCTGCGCGATCTGGGCGGCGACGTCGCCGATATCCTGCGCGTGGATTGCGTGAAGCTCATTCTCGAAAGCGCCAATGCCGAGGCCGAGGCCGAGACCGTCGCGCGGCTGGGCGGCGTTCTGATCGTGGCCGAGCCGGGCTTCATCGACGGCTATGTCTCAGAGGGGCGCAATGTCCCGCAGCGCCAGGTCAGCCTGCGCCAGATCGACGAGGGCGACGCGCGCATCTACGAGGAACTGAGCGACTGGATCCGGTCCGAGGCCTGCCTGCGGCTCGATTTCGGCACAGGCCGTCTGCCGGGTCTTCTGATCCTCGGCGCCGAGGATCCGCACCAGTTCACGCCGCAGCACGGCACCGATCTTCTGTCCTTCTTCGCGGGCGTCTTCGAACGCTCCATGCGGCGCTGGCTGCAATGAGCCTCGCGGTCTCGCCCCAGGCCCGCGACGCGGTGCAATCCTGGCTGGAGACCGCGCGCGCCCTCAAGGGGCAGGCCGAGAATACGGAGACCGCCTATCGCACCGACGTCATGGGCTTCATCGCCTTCATGACGGGCTATCATGGCGACAGCCAGGGCTTGGCCGCGCTGGCTCGGATCACCACCACCGACATGCGCGCCTATCTGGCGCATCTGCGCGGGCAGGGGGCCAGCCCCCGCTCGATGGCGCGCAAGCTCTCGGCGGTGAAGTCTTTCTACCGCTTCCTGGCCGAACGCGAAGGGTTCGAGCCCACGGCCGTCCTGTCTGCCCGGGCGCCCAAGTTCCAGAAGAAGCTGCCGCGCCCTCTGACCGAAGACGCAGCACGGGCGATGATCGACAGCGTGGGCGATCAGGGTCGCGAAGACTGGATCGGCGCGCGTGACGCCGCCGTGGTCACGCTCCTTTACGGATCGGGGCTGCGGATCTCGGAAGCGCTGGGGCTCACCGGCGCCGATCTGCCGCTGGGCGAGAGCCTGCGCATCACCGGCAAGGGCGGCAAGGAGCGGGTCGTGCCCGTCCTGCCCGTGACTCGCACGGCCGTCGAGACCTATCTGCGCCTTTGCCCCTACGAGATGACGCCCGGCGCGCCGGTCTTTCGCGGACAGCGGGGCGGGGCGCTCAACCCGCGGCTGGTGCAGAAGGTGACGGCGGCGGCCCGGATGCAGCTGGGCCTGCCTGCGACCGCGACCCCGCATGCGATGCGGCATTCCTTCGCCACGCATCTGTTGCAGGCGGGTGGCGATCTGCGCGCGATCCAGGAACTTCTGGGCCACGCGTCACTTTCGACAACGCAGGCCTATACCTCGGTCGACCAGGTGCATCTGATGAAGGTCTATGCCGCCGCCCATCCCAAGGCGGGCTGAGGAGGGAGGCCATGCACCCCAACCCCGTGTTCCGCTCCGCCGATCATGCCAAGGACATCGCCTTCGCCCGCGCGCGCGGGTTCGGCACGCTCTGTGTGTCCGCCGATCCGGTGCCGCTTCTGGCGCATATCCCGTTCACGCTGAACGAAGCGGGGGATGTGGCGATGCTGCATCTCGTGCGCTCGAACCCCATCGCGCGGCGCATCGACACGCATGCGCCCGCGAAGATCGCGGTCATGGGGCCGGACAGTTACATCTCGCCCGATTGGTACGGGGTCGCGGATCAGGTGCCGACCTGGAACTACGTGGCGGTGCATCTGACCGGGCGGCTCACGCGGCAACCGCAGGAATCCATGCGCGCCATGCTCGATCATCAGTCGCAGGCGGCGGAGACGCCTCTGGCCCCGAAGCCCGTCTGGCAGACGGAGAAGATGACGCCCGAAGTGCTCGAGCGGATGATGCGTCAGATCGTGCCGTTTCATTTCCACGTGGAGCAGATCGATGCGACCTGGAAGCTCGGTCAGAACAAGCCCGACGCGGTCCGGCTTGCGGCGGCGGATGCCGTGGAGACGGATGGCATCGGGCAGGAATTGGCGGCCCTTGCCGCCTTGATGCGCGATCCCCCCGCGCTCTGAGGGCTTGCGGGTCGCGGGCCGGCCTGTAGGCTCGCGCGGAACACGCCTTCGGACCCATTCAGGAAAGGCCCCGGCCATGATGAAACTCTACAAGCTCAGCCCGTCGCCTTACGTGCGCAAGGTGCATGTCACCCTGATAGAGACGGGGCTCATCGATCAGGTCGAGCTGGTGGCGGGGGCCAATTCGCCGCTCGACCCCGATCCCGAACTGACCGCCTTGAACCCGATCGGGAAGATCCCGGCGCTGGTGCGCGACGATGGCGGCACGCTCTATGATAGCCGGGTGATCTGCCGCTATCTCGATCATGTGGCGGGGGCTGGCCTTTATCCCGAGAGCCGGGTCTGGGACGTGCTGACGCTGGAGGCCACGGCGGACGGGATCCTGGATGCGGCGCTGGCGATGACCTACGAGGCGCGCTTCCGCGAGGGTGATCTCTATTGGCCCGAATGGGTGGAGGCGCAATGGGGCAAGATCGCCCGCGCGCTTGATGCGCTGGAGGGCCGCTGGATCAGCCATCTCGCGGGACCCCTCGATGCGGGGCAGATCGCGGTGGGTTGCGCGCTGGGCTATCTCGACCTGCGTCATGACGCGCGCGGCTGGCGGGACGGGCATCCGTCGCTGGCGCGTTGGTACGAGGGCTTCGCCGCGCGGCCTTCGATGCAGGAGACAGTGCCGCAGGGGTAGAGGCAGGCTGACCCGAGCGATTGAACACTGCATAATGAGCGCGGAATCAAGGCTGCTTGAAGCCGCCGCGCTCCAGCGCCGATCCGGCCCGACCGGATTGGCGCTTTGGTGCCGCTGGCGCATCGCATGAGCGACATGCAGACCTGACGAGATAAAGCGCAAAGCACAATCGGTGCAGCGCCAACCCGCCGGACCGGCGCTTCCCAAGTGCGGCGAAGCCGGGCGCCGTAACCCACCCCAGCCCACACCGTGGCGTCTCTGTCCCGGACCCGATCCAGGACCTGGGATCGGATGCCGCACCGCGCCGATTTGCGCCGGAGGCCCCGGATCACGTCCTGGGCCACGTCGGGCGAGACCCTTGCACCGGCGCGCGCCCTTGGATACCCGATCAGGCGACATTCCGAACCTGAAAGGCCGCCCCATGCGGATGCGCGACACCTTCCTCAAACCCATGCACCCCGAAGGGCGCCGCTTCGTGGCGATTTTCGCCGCGATCACGCTGGTGCTGTTCCTGATCTGGGAGCCCTTGGGCTGGATCGGCGTGGGCCTGACGATCTGGTGCTACTACTTCTTCCGTGACCCCGAGCGGGTGACGCCGGACCGCGCGGGCCTCGTGATCTCGCCCGCCGATGGCATCGTGTCGCTGATCGAAGAGGTCACGCCGCCTGCCGAGCTTGGGCTGTCCGAGGACAAGCGCCTGCGCGTGTCGGTCTTCATGTCCGTCTTCAATTGCCACGTGAACCGCGCGCCGGTCGCGGGCCGTGTGAAAACAGTGGCTTACACCCCGGGCAAGTTCCTCAATGCCTCGCTCGACAAGGCGTCGGAGGACAATGAGCGCAACGGCATGGTCATCACCATGGCGGACGGCCGCGATCTGGGTGTCGTGCAGATCGCGGGGCTCGTGGCGCGCCGCATCCTGTGTTTCACCCAGGAGGGTGCCGAGATCGCGCGGGGCGAGCGCTTCGGCCTCATTCGCTTCGGATCGCGCCTCGATGTCTACCTGCCGCCGGGTGTCACGCCGGACGTGGCCATCGGCCAGACCATGATCGCGGGCGAGACCGTGATCGCACGGCTCGATGGAGCGGCCGAATGACCGACGGGCCGCGCGGGGACAAGCTGACGCTGGTCCAGCTTATTCCCAACATGCTGACGGTGACGGCGATCGGCCTCGGGCTGACATCGATCCGCTTCGGCCTATCCGAGAGGTGGGAGCTTGCGGTCCTGATGATTCTGCTGGCCGCGATCCTCGACGGGATGGACGGGCGGCTTGCCCGCGCGCTGGGATCGGACAGCAAGATGGGCGCAGAACTGGACAGCCTGGCCGATTTCCTGAATTTCGGCGTGGCGCCGGGCCTGATCCTGTATCTCTGGGCGCTGGACGGCCTGCGCGGTTTCGGCTGGCTTGCGGTGCTTGTCTACGCGATCTGCTGCGTCATGCGGCTCGCGCGGTTCAACGTCGCCCGCAAGGAAGAGAGCCCCGGCGGCAAGGGTGGGGACAGTGCCTATTTCATCGGTGTACCGTCGCCTGCGGGGGCGATGCTCGCGATGTTGCCGATGTTCGTCTCCTTCGCCTTCGCGGACGGATTTGCGGACGGGCCGGTGCTGCCCGACCTGCTTCTGGCGCTTTACGTGATGGGAATCGGCCTCCTGATGGTCAGCCGGGTCCCGACCTGGTCGTTCAAGACGACCCGCGTGCCGCGCCGGAACGTGAAGCTGTTCCTGGTGGGCTTCGCCATCGCGGGCGCGGTTCTGTTCACCTATGCGTGGATCAGCCTCGTGGCGCTTTGCGTGGCCTACGTGACCGTCGTGATCGTCAAGCTTTTCGCCCTGCGCCGCCGGATCAAACCCTGATTCCCGCATCCTTGTCGGTGCCCCATGCCGCGTTGCCCGTCGCGGGCGGTGCGCGACGAATGTCCCCCTCACAGGCGCATGTAGACCCGCGACACATGGGCGCTTTTGTTCAATATGCGGGTTTTGGGTTCTGGACGGGCCGGCGAAGGGCCGCTAGGTAGCTCGTCAGAACTATAGGTCCGTCTTGGACCATGTCGTCTTGCCGCTTTGCCGGCGCCAGAACGGAGAAAACCTCGTGTCGAATGCAGAAGATCACGCAGGCACCCGGAGGGACTTCCTCTATTATGCCACCGCCGGTGCCGGTGCTGTCGCTACCGGAGCGGCCGTTTGGCCGCTCGTCAACCAGATGAACCCCAGCGCCGACGTGCGCGCCCTGTCGACCATCCGGGTCGATGTCGGCGCGGTCGCCGAAGGCTCGCAGATCACCGTGCAATGGCTCGGCAAGCCCGTGTTCATCCGCAACCGCGGTCAGGCCGAGATCGAGGAGGCCCGGTCGGTCGACCTGTCCGATCTGCCCGATCCCGTTGCCCGCAACGAGAACATCCAGGGCGAGGCCGAGGCCACCGACGAGAACCGCACCCTCGACGAAGAGGGCCGCTGGCTCGTCATGATGGGTGTCTGCACCCATCTCGGCTGCGTCCCGCTCGGCAATGGCGCCGGCGACTACAATGGTTGGTTCTGCCCCTGCCACGGTTCGCACTACGACGCCGCAGGGCGCATCCGTCGCGGTCCCGCGCCGACCAACCTGCCGGTTCCGCTCGCAGAGTTTGTTGACGACACCACAATCCTGCTCGGTTAAGGAGAGTATTAATGGCTGGTATTCCACACGACCATTATGAACCGAAGACCGGGGGCGAGAAGTGGCTTCACTCGCGCCTGCCGATCGTCGGTCTCATGTACGACACTCTGATGATCCCCACGCCCAAGAACCTCAACTGGATGTGGATCTGGGGCATCGTGCTGACCTTCACGCTGGTCCTGCAGATCATCACCGGCATCACGCTCGTGATGCACTACACGCCTGACGCGGATCTGGCCTTCGCCTCGATCGAGCATATCATGCGCGACGTGAACGGTGGCTGGGCGCTGCGCTACATCCACATGAACGGCGCGTCGCTGTTCTTCGTGGCCGTTTACGCGCACATCTTCCGCTCGCTCTACTACGGCTCCTACAAGGCGCCGCGCGAAGTGACCTGGATCATCGGCATCCTGATCTATCTGTTGATGATGGGCACCGCCTTCATGGGCTACGTTCTGCCCTGGGGTCAGATGTCCTTCTGGGGTGCGACCGTGATCACCGGCCTCTTCGGCGCCGTGCCGTTCATCGGTGAGACGCTGCAGACCTGGCTGCTGGGCGGACCCGCGGTTGGCAACTACACGCTGACGCGCTTCTTCTCGCTGCACTACCTGATGCCCTTCCTCATTCTGGGCCTCGTGATCGTGCACATCTGGGCCTTCCACACCACGGGCAACAACAACCCCACCGGTGTCGAAGTGCGCCGCACCTCGAAGGCGGATGCCGAGAAGGACACCGTGCCCTTCTGGCCCTATTACGTGATCAAGGACCTGTTCGCCTTGGCGATCATCCTGGCCGTGTTCTTTGCCATCGTGGGCTTCATGCCGAACTACCTCGGCCACCCCGACAATTACGTCGAGGCGAACCCGCTGGCGACGCCCGCGCATATCGTTCCGGAATGGTACTTCCTGCCCTTCTACGCGATCCTGCGTGCCTTTGACGGCGATGTCTGGGTCGTGATCGCGGCAAGCTGGCTGACCGGCGGCATCATCGATGCGAAGTTCTTCGGTGTGCTCGCGATGTTCGGCGCAATCGTCGTGATGGCGCTGGCACCGTGGCTCGACACGTCGACCGTCCGCTCGGGCCGCTACCGTCCGCAGTTCAAGTGGTGGTTCTGGCTGCTGGTCATCGACTTCTTCGTGCTGATGTGGGCAGGCGCCATGCCGGCCGAGGGGATCTATCCCTACATCGCGCTGATCGGGTCGGCCTACTGGTTCGCCTACTTCCTGGTCATCCTGCCGCTCCTCGGCGTGTTCGAAAAGCCGCTCGCACGGCCCGACACGATCGAAGCCGACTTCGAGGCCCACAAGGCCGCGTCGGGTGGCACGAAGACCGCACCGTCCGTTGCTCCGGCCGAATAAGAAAGGATCGGAAACCGTGATGTTCAAGAAAACCCTCCTGACCGCCCTCGTGGCGATGGGTCTCTCTGCCGGCGGTGCATATGCCGCCGGCTCCGAGGGCGAAGTCATCAACTACGACTTCTCCTTCGAAGGCCCCTTCGGGACTTACGACCAGAACCAGCTGCAGCGCGGCCTTCAGGTCTACACCCAGGTCTGCTCTGCCTGCCACGGCATGCAGTATGTCTCCTTCCGTTCCTTGCAGTGGGAGGATGGCCCAGGCTTCTCCGAGGCCGAGGTGCGCGCCTATGCGGAGCAGAACTTCGAAGTCTATGACGCGGAAGAGGACGATTTCCGTCCCGCGACCCCGGTCGACAACTTCCCGGCCAACGATGCGGTCGGCGCGCCCGACCTGTCGCTGATGGCGAAGGCCCGCGCTGGTTTCCACGGCCCCTACGGCCTTGGCATCAATCAGTTCTTCAAGGGCATGGGCGGTCCGGAATACATCGCATCGCTGCTGACCGGCTATACTGGTGAGACGATCGAGCAGGCGGGCACCGTGCTTTACGAAAACACCGCCTATCCGGGTGGCTACATCAACATGGCGCCGCCGCTCTATGGCGATGACGTGGAATATGCCAACCCCGATATCGAGGTCACCATCGAGCAGCAGGCGCAGGACGTCGCCGCGTTCCTGATGTGGACCGCCGAGCCGAAGCTGATGGCCCGCAAGCAGGCCGGTTTCGTGGGTGTTGTCTTCCTGACGATCCTGTCGGTGCTTCTGTACCTGACGAACAAGCGTCTCTGGAAGCCGATCAAGGCCCGCGCCAAGGAGTGATCCTTGTCGGACAGAACTTGGAAAGGCCCCGCTTCGGCGGGGTCTTTTCGTTTGAGCCCCGATCCCCGCGCGTGATGCGATACTTTGCGCGGCGACGCGAACGGCCCCCAGGGGGCATCTTCCGCCCGCGGAGCTTTGCCCGCCCCTTGTTTAAGGGCCATCCGCAATCTAAGTCCAAACACATGAAAAATCCGCTTTCCCTCTTCAAGAAAGGCCCGACCGTTTCGGTCGTACGGCTGCAAGGCGCAATCGGCATGGGACGGGCCAGCCTGTCGGACCGGTCGGTCGCGGATATGCTCGACAAGGCGTTCAGTCGGGGCAAACCGAAAGCCGTCGCGCTCGAGATCAATTCGCCGGGCGGCTCGCCCGTGCAATCCTCGCTGATCGGGGCGCGCATCCGCCGCCTCGCCGAAGAGAAGGACGTGCCGGTCGTGGCCTTCGTGGAGGATGTCGCGGCGTCGGGCGGTTACTGGATCGCCTCGGCGGCCGATGAGATTTACGCCGATGACAGCTCCATTCTGGGCTCCATCGGGGTCATCTCCGCAGGCTTCGGCGCGCATGTCTTCCTGCAGCGCCAAGGCTTCGAGCGGCGCGTGCACACGGCCGGCAAATCGAAGTCGATGATGGACCCGTTCCGCCCCGAGAAGGAGGAGGATATCGAACGTCTCAACCGCCTTCTGGAAGAGCTGCACGGCAATTTCATCGGCCATGTGAAGGCGCGCCGCGAGGGCAAGCTCGCCGATAATCCGGACCTCTTCACCGGCGAGGTCTGGCTTGGCCAAAGCGCGGTCGAGGTCGGGCTTGCGGACGGTATCGGCCATCTTGAGACGGAGATGAAGAAACGCTTCGGCAAGGACGTGAAGTTCCGCCGTTACGGGCAGAAGCGCGGCCTGCTGAGCCGCTTCGGGGCCGAGGCCGCCGAGAGTGCCTTCCACCAGATCGAGGAGCGTGCCTCCTTCGCGCGCTACGGCCTCTGACGTGATCGTAAAGATCGTTCTCCTCTTCCTGATCTTCATGGGCGTGCTGGCGATGTTCGGCAAGCTGCGGGTGCCCGGTGCCAAGCAGCTCGCGAGCCGCAAGTGCCGCTCCTGCGGGCGCTTCAGGATCGGCAAGGGCCCCTGTCCCTGCGGGAAAGGGGGGCGGACATGATGGTATACGTGACCGGCCTGCTGGGGCTGGGCATCCTGCTTCTGGCGGGCGACGCGCTGGTGAAGGGGGCTGTGAACCTCGCGCTGCGTCTGGGTGTGCCTGCGCTGATCGTCAGCCTGACCATCGTGGCCTTCGGCACCTCCGCGCCGGAGCTGCTGATCTCGATCAAGGCGGCCCTTGAAGGCGTGCCCGGCATCGCGATGGGCAACGTTGTGGGGTCCAACACGGCCAATGTGCTGATGGTGCTGGGCATTCCCGCATTGCTGGCGGTCATGCACACATCGAGCCATGACACGCGCAAAAGCTACTGGATCATGCTGGCCTCGACCTTCCTGTTCATCGCGCTGGCGTTCCGGGGCGTGTTCGACTGGATCGCGGGGCTGATCCTCGTCGGGGTGCTTGCGCTGATCCTGGGCGATGCCTTTCGGGACAGCCTGAAGCACCGCAACGGCGCGATGGATGCGGCCGAGGACGAAGATGACCTCGAAGGTGCCGATCCGAACATGCCGTGGTGGAAGGTCATTCTGTTCCTGGCACTCGGCCTGATTGGCCTGCCTGTCGGGGCGGATCTGCTGGTCGACAGCGCGCGGATCATCGCCATGCGTTTCGGGGTGTCGGACACGGTGATCGGCCTGACGCTCGTGGCCATTGGCACGTCGCTGCCCGAGCTTGCGACCACCGTCTCGGCGGCGTTGCGCAAACAGGCGGATGTGGCGCTTGGCAATGTCATCGGGTCGAACATGTTCAACCTTCTGGCCATCATCGGCGTTGCCAGCCTGATTGCGCCCATCGATGTCGATGCGGAATTCCTGCGCTTCGATCTGTGGGTGATGCTGGCCGCGTCGCTGCTGCTGGTGCCCTTCGTCCTGATGGGGCGCGACCTGACGCGGATCTGGGGCGTGATCTTGACCGCGCTCTATGTGGCCTACGTGCTCTACGTGTTGAGCTGACAGAGCAGGAGAGACAGGTATGAGCCATGCAAAACGCGCCATCGTCACAGGCGCCGGACACCGGCTGGGCCGCGCCATGGCGCTGTATCTGGCCGACCGCGGCCTGGATGTCGTGGTGCATTACAACAGCTCCGGCGATGCCGCTGAGGAGGTCGCAGGGCTCATCCGCGACAAGGGCCGCAAGGCCGCAACCGTGGGTGCGGACCTTCTGGACGAAGCGGCGGTGCAGCGCGTCGTGCCTGAAGCGGCCGAGGCTCTGGGCGGACCGATCACGCATCTCGTCAACAACGCCTCGATCTTCGAATATGACACACTGGAAACCGCGACCCGCGACAGCTGGGACCGGCATATCGAGAGCAACCTGCGGGCGCCCTTCGCGCTGACGCAGGCCCTGGCCGCACAGATCCCCCCAGCCGAGGCGGACGAGAACGGAGAGCCCGTGGCCCAGGGCCTCGTGGTGAACATGATCGACCAGCGAGTGCGCAAGCTGACGCCGGAATTCATGACCTACACGATTGCGAAGATGGGTCTCTGGGCCTTCACGCAGACCGCAGCACAGGGACTCGCGCCCAATGTGCGGGTCAATGCCATCGGACCGGGCCCCACGCTTCAAGGTGGACGTCAGAGCGATTCGCATTTTGCCAAGCAGCGGGCGGCGACGATTCTGTCCCGGGGGGCGAATATTGCCGATATCACCGGGGCGCTTGGCTATTTCGTCGATTCGCCCGCCGTTACGGGGCAGCTTCTGTGCATCGATGGCGGTCAGCACCTTGGATGGGAAACGCCGGACGTGGTTGGTGTGGAATAGCTTCCCCAAGGTCAGGTTATGCACCGCGGCCGGGCTTTCCTTACAACGTCTGAAAAATCCAATGAATTTCAGGGCGATGTGCGATAGGCAAAATATTATGACGTAAAATCAGTGCGTTATAAAATCGCCTAAAAATTGAGCAAGTTAACAAAACTGTCGTAAACAAAGGGAAATTTCGCCTGATCCAAAATTTCCCCATAGGTTTATCCACAGGTTCCGTGGATGCAAAATGGCTTGAACCGGGACCGCGACAATTGCAGCGCAGAAAGCGAATCGCCTCAATACAGAGAATCATGAAGATCCGATGACTGACGCCAATTCCGAGAGCGAAAGCGACACGCCCCTGCGCGGGCACGAGTGCATCCAGAGTTACCTCAAGACGCTGGATTCCTCGCCCGGTGTCTACCGGATGCTCGATGAGCAGAGCCGCGTTCTCTATGTGGGCAAGGCCCGCAACCTGAAGGCGCGGGTGTCGAATTACGCGCGGCCCTCGGGGCATTCGCGGCGCATCGCGCGGATGATTTCGGATACGGCGTCGATGATGTTCCTCACGACGCGCACCGAGACCGAAGCGCTGCTGCTCGAGCAGAACCTGATCAAGCAGCTCAAGCCCAAGTTCAACGTGCTCCTGCGCGACGACAAGTCGTTCCCGAACATCCTCGTGACCGGCGATCACAGCTATCCGCAGATCAAGAAGCATCGGGGCGCCAAGCGGGAAAAGGGGTCCTATTACGGCCCCTTCGCCAGCGCGGGTGCGGTGAACCGGACGCTGAACCAGCTGCAGAAGGTGTTCCTGCTGCGCAATTGCTCGGATTCGGTGTTCGAGACGCGCACGCGACCCTGTCTTCTGCATCAGATCAAACGCTGCAGCGCGCCCTGCGTGGGCCGCATCTCGGAGGCCGAGTATGCAGAGACGGTGCGCGACGCCGAACGGTTCCTGTCGGGGCGCGACACGAAGATCCAGGAGACGCTGGCCGCGCAGATGGCGGAGGCGTCCGAGGCGATGGAGTTCGAACGCGCCGCCGCCCTGCGCGACCGCATCCGCGCGCTGACGCAGGTGCAATCGGTGCAGGGCATCAACCCGCGCGGCGTCTCGGAGGCGGACATCATCGCGCTCCATATGGAGCATGGGCAGGCCTGCGTGCAGGTCTTCTTCATCCGGGCCAACCAGAACTGGGGCAACCGCGATTTCTACCCCCGCGTGGGCGAGGATGTGGATGCCGCCGAGGTGCTGGAAGCCTTCATCGGTCAGTTCTACGACACGAAGGAACCGCCCCGGCAGCTGATCCTGAGCCACGGGATCGAGAACCCGGATCTGATGTGCGAGCTCTTGAGCGAAAAGCTGGGTCGCAAGGTCGAGATCCTCGTGCCGCAACGGGGCGAGAAGGCCGAACTGGTCGAGGGGGCGGCGCGCAATGCCCGCGAGAGCCTCGCGCGGAAGATGTCGGAAACCGCGACGCAGACAAAGCTTCTGCGCGGGCTGGCGGAAGCTTTCGGTCTCGATACGCCGCCCGAGCGGGTCGAGGTCTACGACAACAGCCACATCCAGGGCACGAACGCGGTCGGCGGCATGATCGTCGCGGGGCCGGAGGGTTTCCTGAAAAGCCAGTACCGCAAGTTCAACATCAAGGGTGAAGACCTCGTGCCGGGCGACGATTTCGGCATGATGAAAGAGGTGCTGACCCGGCGGTTCAAGCGGCTTCAGAAGGAAGATCCGGACCGTGAAAAGGGCATGTGGCCGGACCTACTGCTGATCGACGGCGGGGCCGGGCAGGTCTCGGCGGTGCATGAGATCATGGCCGAATACGGGGTCGAGGACATCCCCATGGTGGGTGTGGCCAAGGGCATCGACCGGGATGCGGGCAAGGAGGAATTCCACCGCATCGGCCAGCGGCCCTTCGCGCTTCGGCACAACGACCCGGTTCTGTACTTCGTCCAACGGATGCGGGACGAGGCGCACCGCTTTGCCATCGGCACGCACCGCGCGAAGCGCGCAAAGTCGATGGGGAAGAACCCGCTCGACGAGATCTCGGGCGTGGGGGCGTCGCGCAAGCGCGCACTTCTGGCGCATTTCGGATCCGCGAAGGCCGTGAGCCGCGCGAACCTCGCCGATCTCAAGGCGGTCGAGGGCGTGTCAGAGGCGCTGGCCGAACGGATCTACGGATTCTTCCACGAAAAGGGCTGATGCCGCAGGCGCAGGCGCGCGGCGTTATTGGATCGACAGGTTGAGATCGAAGCCGGTCGTGGCGCCGGTGTCGCGGTCATTGCCCATCTGGTAGACCCGGATCGTGTAGGTTCCGGTCTCGGGCAGGTCGATCGTCGCCGTGGTGCCATAGGTGGAGCCGTTATAGATCGCGACCCCGTCGCTGCCGGGTGGCAGGAGATTGAAATAGACAGTGCCGTTGCCGGTGCTGTCGCCGACCACAAGCTCGATGAACATTTCCTGTCCTTCGGACGCGCCAAGCCTGAAGTCGTGGTATTCGTCTCCGGTGATCGTGCCGGAGACGCGCGTGCCGAAATTACCGGTATCGAAACGGACATCGCTGGTCATCTGCGCCTGTGCGGCAGAGAGCGCGAGTGCGAACGACATGGAGAGGGCGAGTGTCAGGCGAAGCATCTTGGCGCGTCCTCGTGTTTGAAACCGTCACCAGACTACCATGAAATGCCGATCACAGGGACGGGTTTCAGCCTCCTGCCGCCTCGGGCACCGCGATGCGGGACAGCCGCGCGCGCAGATCGCCCGGAATGGGCGTCGGGCGGGTATCCGCGCCGGTCAGCACGTTGACGAAGAAGCCGAGGCTTGCGGCCTCCTCCTCGCCCTCGCGGAATAGCCCGACCTCGATCCGGTAGGACGATCCGCCCAGACGCGCGATCCTGAGGCCTGCGCTCAGCGCGTCGGGAAAGCCCACCTCGCGGAAATAGGTGCAGCCGTTCTCGACCACCACGAAGCGCCAGGCATCGGGGCCGCGGACATTGATGCCGTTCTCCATCTGCCAATAGGTGATCGCGGTATCGAAGAGCTCAAAATAGGTGGCGTTGTTGAGATGGCCGTATTCGTCATTGTCGTTCCAGCGCGTCTGCAGCGGCACGAAGGCGGGAAAATCGGCGCGGAGGGGCGGCGGCGTGCGCGGCATCAGGACCTCAGAAGTTGCGTGACGGCGGAGGCAGTCCAGCCCGCGACGAGGGCGATCACCACCGCCAGAAGGCCGTAGAGCAGCGGCTGGCCCTGCGAGAGATTGTAGAGCCAGCGGCCAAGCCCGATCTTGCGCACCTCGATATCGCGCGCCATCTGGCCTACGACGCGGCCCTCCCGGGTCAGGAAGATGCGGGTCTGGTAGGTGCCCTCGGTCAGGTTCGCGGGCAATTGCACGCGAGTGGAAAAAAGCGTCTGTTCGCGGACCGATACCGCGCCATCGTTGAGCCGGTATTGCCCTCCGGCCTCCCGGATGCGGATTACGGCATCAGTGAAGACCTGCGCATTCTCCACCTCCACCGGCGCGCCCACCGACCGGATCGCGCGCGGGATGGAGACGTGGTGGCGCAGGTCCTCGACATTGCTGAGCACCTCGCCGAAGGGCCGCGTCGTGGCCACGGCGTAGAAGGACGGGGCGAGGTCGACCTCGACCGCATCGGTATTGACCCAGACGCCCAGGACGCGCGCCTTGCGGTAGACCGTGAGCGGCACATAGGGCCCCTCCACCGTGATGACGACGTCGAGCGTACTGTCGTCCGGGATCGCGTCTTCGCGTTTCACTGCCCCGTAGATCAGAAGGTCGGAGCCGTCGAAATTGGTGGAGATCGAGACGCTGTCCTGGCTGAGATCGAGGACCACGTCCTCGGCCGCCTTTGCGGGCAGGGCAGCAGCCAGAAGCATCGCGGCAAGGGCCAGAAGGCGGCGCATCATCCGGCCTCCGTGATAACGTAAAGCTCGTCCGGGGTCAGGAACAGATCGAGGCCGAGCTTGAAGCAGACCGCGAGGACGAGAGAGGCGAGAAGGATGCGCAACTGCTCCGCCTTGAGCTTGGAGCCCACGACAGCGCCCACCTGCGCACCCAGAACGCCGCCGGCAATGAGCGCCACGGCCAGAACGATGTCGACGGTCTGCGTGGTCGTGGCATGGAGAAGCGTGGTGAAGGCGGTCACGAAGATGATCTGAAAGAGCGACGTGCCGATCACAACCTTCGTGGGCATGCCCAGAAGGTAGATCATCGCGGGCACCATGATGAAGCCGCCGCCCACGCCCATGATCGCCGCCAGAACGCCCACCGCTGCACCAACGAGAAGGGGCGGAATGGCCGAGATATAGAGCCCCGAGGCGCGGAAGCGCATCTTGAAGGGCAGGCCGTGCACCCAGACATGGCTGTGCCGCTTCTTGCGCTTGCCGCCGGATTTCGAGCGGCGCATCGCGTTGACGCTTTCGACGAACATCAGCCCGCCGATGATCCCGAGGAAGATCACGTAGGCGAGGCGCACGAGCAGATCGACCTGACCCTGCTCCTTCAGGAAATTGAACACCCAGACGCCGAAGCCCGAGCCCACGAGCCCGCCTGCGAGCAGGACCACGCCCATGCGCAGATCGACCGTGCGGCGTTTGAGATGCGCCATAACGCCCGAGACCGAGGAGGCGACGATCTGGTTGGCGCCGGTGGCCACCGCCACGGCGGGGGGAATGCCCATGAAGAACAAGAGCGGCGTGATCAGAAAGCCGCCGCCCACGCCGAACATCCCCGACAGCATGCCGACCAGCGTACCGAGCCCCAAGAGGAGGATCAGGTTGACCGAAACTTCGGCGATGGGGAGGTAAAGCTGCATGGGTCCAGAATGTGCCGCCTTGCAGCGAAAGGCAACGTGATCTGGATGTGTGCGGAGCTTAGGCTCCGCACGCCGGTCATGTTGCAGGCGCGTGGCGCCTGCGCCGGCCGGGACCTTTGGCGGGGCTGCGGCCTAGCCGACTTGCGTCTTGCCGCGACGGTCGAGGCGCAGGGCCGCGTAAAGGACATGGGTGCGCCAGCGGCCGTTGATCTGCAGGTAGCTTTGCGCCACGCCCTCGTACTTGAAGCCTGAGCGTTCCAGAAGACCGCGAGATGCCACGTTCTCAGGCAGGCAGGCGGCTTCGATCCGCGACAGGTCCAGACGCTCGAAGGCGTAGTGCACCATCGCCTCGATCGCCTCGCGCATATAGCCCTGCCGCGCGAAGGGCGCGCCGATCCAATAGCCCATCGTGCCCGATTGCGCGGGCCCCCGGCGGATATTGTCGAGGGTGAGCGCGCCCAGAAGCGACTGATCTTCGCGCCGGATAAGGAAGACCGGCACCGCCGCGCCGCCCGAGATCGAGCGGTTCGCCCAGTAGACGCGGTTGGTGAAGGCGCGCCGTGTCAGGTGATCGCCTGCCCAGGTCGGCTCCCACGGGGTGAGGAACTCGCGGCTGTCCTGGCGCAGCGCCGACCAGGCGTTGAAATCACCGTGCACGGGCGGGCGCAGCGTCAGCCGCTCGGTCTCGATCTTCAGTTTCCGGCGGCGGTTCAGCATCAGGCGGCGCGGGCGGCGTTCAGATCGTCAAGGCTGGGCGCGTCCGAGACCGGGCCGTAAAGTGCCATGGCTGCAGGCGCGCGCGTCGCGAGGTTTTCCGCAAAGATGCGGACATCTTCGAGGGTGACGGCGTCGATCCGGGCGACGGTGTCCTCGAGCGGCGGGACCTTGCCCCAGATCTGCACCATGCGGGCCTGCCGTTCCGTACGGGCGGAGGCCGACTCGAGTCCCATCAGAAGCCCGGCCTTGAGCTGTGCGCGGGCGCGGTCGAGCTCTTCGCTGCGGATGTCGGAGGCCGCGCGCTTCATCTCGTCGATGACAAGGTGGGCGAGGGCAGGGACTTCGTCCGCGGATGTGCCTGCATAGATCGTCGTGGTGCCCGTGTCGGCATAGGCGCCGGAGGTGGCGAAGATCGTGTAGCAGAGGCCGCGTTTTTCGCGCACCTCCTGGAACAGCCGCGAGGACATTCCGCCGCCGAGCACGGTCGAATAGATCTGCGCGGGATAGAATTCGGGCGCGCGGTAGCCGGGGGACTCAAACGCCAGCGCGAAATGCGCCTGTTCAAGCGCGCGGGTCTCGCGGACCTCACCGCCACCGAATTGCGCGGGGTCGGCTTCGCGGAAGGCGCGCGGCGCCATGTCTCCGAAGAGTGCTTCGGCCTGTTTGACGATCCGGTCGTGATCGACAGCGCCGGCCGCCGACAGGATCAGCTGATCGGGGCCGTAATGTTCGTCCACGAAGGCCGCGAGATCGGATTTTGCAAAGCGCGAGACATTGGCTGAGGGGCCGAGGATCGACCGGCCGATGGCCTGACCGGGATAGGATGTCTCCTGCAGCCAGTCGAAGATGATGTCGTCGGGCGTGTCGCGGACCTGACCGATCTCCTGCAGGATCACGTGGCGCTCGGTCTCGATCTCGCGCGGGTCGAAGACGGGGTTGCGGAGGATATCGGCAATGAGTTCCAGCGCGAGGGGCACGTCAGGCTCCAGCACGCCCGCGAAATAGGCCGTGGTCTCGCGCGATGTATAGGCGTTGATGTAGCCGCCCACATCCTCGATCTCCTCGGCGATCTTCAGAGCCGAGCGGGAGGCCGTGCCCTTGAAGGCCATATGTTCGAGGAAATGCGCGATGCCGTTTTCCGTCTCGCGCTCATGCCGACCGCCCGCCGAGACCCAGATGCCGAGGGCTGCGGATTTCAGGTGCGGCATGTGTTCGGTGACGATGCGGAAGCCGTTGGGCAGCGTGGTGATGCGGGAGGTCAAAGGGCGATACGCTCCTTGATGAGGGTTTCAAGCTTGGTGAGGTCGTTCTCGGCGCGGGTCATGCGCTCGGGCCGGTCGAAGAGATCGGCCATGCGCGCAGGAAGAGGTGGGCGGATGCCGGACGCCTTTTCGACCGCGTCGGGGAATTTCGCGGGATGCGCGGTGGCGAGCGTGACCATCGGCACGGCGGGGTCGAGATGCCGCTCGGCTACGTGGACACCGATGGCGCTGTGCGGGCAGAGCAGCTCGCCCATCGTCTTGTGCGCGCGGGTGATCATGGCAAGGGTTTCGTCTTCCGACACGCGGCCAGAGGTGAAATCCTCGCGCAGTTTCTCGAGCGCGCCTTGGCTGACGTGGAAGCCGCCCGCTTTCAACTCGTCCATGAGCTGGGCGATGGCCGCGCCGTCGCGCCCGTAGGCGTCGAAGAGCGCGCGTTCGAAGTTGGAGCTGACCTGGATATCCATCGAAGGCGAGATCGAGGGTTCGACCTTGTCGGTCTTGTAATCGCCCGTCGACAGGCAGCGGTGCAGGATGTCGTTCTGGTTGGTGGCGACCACCAGCTTGTCGATGGGCAGGCCCATGCGCTTGGCGATATAGCCCGCGAAGATGTCGCCGAAATTGCCCGTGGGCACGGTGAAGCTGACCTTCCGGTCAGGTGCACCGAGCGCCACGGCGGAGGTGAAGAAATAGACCACCTGGGCCAGCACGCGGCCCCAGTTGATCGAGTTGACGCCAGCGAGCCGCACCGCGTCGCGGAACTCGAAATGATTGAACATGTCCTTCAGACGCGCCTGACAATCGTCGAAATGCCCGTCGAGCGCGATGGCGTGGACGTTGCTTTCCGTCGGTGTGGTCATCTGGCGGCGCTGCACGTCCGAGACGCGGCCATGGGGATAAAGGATGAAGACATCGACCGCATCGAGGCCCCGGAACGCCTCGATCGCCGCGGATCCGGTATCGCCTGAGGTCGCGCCCACGATGGTGACGCGGTCGCCGCGACGCTTCAGCGCTTCTTCGAACATCTGGCCGATGAGCTGCATCGCGAAGTCCTTGAAGGCCAGGGTCGGCCCGTGGAAGAGCTCTGCCAGGAAATGGCCGGGTGCCAGTTGCACCAGCGGCGCGCGGGCGTCGTGGCCGAAGCTCGCATAGGCGTTCTCGATGAGGCGCATGAAGGTGGCATCATCGAAGGCATCGCCCACGAAGGGGCGCATCACGCGGTAAGCGACTTCCTCGTAGGGCAGGCCATGGAGCGCGCGAATATCGGCGTGGGACATCTGCGGGATCGTCTCGGGCACATAGAGGCCGCCGTCGCGGGCGAGGCCCGACAGCATCGTCTCCTCGAAGCCGAGCGCGGGGGCCTGCCCCCTGGTCGAGACGTATTTCATGTGGCGGAGCCTTTCGCGGTTTTGCGCGTGCGGGCGATGTAGAACACAGTCATACCCGCCCAGATCGCGGCGAGCGAGAACCATGTGATCGCGTATTGCAGGTGGTCGTTGGGGATGCCGGTGATCGACACGGGCAGGGGCTGGATCGTGGGCGCGGGCGGGGTTTCGCCCTTGGCGATCACGAGAAGCGGTTCGGTTTGCAGTGCATCGGCCATCGCGCCGATATCGCGGGCGAACCAGATATTTGCGTCGCGGTCGTTCTCGGGGGTCGAGGAGGTGCGATCATCGGGCCAGTGCAGATTGCCGGTGATCGTGGTCTTGCCTGTGCGGCGCTCCTGCCTCTTGGCCTCGTTCGGGACATAGCCACGGTCGAGCAGAATGGTCCGGCCATCGTCGGTCGTGAAGGGCGCGATGATCCGGTAGCCGGCACCCTGCGCCTTGGTCGAGACCAGCACATGCACCTCGCCCTCATCGATCGTGCCGCTGAGAGCCACGGGCTGGTAGCGCTGGTCGCTGGGCGCGATCACGGTCGGCAGCGGTTCAGGCGCGCCGTCGATGCGGGCTTCGATCTCGGCCAGAATGCCCTCTTTCCAGGCAAGGCGCTGCACCTGCCAGGTCCCGAGCGAGATCAGGATGGCACAGCCGATCAGACCGAAGAGAAGGGGGGCGATGAAGCGCATGGGGTCGGGCGGAATCCGCTTGTTTGGCTGGAGGATCATCTATCGTCTGGCGCCAGCGGGTTCAATGGAGGGCGTTGCGGCGTTGGTCGGGGCGGTGGGTTTTCACCCACCCTACGCAGGCAGTGCGCGTTGGAATGTGTTCGACGAAAGCCAAATCCCGGACATGCGAACGCCCGGCCAAGGGACCGGGCGCTGCGAGGATCTCGCTGGCGTAGGGTGGGTGAAAACCCACCTGCCGTAGAAGCTTAGCCGCCCCAGACGTAGACCGCTGCGAAGAGGAACAGCCACACGACGTCGACGAAATGCCAGTACCAGGCAGCCGCCTCGAAGCCCACGTGCTTGGTCTGCGTGAAGTGGCCGCGCTGCAGGCGCAGGAGGCAGATGAACAGGAAGATCGTTCCGATGATCACATGCGCGCCGTGGAAGCCCGTCGCCATGAAGAAGTTGGCGCCGTAGATGTTGCCGGAGAAGCCGAAGGCCGCGTGGCTGTACTCATAGGCTTGGAAGACCGTGAAGATCAGGCCCAACACGACGGCAAGGATCAGGCCGTTCTTCATGTCCTTGCGGTTGTTCTCGTGCACGAGCGCGTGGTGCGCCCAGGTCGCCGCCGCACCCGAGCAGAGCAGGATCAGCGTGTTGATCAGCGGCAGGTGCCAGGGGTCGAAGGTCTCGATGCCCGCGGGCGGCCAGACACCGTCCACGGCGGGGCTTTCGGGGCCCATCGGGTACATGGCGTGTTTGAAGAACGACCAGAACCAGGCGAAGAAGAACATCACCTCGGACATGATGAACAGGATGAAGCCGTAGCGCAGGCCGATCTGCACGACGGGCGTGTGATCGCCCACCTGGCTTTCGGCGATGACATCCGACCACCAGGCGAACATCACGTATAGGACGCCCACGAGGCCGATGAGGAACAGCCACGGGCCGCTGTCCTTCATCCAGAGCACCGCGCCGAAAAGCATGACGAAGCCCGACACCGCCCCGAGGAACGGCCAGATGGAGGGGTTCAGGATGTGGTAGTCGTGATTTTTCGCGTGCGCCATGTTTATTCCCTCGCTCGCTTTCGCGTTTGATTAGTTTGTTTCGGTCTCGCCGGCCCCGGTATCCGCGTCAACCGCTGCCACGTCTTCCGGCAGGTCGATTTCGTAGAATGTGTAGGACAGCGTGATATGTTTGAGGTTCTTCGCGTCGGCATCCTCGATGATGGAGGGGTCCACGAAGAAGTTCACGGGCATCTCGACCCGCTCACCGGGCATCAGCACCTGCTCCTCGAAGCAGAAGCACTGCACCTTGGAAAAGTAGCTGCCCGCGATGAAGGGCGCGACATTGTAGCCCGCCTGACCCGCAATGGGCCGGTCGGTCGGGTTATAGGCCTCGTAGAAGGCCAGCCCGTCGCCACCGATCTTGACCGTCATCTCGGTCTGCATCGGACGGAATTCCCAGCCGAAGCCTTTTTCCGTGTTGGCGTCGAAGCGCACGGTGATTTCCTGGTCGAGCACCGTTTCGGACGACGCCGTGGCCGTTCCGGTCGTGCCGCCATAGCCGGTGACCGCGCAGAACCAGTCGTAGAGCGGCACGGACGCCCAGGCCATGGCGCCCATGAAGGTCGCCACGCCGACGAGTTGGGTCACGGTCTTGGTCTTTGCGTCCATCGCCATCACTGATCTCCGATGATCGTGGAATTGGCGCGCGGCACCTCGAAATCGCCGCGTGTGACCTTCACGAAGGTCAGGCCGAAGACGATACCGATCAGTGCCACGAGCGTCAGGCCGACGCCCAGGTTGCGGCTGAACCGGCGGGTGTGAATTTCGTGTTTATGCGTGAGGCTCATAGGAAGACCTCCCAGGTCAGTCCGACGCGCGCCAGCGCCTGATCGGCGAGGATCGCGCCAAAATGTGCGAAGAGATAGAGCAGCGACAGTTTGAAGAACTTGCGCTCCACGAGGTAGTTGTCCGCCTCGGCCATGTCCTCATCGCGGCGCCAGATCTGGACGGCGCCCTTGAGGAACAGCGCGTTCAGCACCAGCGCGGAGGCGAGGTAGACCGGGCCTGCAACGGCGGTCACGCCCATCGCGAGCGCCAGTGCGGCCAGCAGAACGGTGTAGATCAGGATGTGACGTCGCGTGGCCGGGCGGCCATGGGTCACGGTCAGCATCGGCACGCCCGCATCGTCGTAGTCGGAGCGCATGAAGAGGGCGAGCGCCCAGAAATGCGGGGGCGTCCACATGAAGATCAGCGCGAACATCAGCACCGATTCAACGGAAACGCCGCCCGTGGCCGCGGCCCAGCCGATCATCGGGGGGAAGGCGCCTGCCGCACCGCCGATGACGATGTTCTGCGGCGTCGCGCGCTTCAGCCACATCGTGTAGATCACGGCATAGAAGAAGATGGTGAAGGCC
Organism: Roseivivax sp. THAF197b; assembly: GCF_009363255.1. Classification (NCBI taxonomy): domain Bacteria; kingdom Pseudomonadati; phylum Pseudomonadota; class Alphaproteobacteria; order Rhodobacterales; family Roseobacteraceae; genus Roseivivax; species Roseivivax sp. THAF197b. The sequence continues at coordinate 3,035,267 of NZ_CP045318.1, read as the reverse complement.
AGGAGGCCTGCAGCGACCCAGTTGGTCGCGAGGCCTAGGAACACCACCGAAAAGACCGACAGGGCCAAGCCGATGGCCAACGCCTCGTCGCCGGTGACGCGGCCCGAGGGAATCGGGCGCTTCGACGTGCGGCGCATCACCGAATCGATATCCGCATCCCACCACATGTTGAGCGCGCCGGAGGCGCCACCGCCGATCGCGATGAACAGGATCGCGCAGAAACCGACGAAGGGATGCACGCCGACCGGTGCGGCCAGCAGGCCGACAAAGGCCGTGAACACCACAAGCGTCATCACGCGCGGCTTCAGCAGCGCGAAATAGTCGCTGAATTGCGGTTCGTCCTCATAGGCGGTTTGCAGCGATGCGTCGGTCATTCAGGCACTCGAAGGGTCGGAGGGGAAGGGGGCGGCGCGAGGGATCCCGCGCCGCTCCGGATCTTGGGATCAGATCACTCGGCCGAAGCGATCTGGATCGGCGCGTCCGTGGCGGGTGCAGCTTCGTTCGAGGCGTATTCCTCGCGCATCTGCTCCAGCCACTGGGCGTATTCCTCTTCGCTGACCACTTTCACGGTGATCGGCATGTAGGCATGCGCGATGCCGCAGAGCTCGGAGCACTGGCCGAAATAGATGCCTTCACGCTCGGCTTCGAACCACAGTTCCGCCAGACGACCCGGGATGCCGTCCTGCTTCACGCCGAAGGCCGGGATGGTCCAGGAGTGGATCACGTCGCCGCCGGTGACCTGCACCACGACGGTCTTGCCCACGGGCACGACGACCTGGGTGTCGGTGGCGAGCAGGAAGTGCTCGGGCTCGTAACCGGCCTCCACAAGCTGCATCTCGACTTCCTCATTATAGGAATTGTCGCCGCCGGTCGCGGGCGAGCCGATCATGTAGCTGTCAAAGGAGAAGCCCTCTTCGGGGTATTCGTAGCCCCAGTACCACTGGTAGCCGGTCGCCTTGATGAAGACGTCGCCTTCGGGGATTTCCTGCTGCTTGAAGAGAACCGGCAGCGAGAAGGCGCCGATGAAAACGAGCACGAGGATCGGCACCAGCGTCCAGGCGATCTCCACGGGCGTGTTGTGCGTGAAGGCCGCGGGTGTCGGGTTGGCCTTCTTGTTGTAGCGCACGATGCACCACAGGATCAGGCCGAGCACGAACAGAACGATCGCGGTGATGATGATGTTGATCATCCCGTCGAGCCATTGCAGGTCCCGCGCCAGTTCGGTTACGGCGGGCTGAAAGCCCATGGCGCCGGCGGAGGGGGCGCCGACAACCTCGTCGCTCTGGGCGAAGGCCGGTGCGGCAAAGGTGGCCGCAAGCAGGCCTAGGAGCATCGTTTTAAGTCGCATATGTCACCTTGATCGGTTCTGTCGTTCCAGCGTCGGTCGGGGTTCGCGCCGCATTCTGCGGTATGCAATGGAATCCCCGGATTGTCTCTGCGACGCTTCAAACCATATTCTTACATCCAGATAAAGATGGATGCTTGCGGCAAAGAGCCGCTTTCGCTCAATCCGACCAAAGAAGGACCCACCATGTCAGACGCGCCGTTCCGCCCGCTAGAGACGCATCTCGACCGTGACGCCGCCCTGTCGCGTCTGCGCCAGGCGCTTGAGGGCGCGGAGGATGGCGAGCTCTTTTTCGAGCGTAAACGCAGCGAGGGCGTGGTTTTCGACGATGGCCGCGTGAAGGCGGCCAATTACGACGCCTCCGAGGGCTTCGGTCTGCGGGCCGTGAAGGGCGAGGTCGCAGGCTACGCCCATTCGACCGAGATTTCCGAGGCCGCACTGGCCCGCGCGGGCGAAACGGCGCGGCTGGCCATCGGCGACGGGGGCGGAGTGATGGCACCGGCCCCCCAGCCCACGAATCGCAGGCTCTATACCGATGCGGACCCGATCGCGGGTCTGAGCTTCCCCGCCAAGCTGGAGACCCTGCGCGACATCGACGCCTTCCTTCGGGATCTCGATCCGCGCGTCGTGCAGGTGTCCGCCTCGCTTGGTGCGTCGATCCAGGAAGTGACCATCCTGCGTGCCGATGGCGGCGTGGTCAGCGACACGCGGCCCATGACCCGGCTGAACATCAGCGTCATCGTCGAGGAGAATGGCCGCCGCGAAAGCGGCACGGCGGGCGGCGGCGGGCGCGTCCTGCTCGACGGTCTCGTGGACCGCGCGGATTGGGAAGCCAAGGCGCGGGAGGCCTTGCGTATAGCGCTGATGAACCTCTCGGCCGAGGCCGCACCTGCGGGCGTCATGGACATCGTTCTGGGCCCCGGCTGGCCCGGCATCCTGCTGCACGAGGCGGTGGGGCACGGGCTCGAGGGGGATTTCAATCGCAAGGGCTCCTCTGCCTTCGCGGGTCTCATGGGGCAGCGCGTGGCGGCACCGGGTGTGACCGTGCTTGATGATGGCACGATCCCCGACCGGCGCGGGTCGATCACCGTGGATGACGAGGGCACGCCCTCGGGCAAGAACGTGTTGATCGAGGACGGCATCCTCGTGGGCTACATGCAGGACCGCCAGAACGCGCGGCTGATGGGGGTGGAGCCCACGGGCAACGGGCGGCGCGAGAGCTATGCGCATATCCCTATGCCACGAATGACCAATACCTACATGCTGGGCGGGACCGCCAAGCGCGAGGACCTGGTGGCGGAGCTGAAGGACGGCATCTACGCCGTGGGTTTCGGCGGCGGGCAGGTCGACATCACCAACGGCAAGTTCGTCTTCTCCTGCACGGAGGCCTACCGCGTGAAGAACGGCAAGGTGGGCGCTCCGGTGAAGGGCGCGACGCTGATCGGGGACGGCGCCACCGCGCTGCAGCACATCCGCGGGCTCGCCGATGACATGGCGCTCGATCCGGGCATGGGCAATTGCGGCAAGCAGGGTCAATGGGTGCCGGTGGGCGTGGGCCAGCCCTCCGTTCTGATCGGAGGGCTGACGGTGGGCGGCGCGCAGGGCTGAGACCCGCGCGCTCGTGGCGGGCCGCCGCAAGATTTTCGCAGGCCCGCCGCATTGATGCCGCTGCCCTTAAGGGCTTGTTAACGCCGCGTGCCCTATACCTGATTCTGCAAGCAGACGGGGACGGGCGAATGGCCGAAGACCATCCTTCTTCCACTCACCCCCCAATCCCACCCACCACGGAAGACGACCGTTTTGACCGGCTCCGTCTCTTGCGCTCCCGCCGGGTGGGCATTGCCACCTACCTCCGGCTCATGGCGGAGCATGGCAGCGCGCGGGCGGCACTCGATGCCTTGCCCGATGTGGCGCGCGGTGCCGGGCTTTCCGATTATCACATCTGTCCCGAAGGCCTCGTGGCCGCGGAACTGCGCGCAGGCCGCACGGCGCGGGCGCGGCTGATCTTCCAGGGCGAGACGGATTATCCTGCGGGTCTGAACGATCTTGACGATGCGCCGCCGATGATCTGGGCTGTTGGCGACACGGCCGTTCTGCAACGCCCACTCGTCGCGGTGATCGGCGCGCGCAACGCCTCCTCGCTGGGGCTGCGCATGGCGCGATCCCTGTCGACCGATCTGGGCGCGCAGGGCATGGTCGTGGTCTCGGGCCTCGCGCGCGGTGTCGATGCCGCGGCCCATGCCGCATCGATCGGGACCGGTACGGTCGCCGTGATGGGCGGCGGGGTCGATGTGCTCTACCCGCAGGAAAACGCGCGGCTAGCCGAGGATATCGTCGCGGCGGGCGGGCTTCGGATCAGCGAGCAGCCCATGACGCTGGCCCCGAAGGCAAGGCATTTTCCCATGCGGAACAGGCTGATTTCGGGCCTCGCGCGCGCCGTCATCGTCGTGGAGGCGGCGCTCAAATCCGGCTCGCTGATCACGGCCCGCGCAGCCCTCGACCAGGGGCGCGACGTGATGGCCGTGCCGGGGCATCCGTTCGACGCGCGAGCGGGGGGCTGCAATGCGCTGATCCGCGACGGCGCGCAATTGGTGCGCGGCAGCCGGGACGTGCAGGAAGCTTTGAACCTGTCGGACAGCCCGGCGAACACAGCGCATGGCGCGCGCCTGCGGGCGGCACGCGATCTGCGTCCGCCATCAGAGGTGGCGCAACCGTCGGTGCCAGCAGCGCCGCCCCTGCGCGAGATTGCAAATCTGCATCGCCAGATACTGCAAAGGCTGGGCCCGTCGCCGATTGCCGAAGATCAGCTCATTCGTGATCTGGGGCATCCGCTGGGACAGATCGGGCCTGTGCTGACGGATCTTGAACTCGACGGTCGAATCGCTCGCGCACCGGGGGGGATGCTCGCGCTCAAAGAGGCATGATGCGACGCCGAGGCCGCAACATTGCGCTTAATTCATGTCGTCGCGTTGCCCAAGAGAAACAAAAACAGCCCTCTACAATGCGTAATTGATGCGAAGCCTTGCGCGCCAAGGCATGTGCTTTAGACTTTTCCACACGCCGGATTGCTGCAGATCTCGGAAAATTTTAACAGATAACGGGACATACAATGAAAAAAGTCGCATTGCTGCTCGCCGCGACGCTCGGCCTTTCCGCTTGTGCGGAAGAGGTCTTCACCGTCGAAATCACCGTGGATCCGATCCTCGCCAAGGATGGTACGGTCGTCGATTACCGCCCGACGGTGATGGCGCCGGTTGAGGAAGACTAAGACCTTCAGGGGGTCAGGCTGACAGGCTGAAAACCTTGGACTATCGAGCGCGTCGCATATCTGTGCGGCGCGTTTTTTCGTGGTCCAGGCGGCCAAAGCCCTGCCGAACAGACCGGATGGTGTACAGAAATCGGCCTGCCCCTTGGGCGATAAACCACTGCAGCTTCATGGACTTGGCAAAAGGTTCCCTTTCATTTCTGCAAACATGCCTTCTTTCCGCGCTTTGGTTGATGCCGGTTAGGATCGCCTTAGCCTCTTTCGCCAGCAACACGGTCGATACCGCGACCGGACACTGAGAACGTGAAACGAGGACATGATACTATGACTTTCAAGACGCTCGCCCTGATCTCCGCTTCCGCCCTGACGCTGGCAGCTTGTGCCCAGCAGGAAGAGCCGCAGCCGATGGCCGCATCGACGACGCCGATCTACGCCAAGGACGGCACGATCATCGGCGAACGCCCTGTCGTGGCTCCCTCCGACGATGACGACCTTGTTTCGGGCGATATCGAGCCGGTCGACAGCGTGCTCGAGCCGGACTTCTCGGAAGACGATTAAGACTGATTTGTAGTCGGCCGCCCGCATTTTCGGGCGCCGGTACAGCGATGACAGAGCCCGCAGGTCCCGGATCTGCGGGCTCTTTTTCGCCCGCAACACGCGCCGCAAGGGCCGTGGTTTGACATTGCCTCCTTGCACCCCACGTCCAGCGCGGCCATATCTGCCCCGTCTTTTCAGAGGTTTTTTCATGCCCGTTGTCGTCGTCGAGTCCCCCGCCAAGGCCAAAACGATCAATAAGTATCTGGGCTCCGATTACACGGTGCTGGCCTCTTATGGTCACGTCCGGGATCTGCCGCCGAAGAACGGATCGGTCGATACGGATAACGGCTTCGACATGACCTGGGAGATCGCAAATGACAGCCGCAAGCACGTCAAGGCGATCGCGGATGCGCTGAAGGACGACAACGCGCTCATCCTCGCGACGGACCCCGACCGCGAGGGCGAGGCGATCTCGTGGCACCTCAAGGAAGCGCTGACCAAGCGCCGCTCGATCAAGAAGGACACCGCCGTCAGCCGCGTGACCTTCAACGCGATCACCAAGGACGCGGTGACCGAGGCGATGAACAACCCGCGCGACATCGACGCGCCGCTCGTGGAGGCGTATCTGGCGCGTCGGGCGCTCGATTACCTCGTGGGGTTTAACCTCTCGCCGGTGCTGTGGCGGAAATTGCCGGGCGCGCGGTCGGCAGGCCGGGTGCAATCGGTGTGCCTTCGTCTCATCGTCGAGCGCGAGATGGAGATCGAGGCCTTCCGGGCGCGCGAATACTGGTCGGTCAAAGCGCAGCTGAAAACGCCGCGCGGGCAGGTCTTCGAGGCACGTCTCGTCAGCCTCTCGGGCAAGAAGCTCGACCGATACGATCTGGAGAACGAGACACAGGCCGAAATGGCCGTGCAGGCCATCACCAGCCGCGACCTGTCGGTTACCTCGGTGGAAGCCAAGCCCGCCAATCGCAACCCCTCGGCCCCCTTCATGACCTCTACGCTGCAGCAGGAAGCCAGCCGCAAGTTCGGAATGGGCGCCAAGATCTGCATGTCGACCGCCCAGCGTCTCTACGAGGCGGGGCACATCACCTACATGCGGACGGACGGCATCGACATGGCCCCCGAAGCGGTGAGCGAGGCGCGCGACGCGATCAAGGACCGGTTTGGGCCGGAATACGTGCCGTCCTCGCCGCGGATCTACAAGAACAAGGCCAAGAATGCGCAGGAAGCGCATGAATGTATCCGCCCGACCGACATGACCAAGGATGCCGACAGCCTCGGGCTGCGCGATGCGGACCAGAAAAAGCTCTATGACCTGATCTGGAAGCGCACGCTGGCCTGCCAGATGGAGGCCGCGCGGCTTGAACGCACCACCGTCGAGATCGGCAGCCGCGACGGCGAGGTGGGCCTGCGCGCCACCGGCCAGGTCGTGCTGTTCGACGGTTTCCTGCGGGTCTACGAGGAAGGCCGCGACGATGTCGTCGATGATGATGACAAGCGCCTGCCGCAGATCATGGAAGGGGAGAAGACCGCCAAGGAGGGCGTCACGCCCGAGCAGCATTTCACCCAGCCGCCGCCGCGCTACACCGAGGCGACGCTGGTCAAGAAGATGGAAGAGCTCGGCATCGGGCGTCCCTCGACCTATGCCAGCGTCATCTCGACGATCCAGGATCGCGAATATGTCCGCAAGGACAAGAACCGACTCTTCCCGGAGGATAAAGGCCGGATCGTCACGATCTTCCTTCTGAACTTCTTCAAGCGCTACGTGGAATACGATTTCACCGCGGCGCTCGAGGCCGAGCTCGATGATGTCTCGGCGGGCGAGGGGGATTACAAGGAACTGCTGGCGAAGTTCTGGCGCGATTTCTCGGCGGCCATTGCCGAGACGTCGGAGCTGCGCATCGCCGAAGTGCTGGATGTGCTGGATGACGCGCTGGCGCCGCAGCTCTACCCGCCGAAGGAGGACGGAAGCGATCCGCGCCTCTGTCCCTTGTGCGGGGAGGGTAGCCTGCACCTCAAGACCTCGCGCTCTGGCGGGTTCGTCGGCTGTTCGCGTTATCCCGAATGCCGCTACACCCGGCCCATCGGGGGCGATGCCGCCGAACAGGGCGACCGGGTTCTGGGCGAGGATCAGGGCGATGAGATCTCGCTCCGGTCGGGGCGTTTCGGGCCTTACGTGCAGCGCGGCGAGGTGACTGAAGAGAACAAGAAGCCGCCACGCGCGTCGCTGCCCAAGGGCTGGTCGCCGGACGACATGAATCTCGAGAAAGCGCTGACGCTCCTTTCTCTGCCGCGCGAGGTGGGCAAGCATCCCGAAGATGGCGAGCCCATCGAGGCGGGCATCGGCCGCTACGGGCCCTTCGTGAAGCACGGCAAGCTTTACGCGAACCTCAAGGAGGTCGATGAGGTCTTCGAGATCGGCATCAACCGCGCCGTCGACGTGCTGGCCGAAAAGGCCGCCAAGCGCGGCGGGGGACGGGCCGCGGCCAAGGCGCTCAAGGAATTGGGCGAGCATCCCGAAGCGGGCGGCGCGATGAACGTGATGGACGGGCGCTACGGGCCCTACATCAAGTGGGAAAAGGTCAACGCGACCCTGCCCAAGGACGTTCAGCCCGAGGATGTGACCGTCGCCATGGCGGTGGAACTGATCGCCGAGAAAGAGGCCAAGTCCGGCAAGGGCAAGAAGAAGGCCGCGCCCAAGAAGAAGGCGGCGGCCAAGAAGCCTGCGGCAAAAAAGCCTGCCGCCAAAAAGCCCGCGGCGAAAAAGCCCGCCGCGAAGGAATAGCGGCACGGGCGATATGCGCGGCGGCCCTTTCGGGTCTGGCCGCGTATCGCCGCACGGGCGCGCGCTGCTCGAGAAAATTGCGCTGTTTCGCGGTTTCGGCCGGGGGAAATTGGCGCGGTTTCACCCGCTCACCGGCGCGGTATCCCGCCCGGAAAAGCCAAGTCCGGCGGGCGCATTGACTTCGCGTCGGCACGCCGCCACAACAAGATGAAAATCACGCTTCAGAGGGATGACTTCCATGCAGAAAGTCTACAATTCCGCAGCCGAGGCGCTCGAGGGTCTGTTGCATGACGACATGCTGATTGCGGCCGGGGGCTTCGGCCTCTGCGGCATTCCCGAGCTGCTTCTGGAGGCGATCAAGCAATCCGGTGTCAAGGATCTGACCTTCGCGTCCAACAATGCAGGCGTCGACGATTTCGGCATCGGCATCCTTCTGCAGACACGTCAGGTCAAGAAGATGATTTCGTCCTATGTGGGCGAAAACGCCGAATTCATGCGCCAGTACCTCTCGGGGGAGCTGGAGCTGGAATTCACACCCCAGGGCACGCTCGCGGAGCGGATGCGTGCAGGCGGTGCGGGCATTCCGGGCTTCTACACCAAGACCGGCTACGGCACGCAGATCGCCGAGGGCAAAGAGGTCAAGGAGTTCGACGGCGAGCATTACATCCTCGAGCGGGGTATCTTCGCCGATCTGGCCATCGTGAAGGCCTGGAAAGCCGACACGACGGGCAATCTCGTGTTCCGCAAGACCGCGCGCAACTTCAATCCGCCCGCGGCCATGTGCGGCAAGACCTGCGTCGTCGAGGTCGAGGAGATCGTGGAAGCGGGCACGCTCGATCCCGATCACATCCACCTGCCGGGCGTCTATGTGCATCGCATGATCAAGGGCAATCACGAGAAGCGCATCGAGAAGGTGACAACGCGGAAGAAAGCGGCCTGAATCAATGTCGGCTGAGACGGTCAAATCCAAGCGACTGAGCGCGGTGCTCGATGACCGGGCCGCCATGGCGGGATTTTCCCGCCTGGCACTTGGTATTGTCATCACCAATCCGCAGGTCGAGGACAATCCGATCGTTTACGTCAACACGGCCTTCGAGCGCACGACTGGCTATGCCCGTTCAGCGGTGATCGGGCGCAATTGCCGCTTCCTGCAGGGCGAGCGGACGCGCAAGGCCGATGTAGACCGGCTCCGCGCCGGGATCGAGAACGGGCGCGACGTGACGGTGGATATCCTGAACTACCGCGCCTCGGGCGAGCCGTTCATGAACCGGCTGACCATCGCGCCGATCCTCGGGGAAGACGGCAATCCGATGTACTTCTTCGGAATGCAGAAGGAGCTTCGCGACGGCGATTTCTCCTCGGATTCGGACGACTTCGTGGTCGATATCCTGAGCGGCCGGGTGCATCGTGACCTCGGGCTCATCCTGTCCAGCATCGCCCATCCCAACATGCCGGAAGACGCGCGTGAGCCCATGGTCGAGATCGAGGCCATGCCGCGGCGTCTGGAATGTCTGCAGCTGACCTACGAGGAACTGCAGCGCAGCGACAAGGACGTCCACCGTGTGGGGATCGACCTTGGTGCGCTTCTGAGCCGTGTCGCGGCCAGCGTCACCTATATCGAAAGCCGGCCGGGCATCCGGGTCGTGCAGCAATTCGAACAGCTCCAGGTGGATCTCGATGATGCCTTGCGCATTTCGCTGATCCTGTCGGAAGTGCTGTCGAACGCCTTCAGCCACGCCTTCGAGGGGCTTGAGCGCGGCTTCATTGACCTGCGGGTGACGCGTCTGACCGAAGGCGGGTTGCGGCTCATCCTGTCAGACGATGGCGTGGGCATTCCTTCCAAGATCGACTGGCCGTCGGAGACGACCGTGGGCGGAAGGCTGCTCTCGGCGCTGCTCGAGGGGCTGGACGCAACCATCAATGTCGCGCGGGGCGCGGCGGGCACCGTGATCATGGTCGATGTGCCCGTGGACCCGCACGACCTCGCACAAAAAGGAGCATGAACCATGCCATGGGATCGTGAACAGATGGCAGCGCGCGCTGCCCAGGAACTCGAAGACGGCACCTATGTGAACCTCGGCATCGGGATCCCGACGCTGGTGCCGAACTACATCCCCGAAGGCGTCAACGTGACGCTGCAATCGGAGAACGGCATGCTCGGCATGGGTCCGTTCCCCTATGAGGGCGACGAGGATCCGGACCTCATCAACGCGGGCAAGCAGACCATTACGGAGCTGCCCGAAACGTCCTATTTCGATAGCGCCACGTCGTTCGGCATGATCCGGGGCGGCAAGATCGCAGCGGCCATCCTCGGCGCCATGGAAGTGGCCGAGAACGGCGATCTGGCCAACTGGATGATCCCCGGCAAGCTCGTGAAGGGCATGGGCGGCGCGATGGATCTCGTTGCGGGCGTGCAGCGTGTGGTCGTGGTGATGGATCACCAGAACAAGCATGGCGAATCGAAGCTTCTCAAGGAATGCAGCCTGCCGCTGACCGGCACGGGCGTCGTCGACCGCGTGATCACCAATCTCGGCGTGCTCGACGTGGTCGAGGGTGGCCTGAAGATCGTGGAATGCGCCGATGGCGTGACCGAGGACGATATCCGCGCCGCAACCGAGGCGACCATCGTCAACTGAGCCTTCGCGCTCGAGGATCAGGCGGCGGCGCGGTGCCAGGAACCGGGCCGCCGTTTTCATGTCTGACAGGATCACCCCATGAAAATCGCGACCGCCGCTTACCCGATGGATATCCTGCCCGACTGGGCCGCTTATGCCACCAAGATCGGGGATTGGGTGGCCGAGGCGGCGGGGCAGGGCGCGGAGCTTCTGGTCTTTCCCGAATATGGCGCGATGGAGCTGGCCACATTGGCGGGCCTCGACGTGGCGGGCGATCTCGAAGCGTCCTTGCGCGCAGTGTCGGACCGCATTCCCGATGCGGATGCTCTGCACCGGGAATTGGCGATGCGGCACGGGGTGCATATCCTCGCCGCCTCCGCACCGGTTTTCGATGCGTCGATCGGGCCGCGTCCCGTCAATCGGGCCCGGCTCTTCACGCCCGGTGGGCAGATGGGCATTCAGGACAAGCAGATCATGACCCGGTTCGAGCGCGAGGTCTGGGGTGTCGTGCCGGGCGGGCCGTTGCGGCTCTTCGACACGACGCTGGGCCGGATCGGCTGTCTCATCTGCTATGACGGGGAATACCCGCTTCTGGGCCGAGCGTTGGCGGAGGCGGAGCTCTTGCTCGTGCCGTCCTGCACCGAAGCGCTTGCGGGATATTGGCGCGTGCGGATCGGCGCGATGGCCCGCGCGCTCGAGGCGCAATGCATCACGGTCATGGCCTCGACGGTGGGCGATGCGCCCTGGTCGGAGGCGGTGGATACCAATTGCGGCATGGGTGGGGTCTTCGGGCCGCCGGATACGGGCTTTCCACCCACGGGGGTTCTGGCCGAAGGCAGCCTGAACGCCCCCGGCTGGACCTATGCGACGGTCGATCTGGGCCGCGTCGCCGCCGTCCGGGCGGATGGCGTCGTGCTCAATCGCGCGCATTGGGCGGACCAGGCGGGCCGCGACACAGCGCCGGCGCTCCAAACGCTGCGGTGATATTGCCTCTTGAAAAAAGCGTGAAACGGGCTCATTTACCGCGCATCGCACGGTTTCCTTCGGGAAGCGGTGTAAAACCCAATGCAGGAGAGACCATGGCCAAGGAAGATACGCTCGAATTTCCCGGTGTCGTAAAGGAACTCCTGCCGAATGCGACGTTCCGGGTCGAGCTTGAAAACGGCCATGAGATCATCGCGCATACGGCAGGCAAGATGCGCAAGAACCGCATCCGGGTTCTGGCAGGCGACAAGGTGCAGGTTGAAATGACGCCTTACGACCTGACCAAGGGGCGGATCAACTACCGCTTCAAGTAAGCCGACCATTCAAGGGATCGGCGATGACAGGGGCCTCCGGGCCCCTCTCGCATGTCTGGGGGACGCATCATGGCGCTTATTCTGGGATCGGGCAGCCCCCGGCGGCTGGAATTGCTGGCAACGCTCGGGCTGACGCCCGACGCCGTGCGCCCGCCCGAAATCGACGAGACCCCGCTGAAGGGCGAGTTGCCGCGGCCCTATTGCCAGCGCATCGCCCGCGAGAAGGTCCGCGCGGTCGAGGCCGCCTCCGATGACATCGTGCTCTGTGCGGACACCACCGTGGCGCTGGGCCGACGCATCCTGGGCAAGCCCGCCGATGCGGGCGAGGCCGCGGCCTTTCTCTGGGCCTTGTCCGGACGTCGGCACCGCGTGGTGACGGCCATCGCGGTGAAGCGCGGCGCGCGGATCTGGGAACGGGACGTGGTGAGCCAGGTGAAGATGAAGTCCCTGTCCGATAGCGAGGTAAACGGCTATCTCGCCACCGGCGATTGGCAGGGCAAGGCAGGCGGTTACGGCATTCAGGGGCCTGCGGGGGCGCTGATCCCGTGGATGCAGGGCTCCTATTCGGCCATCGTGGGCCTGCCGCTTGCGGAGACCGCGCAGCTTCTGCAGGCAGCGGGTCACAACATTTGGCAGGAGGGTGCGGCATGAAGGGCGCACAGATCGCATTGGGCCGGATCGGCGAGCGGGAGGCGGCAGCGCTGATGGTGGATGGGCGGCTCGAGGATCTGTTCGTCGCGGGCGACCAACCGGCCCCCGGCACGATCTACCGCGCCATCGCGAGGCGCCCGATGAAGGGCCAGGGCGGCATCTTCTGCGACACACCGGACGGGCCGGTCTATCTGCGCCAGATCAAGGGCGTGGCCCCGGGCGATGCGCTGATGGTGCAGGTCACGGGTCATGCGGAGCCGGGCAAGGCGGTGCCGGTGACCACGAAGCTCTTGTTCAAGTCGCGCTACGCCATCGTCACGCCGGACGCGCCGGGGCTGAACGTCTCGCGCCAGATCCGCGACGAGGAGATGCGCGACGCGCTTCTGGAAATCGCCCATGAGGTGATGGAGGGCGATGCGGGCCTGATCCTGCGGTCCTCCTGCGCAGGGGCCGATCCCGAGGCCATCGCCGAGGATATCCGCGCCATGCAGGACGTGGCGGCCAAGGTCGCGGGCGATCGCGGCACCGGCGCCGAAATCCTTCTGGAAGGCGACAGCCCCGAGATGCGCGCCTGGCGGGAATGGGTCATGCCCGCCGATGTGGTCGAGGGACCGGATGCCTTCGAGATCACCGGCGCTGCCGATGCGCTGGAGGCGCTGGCCTCGCCCATCGCAGCGCTGAAGGGCGCAGGCTCCATGGCGGTCGAGGAGACCCGCGCGCTGGTGGCTGTCGATGTGAACACGGGTGGCGACACGTCTCCGGCCGCAGGGCTGAAGGCCACGATCGCGGCCTTGCGCGATCTGCCGCGGCAGCTGCGAATCCGGGGTCTGGGTGGCGTCATCGTAATCGATCCTGCGCCCTTTCCGAAAAAGGAGCGGCGGCAGGTGGAGAGCGTCTTGCGGGCTGCGCTCAAGTCCGACAGCGTCGAGACGACATTCGTGGGCTGGACGCCCATGGGCAATATCGAGTTGCAGCGCAAGCGCGACCGCGTGGCGCTGTCGGAGGTGATGGAATGAGCTGTCCGATCTGTTCGGAGAAGAGCGACGCGAAATACCGCCCCTTCTGTTCGCGGCGCTGCGCGGATCTCGACCTCGCCAAGTGGTTTTCGGGCTCCTACGCGGTGCCGTCGAAAGACCCCGAGGACATGGAAGAGGCGCTGGACGCGGCATTGGCTGCGCGGGCGCGCGATGACGGGGAGAGCACGCATTGAGCAAGATGGTTCCGATCGAGGCGCGGGAGCAGCTCATTGAGCGCGTGCGCGCTCGCTTCGCGCATGTGGACGAATGCCCGCTGACCGGCCCGCGCATCTTCTTCGAGAATGCGGGCGGGGCGCTGACGCTGAAATCCGTGGTGGAGACGAGCGCTAAGTTCGCCGCGATCCCGGACAATCAGGGCCGGATGAACGCGGCGTCGAAAAAGCTGCAGGAGATCATCGACACCGCGCGCGTGGATGCGAAACTGTTCTTCAACGCCGAAGGGGGCCGCGTCTTCGTGGGCGAATCCGGCACCGAATTGCTGTTCCGTCTGATCCGCGATGCCTGCCTTGGCGCGCCCGAGGGCGGTGTCGTGCTGGGCTCGACGGTCGAACATCCAGCCTCGCGCTCCGCCGCGCAGCGCTGGGCGGAGGTGGCGGGCAAACCCTATGTCCAGGTCCCGCATGACGATGCGGAGGGGCGCGTCACGGCGGAGGCCTACGCCGCAGAGGTCACGCCGGACACACGCGTCGCAACGATCCTGCATACCTCGCCCGTCACGGGCATCGGCATGGATATCGCGGCAATCGCGGCGGCGATCCGGGCCAAGGCGCCCGAGGCCTTCATCATCGTGGACGGCATCCAGCATGCCTGCCACGGGGGCATCGACCTCAGGGCGGCGCGCGTCGATGGCTACGTGATCTCGCCCTACAAGGTGTTTTCGCGCCATGGCTACGGCGTGGCCTGGGCCTCGGACCGGCTGACCGCGCTAGCGCATGACGCGCTGATCGGCGGGCCGGAGGGGAACTGGGAGCTCGGCACGCGGGACACGGGCGCTTACGCGACCCTGTCGGACGTTGTCGCCTATTTCGACTGGCTGGGCGGCGAGGTCTCGGATGCCAGCGATCCCCGCGCGCGGATCGAGGCGGCGGGTGCGGCCATCGCGGCGCAGGAAGAAATGCTCTGCGAGGCGATGCTGCATGGCACGGGCAACCTCAAGGGTCTTGCGGAGATGCCGGGTATCACGGTGATCGGCGGGGTGGAGAACGCCCATCGCGAGGGTCTCGTGACTTTCGTGGCCGAAGGGCGCAAGGCGGCGGAGATCGTCGAGGCGCTGGAGGGCGAAGGCGTGCGGGTGCATATCCGCAAGGCCGATCATTACTCCGGTAACATCCTGACGCCGCTCGGTTTCGAGGCGGCGGTGCGGGTGTCGATGTGCCATTACAACACGCGCGCCGAAGTGGCGGCCTTCCTCGCGGCGATGGCGAAGATCGCCTGATCAGTCGGCCCGACGGGTGCCCGACAGCGTGACAATGGCGAGGCCTGCAAGCACGAGGAGCGCGCCTGCGATGCTTTGCGTGCTCACGGGCTCGCCCACGAGGAAGGTGGCCAGAAGCCAGGCGGTGACCGGCTCGGCCAGGGCCAGCGTCACGGCGGTGGAGGCGGCCACGCGGGTCAGTCCCCAGGTGTAAAGCGCATAGGACAGACCCGTGGCGGCTATGCCGAGAAATCCGATGGCGGCCAGCGCGCCGGGGGCGGCGAGCCAGCCCAGAGGCAGGATGAACAGCACGGGCAGGGCGAATAGCGCGGCGATTGTGAAGGTCGCGGCGGCAATGGCCGTGGAGGGCGCGCGTTGGCCCACGCGGCTCGTCGCCAGCGAATAGGTGGCGTAACACGCGCCCGCGCCCAGGGTGAGCGCGATGCCCAAGGCCGATGCCGCGCCGGTCGTGCCTGCGGTCGCCAAAAGCGCAACGCCCGCGACCGACAGGACGAGACCCGCGGCGCGCAGGGGCGTGGGCAGGCGGCGAAGCGCCAGAACCTCGTAGGCCGTGGCCCAGAACGGTGCGGAGCCGATGGTGATCGCGGTGCCGATACCGACACCGGCCTCGGTCACCCCCCAGAAGAACAGCAGGTTATAAAGCCCGATGGCGGCGCCGGCGAAGGCGATGCCGCCCAGGGGCAGGCTGCCGATTGCGCGGCGGCAGGCCGGTTGCGCGAGGGCGAGCGCCACGAGCGAAAGCGCCCCCACGGCGAGGCGCAGCGCGCCCACGGCGAGCGGCGCGCGTTCGGGGGGCAGGAGGGTTTGGACGGTGCCGGTCGTGCCCCAGAGCATCGCGGCGGCAATGACCGCGACCAGGCCGAGGATGCGTGCGCTATTGTCCAACCAGGATCAGAGGCCCTTGCGGGCGGCCTTTTCGGCCAGGCCCGAGCGTTTCTGCCGCTTGGCAAGCTCGGCCATAACGTCCGACAGCGGCACCTTGCGGGCTTCCAGCATGACGAGGAAATGAAACAGCACGTCTGCGGCCTCGGAGGTCAGGGCAGCGCGGTCGCCCTTGGCGGCCTCGATGATCGCCTCGATGGCTTCCTCGCCGAATTTCTCGGCGCATTTTTCCGGACCCTTGGCGATGAGGCGCGCGGTCCAGCTGTCCTCGGGGTCGGCCTTGGCGCGTTTCGCGACGGTCCTCGCCAGCTCTTCGAGGGTCATTTCCGCACCGCGATGCCGTGCTGGGCCATGTAATCCTTGGCCTCGCCGATGGTGTAATCCCCGAAATGGAAGATCGAGGCGGCCAGCACGGCGGAGGCGCCGCCCTCGGTCACGCCTTCGACGAGGTGATCGAGATTGCCGACGCCGCCCGAGGCAATGACGGGGATCGTGACCGCGTTCGAGATCGCGCGGGTGAGCGGAATGTTGAAGCCCGAGCGCGTGCCGTCCTTGTCCATTGAGGTCAGGAGAATCTCGCCCGCGCCCTTGGCCTGCATCGTGAGCGCGAAGTCGATGGCGTCGATGCCGGTCTCCCGCCTGCCGCCATGGGTGAAGATTTCCCACTTGTTCTCGCCCACGGACTTGGCGTCGATGGCCACGACGATGCACTGGCTGCCGAACTGGTCGGCGGCCTCCGACACGACGTCGGGGTTGGCCACGGCTGCGGAGTTGAAGCTGACCTTGTCCGCACCTGCGAGCAGGAGATTGCGCACATCCGCAACCGAGCGCACGCCGCCACCCACGGTGAGCGGGATGAAGCATTGCTCGGCGGTGCGGGTCACAACATCGAGCATGGTGTCGCGGTCTTCGTGGCTTGCGGTGATGTCGAGAAAGCAGATCTCGTCGGCGCCTGCGGCATCATAGGCGCGGGCGGCATCGACGGGATCGCCCGCATCGCGCAGATCGACGAAATTGACGCCCTTGACCACGCGGCCATCGGCCACGTCGAGACAGGGAATGATCCGGGTCTTCAGCATCGCTTGGGTCCTTCTGGCTTGGCTCCGATATGCCGAAAGCCGGCGCGGATCACAAGAAAGGATGGCGGTCTTGGCGCCGGGATCCGTGCGTTCGTGTCACGGCGATGTGTTGGGCGGCGCGGAACGGTCGGAGGCGTCTGCCGGTTCGTCCTCTTTGACCGGAGGAAAACCCATGTCCATTCTGACCCGCACATTTGCCGTCCTGTCCGTGACCGCCCTGTCCACAGGGGCCGCCTGGGCCGAGTATATCGAGACCGAAAGCCCTCATTCCGTCGAAGTCACCATCGACAAGCTGGAGACGGCCGTGAAGAACGCAGGCGCCACGATCTTCGCGCGGGTCGATCATGCGGGCGGCGCTGCGAATGTGGATATGGAGATGGCCCCGGCGGAATTGCTGATCTTCGGCAATCCCAAGCTGGGCACGCCCGCCATGCAGGACGACATTCGGGCAGGCGTGCAATTGCCGCTGCGGGTTCTGGCCTATGAGGATGCCTCGGGACAGGTCTTCGTGACCTACGAGAACCCGGCCGACATGCTGGGCGATCTGGAGGTACCGGAGGACGCGCAATACGTCACGATGATGACCGGCGCGCTTGAGAAGCTCACGGGTGCGGCTGTTGCGGAGTAATTCGGCGTTGCAGGACATGCGGCCCCGGCGGTGATGCCGGGGCAGTGCGCCAATTGTTGGGCCGGATAAGGGGGCGCTCAGCCCAGGGCTGCCAGCGCAGCCTTGAGATCGAGCGCGCCGTCGTAAAGCGCCCGGCCCGAGATCGCGCCTGCAATCACGTCGGTGTCGCGCAGGGCTTCGAGATCGGCGAGCGAAGAAACCCCGCCCGAAGCGATGACCGGGATCGACACGGCCCGCGCGAGCGCCTCTGTCGCCTCGATATTCGGGCCGCCCATGGCACCGTCGCGGTTGATATCGGTGTAGATGATGGCCGCGACGCCCGCATCCTCGAAGCTGCGCGCAAGATCGGTGGCATCGACATCCGTCTCCTCGGCCCAGCCCTTGGTGGCGACTTTGCCGCCGCGCGCATCGATGCCGACCGCGACCTTGCCCGGGAAGGCGCGCGCGGCTTCACGCACGAGATCGGGATTTTCCACCGCGACAGTGCCGAGGATGACGCGGGCGAGACCCTTCTCGATCCAGGCCTCGATCGTGGCCATGTCCCGGATACCGCCGCCAAGCTGGGCCGGCACGCCGGGGCAGGCGGCGAGGATCGCCTCGACCGCCGCGGCATTGACGGGCTGCCCGGCAAAGGCACCGTTCAGATCCACGAGATGCAGCCATTGGCAGCCGCTCTCGACGAAGGCGCGGGCCTGGGCGGCCGGGTCGTCGTTGAACACGGTCGACTTGTCCATATCGCCGCGCAGGAGGCGCACGGCCTGGCCGTCCTTGAGGTCGATGGCGGGGTAGAGGATCATGAGCGGGTGTCCTTCTCGGTGGGTGCGGCCAGATGACATGACGGAACGGCATGTGCAACGCGACCTTGCGTCAATCTTGATTTGCGACGGGGCGCGCGGGCAGGGTTTGCCTGTCTCATGGAGAGGAGGAAACCCATGAAAGCCATTCTGACCGCCATCGCGGGCCTTGCGCTGAGCGCGACCGCTGCTTTCGCCGACCCGATCGAGGGCACCTGGAAGACCGAAGTCGACGAGGGCAATTACGCCCATGTGCGGATGGTGCCCTGCGGCGACAAGCTCTGCGGCGTGATCGCGCGGACCTTCAACGGGTCGGGCGAATACAACTCGCCCAACAAGGGCAAGGTGCTGGTGCGCAACATGGTCGCCCAGGGCGGCGGCAAGTATGAGGGCCGCGTCTGGCGTCCGTCGAACGACAAGGTCTATCTCGGCAAGATGGATCTTAGCGGCAACACGCTGAAGCTGCGCGGCTGCGTGGCGGGCGGGCTGCTCTGTTCGAGCCAGACCTGGAGCCGGATCCAGTAACGTCGCACAAGGTTTGAACGAAGGATGCCACGCGGTTGCCCACCCCCGCGTGGCATTTTTCGTGCTGGGTTTGTCTCGCGCGCAGCCCGCGTTTCGCAGGGCCGCGGTGCGGCGATCCTGACCGCAGGTCTGCGCACTTTATCTCTCAATATCCGGAAGACCATCGACCGACGCGCCCGGCGGGACAAAATCGCCGTGCCGGGGGGCGGCCCGGCGATGCGCGGGCGGCTTTCAGCCGCTATTCCGCGCAGCAAAGACCGACCCGATCGTAGGGCTGGGGCAACCTCACAACACCGTCACTCGGCGGCAAGCTGCAGATCCGCATAGTGGAACCCGTCCCGCGTTTCCACATTGCCCGGCGTGATCGTCAACGGCGCCGCAAATTCCGGGCTGTCCGTCACCACCGTGTGAAATTCGCCGTTCTCGCCACAGGGATCGACGCCCTCGGGCAGATCGAGCAGCAGATCCGCGTCCCAGGCGCGCCCTGCGAAATCCGGGCCGAGCTTTTCCGCGTTACATGTGGCGATCCGGGCGCGGAGGCCGCTCTCCATCATCTCGGCGGCCAGAAACTCCGTCGTTTGGGGTGTGCCGAAGATCGGAAACAGCGGCGTCAGCCCAATCCTGCGCATTTTCTCCTCGCGGTAGGCGCGGATGTCCTCAAGGAACAGGTCGCCGAAGACCATATGCGTGATCCCGTCTGCGACGAGCTTCGCGGTCTCCTCGGCCATGATCCGTTCGTATTCGGTGTTGGGGCAGGGCCATGGCAGCGTGACCTCGATGAGCGGCAGGCCGACGGACCGGGCCTGCGCGCGCAGGATCGCAAGGCGTGTTCCGTGCATGGCAACGCGGCCCGAGGGCCCGCTGATCGTGGTGAACAGCGCCTCGATCCGCGCGAGCCCGTCCCGGCGGCAGACATGCAACGCATGGGCGCAATCCTTGCCCGAGGACCAGGACAGGACCGCGCGGGGTGCGCTCACGGGGTCCAGCGCAGGAAGTTGGAAATCATCCGTAGGCCGGTCTCGGCGCTTTTCTCGGGGTGGAATTGGAGCCCGATGCGGTTCTCGCTGCCGACGATCGCGGTGACCTCCTCGCCGTAATCGCAATAGGCGATGCGCTGCGACGGGTCGGCCATGCGGATCTGATAGGAATGCACGAAATAGGCGTGATCGCCGGTTTGCACACCTTCAAGCACGGGATGCGCCTGCTCGATCACCAGATCGTTCCAGCCCATATGCGGGACCTTTAGGGTGGGATCGGTCGGCACGATCTTCAGCACCTCGCCATCGACCCAGCCAAGCCCGTCGGCTTCCTCGTATTCGTGGCCCTTGCGCGCCATGAGCTGCATGCCGACGCAGATGCCCATGAAGGGCACGCCGCGATTTTCGACCGCATCGATGAGCGCCTCGTAGACGCCGTCCTTGCCGCGCAGGGCCGCTGCACAGGCCGGAAACGCGCCGTCGCCGGGCAGCACGATGCGGTCGGCTTTTGCCACCACCTCGGCCTTGTCGGTGACGACGACCTCGCCACCCGCGCCTTCGCGGGCCATCTTCTGGAAGGCCTTGTCTGCGGAATGCAGGTTGCCGGATTCGTAGTCGATGATCGCCGTGAGCATGCTCAGAGCGCTCCTTTGGTCGAGGGAATGGCGTCGGATTTGCGGGGGTCGGTTTCGAGCGCGTCACGCAAGCTGCGCGCGACGGCCTTGAATGCGGCCTCGGCGATGTGGTGGCTGTTGAAGCCGTGCAGCGCATCGACATGCAGCGTGATGCCGCCATGCGTTGCGAGCGCCTGAAAGAATTCGCGCACGAGCTCGGTGTCGAAACTGCCGATCTTGGCGGTGGGCATCTCGACGTTCCAGACAAGGAACGGGCGACCCGAGAGATCGAGCGCCGCGCGCACCAGCGCGTCATCCATTGGCAGCAGGCAGGACCCGTAGCGGGTGATGCCGCGCTTGTCGCCCATGGCCTGCGTCAGGGCCTGACCGAGCGCGATGCCCACATCCTCGACGCTGTGATGGTCGTCGATATGCAGATCGCCATCGCAGCGGACAGTCATGTCGATCAGCGCATGCCGCGCGAGCTGGTCGAGCATGTGATCGAAGAACCCCACGCCCGTCTGATTGTCGTAGCTGCCGCTGCCATCGAGGTCGAGCGTGACGGAGATATCCGTCTCGGCGGTCTTTCGGGTGATCTCGGCGCGGCGCATGGCGGATCCTTCGAGGCTGGTTCGGGGCGGTTATAGGTGCGGGGCCCGCCGAGGAAAAGGGCAGGCGCGGGCCCATTGTGCCCCCGTGACTTCCGTGCCAGCTTGGCCGGGCCGTGAACCCGAGGAGAGATTATGAGCGCCCTGTTCATCCAGATCCGCTGCACCCCCGGAAAGACCTACGAGGTCGCCGAGAAGATCGCGCTGCGCGAGCTGCATTCGGAGCTCTATTCGACGTCGGGGGAATACGACCTGCTTCTGAAGATGTACGTCCCCGAGGGCGAGGATGTGGGCAAATTCATCAACGAGAACCTGCTGGTGATCCCGGGGATCGAGCGGTCGCTGACGACGCTGACGTTCAAGGTGTTTTGAGGGCGGGCGGCCGCAGGAAGGTGACTGCGATGCCTTTTTGGCGGGGTGATTTAGGCCTGAGACAGAAGCGGCCTTCTTGCCTGTGCCTCAAAGGGCTGAGTCCCGGCACATTCTGCGGTGCAGCGAATGACGGGTTCGAGCCCAAACACGCAAATACTGCATTTTGGTCCGGTGCAAGAGGTTCCGTTAGAAGCGAGAATTAAATTACTAGTGTTTTTAATCGTTTAATTGAGAAGCGGCCCAGTGCTTGGCAAGGTTGTCGAGCCGAGCATCATCGTTTTCGAAATCTGGTCCATTTCGACCATTGGATAAGTCTTCGTAGTGATCCAGTAGGTCGTTATGAAACCGCCATAATAGTCTTTCCGGCTCGACCGCGATTAGACCTAGATCGAATAGTCTATGAAGGTCTCGCCGCAGGAGGAGGCCGTTAGATGGTTCGGAATGACCTCCAGAAGCGTGGCTTATAATGTGACAGGCTTCCAAAGCTACTTCAACTTCGCATCCTGAAATTGCGCATCGCGTTGTGTAGGCCTTTTTAAGTTCAGAACGAAATTGAGCCTGCTCGCGACGCGACAATCGGCTAAACGTCTCATATTCTGTAGACTGCGGGGGTCTTTCCTCACCCAGAACAGCGTTTAGGTCTCCTTCTATAACGCCCTCACGGAGCTTTTTATTTCTCACCACTGGCAGACCGGCAGCCGTCAGAAATCTGGCGACTGCCGTCGTTTGCGGACTGTCCCAAATAATTCCGTATCGGATGTAAGCGAGCCTCGTAACAGCTTTAAGGAAGACGATTGAATTCTCGCGGACAAGCCAGTGGGACGCCCGAGGGGTATCGGGACGTGAATCCAGAACAAGATCTTTTGAGCTGCCGCCGCTAATTACTACTTCTTCCAGGTCGGCCCAAGCAGCGTACCAAAAATCGATGGGGATATCCTCAAACGACATAAATTATTCCTCTTAATTCAAAGTAATCAACCTGATATTAATACTCAAATTACGTGAAGCTATATAGGAATTTGCACCTGACTTTGCTTTACGCAAGACGAAACCGGGTTTTGCCCGACTGACAGAGATAGCATCTTGCATTAAATTCGCGTCAACAGCGGCGGCTCTGTAGCGCGAAGCTAAGGTCAGTGGCACTGAGTGCGGTGTGTGTGGGTGCCGATACGGTAACGGTATTCCCGGCGTTCGCATCTTGGGTTTGCGCGGTCAGACCGGTATCGAATTTCTCGTAGACGCGGCACGCGGATCGGCGCGCAGCACAATTCCCCACAACGCGCGACACAGGCGGGAGAACAGCACAATCGTGGTGAAAAAAGTCCGATGGAGCGGGCGAGGCGATTCGAACGCCCGACCCTTACCTTGGCAAGGTAATGCTCTACCCCTGAGCTACGCCCGCATATCCATCGTCGGACCCGGTTGGAGCGGGCGAGGCGATTCGAACGCCCGACCCTTACCTTGGCAAGGTAATGCTCTACCCCTGAGCTACGCCCGCTTACCAATCGAGTAGCGGGGATGTAGAAAATCGCGGCGCGCGCTGCAAGGGGAAAATCGCGCCTAGGGGCGGGAATCTTGCGCCGATCCTACCAGAGCGCGTGGGCGATGAGCGCTATGGAGGTGGCGGCGATCGACAGGATCGTGAGCAACATCCCGCCCGATCGCAGGAACATCGACGGCGTCTCACGCGTCAGCGCCAGGCCGTGCATCGCACGCCCCACCAGCAAGAGCCCGCCTGCAAGATGCAGCGCCTCCGCCGGTGCGCCCATGAGTTCGGTCATCAACAGGAGTATCAGGCCCAGAGGCGCGAATTCGGCGAAATTGGCATGGGCGCGGATGCGGCGCTCCAGTGCGACGTCGCCGCCATCGCCGAGCGATGTGCCGGTCGCCCCCCGACGGGTGATGACCCGCGCGGTCAGGGCCAGGAAGACGAGGCCCAGAAGGCCTGCATAGATCGCGGTGATCGCGAAGGGCGCGGAGCCGTCCATCAGCGCGACCGGTCGTCTTTTTCGACCGCACCGCCCTTGGCCACCCAATCGTTGAAGCCGTCTTTCATATGCGCGGCCTCGAAGCCCATCTTCTGCAACTGGAATACGGCGAGGGCCGAGCGCCAGCCCGACGCGCAATGGAAGACGTAGCGTTTGTCCTCTTGGGCGAATTCGGGCTTGTGATAGGGGCTGTCGGGGTCGACCCAGAATTCCAGCATGCCGCGGGGCGCGTGCAGCGATCCGGGGATGAAGCCCGTCTTGGCGCGCTCGCGGATATCGCGGATGTCGACGATGACCACGTCGGGCTCTGAGGCCATGGCAAGCGCCTCTTCGGTGGTGACCTCGGGGATCTGGCTGCGCGCCTCGGCAACGAGATCGGCGGCGGAGAGCTTGAGCTTGGTCATGTGTACGTGCGGCCTTGTCTGGCGGAGGGGCTGTGATGCGCTCCGAGCCTAGGCGCGAGGCGCGCGGGAAGGCAAGGGCGCGCAGGACGGCAAAGGCGCGCAGGACGGCAAGGGCGCCCGGGCGAGGCCGGGCGCCTAGCTATTATTCCGGCTCGTATTCGACCAGCAGGTCCTTGGCGTCGATCTGGCCGCCCGGTGTGGCATGCACGGCCTTGATCACCGCGTCATGCTCGGCATGCAGGCCGGTCTCCATCTTCATAGCCTCGATGGTCAGCAGAAGATCGCCCTGTTTCACCTTCTTGCCCGGCTCGACCGCGACCGAGGCCACGACGCCCGGCATCGGCGCGCCCACATGGTTCGGGTTGCCCATCTCGGCCTTGGGCGCCGCCGCCTTGCCGCCGGTGGACTTTCGGTCCGCCACACGAACGGAGCGGGGCTGGCCATTTAGTTCGAAGAAGACCCGCCGCTCGCCGTTTTCCTGCGGCTCGCCGATCGTGATGAGACGGATCTCCAGCGTCTTGCCGGGGTCGATCTCGGCGGTGATCTCCTCGCCGGGCTGCATCCCGTAGAAGAAGGTCTTCGTCGGCAACGTGCGGACGGGGCCGTATTGCTGGTGGCGCGCCACGTAGTCCGTGAAGACCTTGGGATACATGAGGTAGGCGTTCAGGTCCTCGTTATCGAATTCGACGTCCTCGAACTTCGCCGTGAGTTCGGCGCGCATCGCCTCGAAATCGACCGGCTCGAGATGCTTGCCGGGACGGTCGGTGATCGGCTTTTCCTTCTTCAGGATGCGCTTCTGGATGTCCTTGGGCCATCCGCCGGGCGGTTGCCCGAGCGATCCGCGCATCATGTCGATGACCGAGTCGGGGAAGGAGATGTCGCGCCCCGGATCCTCGACGTCGGCGCGGGTCAGGTTCTGGCTGACCATCATCAGCGCCATGTCCCCCACAACCTTAGAGGAGGGCGTGACCTTCACGATATCGCCGAACATCTTGTTCACCTCGGCATAGGTATGCGCGACTTCGTGCCAGCGTTCCTCAAGACCCATGGAGCGGGCCTGCGCCTTGAGGTTGGTGAACTGCCCGCCGGGCATTTCGTGCAGGTAGACCTCGGAGGCGGGAGCCTGAAGCGACGATTCAAACGCCGCATATTGCCCGCGCACGGCTTCCCAATAATTGGAAATCTCGCGGATCGCCTCGATGTCGAGGCCGGTTTCGCGCGGGGTGAAACGCATCGCCTCGACAATTGAGCCGAGCGTCGGCTGCGAGGTATTGCCCGACAGCGCGTCCATCGCGGCATCGACCGCGTCGACGCCTGCCTCGGCGGCGGCCATGACGGTGGCAATCGCGGCCCCGGACGTGTCGTGCGTGTGGAAGTGGATGGGCAGGCCCACCTCTTCCTTGAGCGCGCGGATGAGCGGGCCGGCCGCTGCGGGTTTCAGAAGGCCCGCCATGTCCTTCAGCCCGAGGATATGCGCCCCGCCATCGCGCAGCGCCTTGCCCATCTCGACATAGTAGTTGAGATCGTACTTGGCGCGGTCGGGATCGTTGATATCGCCGGTATAGCAGATGGCGCCTTCGCAGACCTTGTTCGTCTCAAGCACCGCATCCATCGCGACGCGCATGTTCTCGACCCAGTTCAGCGAGTCGAAGACGCGGAAGACATCGACGCCGGATTCGGCGGCTTGCTTCACGAAGCCCTGCACGACGTTGTCGGGATAATTGGTGTAGCCCACGCCATTGGAGGCGCGCAGGAGCATCTGCGTCATCAGGTTGGGCATCTTCGCGCGGATGTCGCGCAGGCGCTGCCAGGGGCATTCCTGCAAGAAGCGGTAGGACACGTCAAAGGTCGCCCCGCCCCAGCACTCGACCGAGAAGAGCTGCGGCAGGTTCGCGGCATAGGTGGGGGCCACCTTGATCATGTCGATGGAGCGCATCCGCGTCGCCAGTAGCGACTGGTGCCCGTCGCGCATCGTGGTGTCGGTGATCAGGAGCTGCTTTTGCGCCGCCATCCAATCGGCCACGGCCTGCGGGCCCTTCTCCTCGAGCAGGTTGCGGGTGCCGGGCTGCGGCTCTTCGACGTTGGAGGCGGGCGGGCGCGCGGGGCGCAGATCGGCCGCGGGTTTCGGGCGGCCTTCGACCTCCGGGTGCCCGTTCACGGTGATGTCCGCGATATAGGTCAGAACGCGCGTGCCCCGGTCCTTGCGCGGTTTGAAGTCGAAGAGCTCCGGCGTCTCGTCGATGAACTTCGTGGTGTATTGATTGTTCAGGAAGGTCGGGTGCTGCAGCAGGTTCTGTACGAAGTCGATATTCGTGGAGACGCCGCGGATGCGGAACTCGCGCAGGGCGCGGTCCATGCGCTTGATCGCCTTCTCGGGCGTCGCGGCGCGGGCCGTGACCTTCACCAGAAGCGAATCGTAGAAGCGCGTGATGACGCCGCCCGCATAGGCCGTTCCGCCATCAAGCCGGATGCCCATGCCCGTGGCCGAGCGGTAGGCGGTGATGCGGCCGTAATCGGGGATGAAATTGTTGGTCGGATCCTCGGTGGTGATCCGGGTCTGCAGCGCGTGGCCATTCAGGGTGATGTCGTACTGGCTGGCCTTGCCCGTGGCTTCGGCCAGCGATTTGCCCTCGGCGATGGAGATCTGGGCCTGCACGATGTCGATCCCGGTGACTTCCTCGGTCACCGTGTGTTCGACCTGCACGCGGGGGTTCACCTCGATGAAGTAGAACTTGCCCGTCTCCATATCCATCAGGAACTCGACGGTGCCCGCGCATTCGTAATCCACATGGGCGCAGATTTTGCGGCCGAGCTCGCAGAGCTCTTCTCGCTGGGCGGCGGATAGGTAGGGCGCGGGCGCGCGTTCCACGACCTTCTGGTTGCGGCGCTGGACGGAGCAGTCGCGCTCGAAAAGGTGGTAGATATTGCCCTGCTTGTCGCCGAGGATCTGCACCTCCACGTGGCGGGCGCGGGTGATCATCTTCTCGAGATAGCCTTCGCCATTGCCGAAGGCGGCCTCGGCCTCGCGGCGGCCTTCCTTGACCTTGGTCTCCAGCTCGTCCGGGCCTTCGATGGGGCGCATGCCGCGCCCGCCGCCGCCCCAGGAGGCCTTGAGCATCAGCGGGTAGCCGATCTCCTCCGCTTCCTTGGCGATGGCCTTCATGTCGTCGCCCAGAACCTCCGTCGCGGGGATCACGGGCACGCCCGCCTCGATGGCGACGCGCCGCGCGCTGGCCTTGTCGCCAAGGGCGCGCATGGTCTCGGCGCGGGGACCGATGAAGGTGATGCCCGCCGCGTCGCAGGCATCGACGAATTCAGGGTTCTCCGACAGAAGCCCGTAGCCCGGATGGATCGCGTCGGCGCCGCAGGCTTTCGCCACGCGGATGATTTCCGGGATCGAGAGATAGGCCTGAACCGGACCCAGCCCCTCGCCGATGCGGTAGGCCTCGTCGGCCTTGAAGCGGTGCAGCCCGAGCTTGTCCTCCTCGGCGAAGACGGCGACAGTCTTCTTTCCCATCTCGTTTGCGGCGCGCATGATACGGATGGCGATCTCGCCGCGATTGGCGATGAGGATCTTCTGGAAGTCGGGCATGTGGGTGTCCTTCAGGGAAAGTCTGCTGCCTTCTTAGGCAATCGCACCTGCCTGCTCAACTCGTAGCACTGGGTAGGACATGCCCGCGCAGATCTTTGGGGTGGCGCGCGCCCAATTGGCCCAAATTAGCGGCAAGATCGGCCTTCAACAGGGCGATCAGGTGATCGGGTCCCTCGGGGCCGAGGGCGGCGAGCGCATAATGCCAGGCCCGGCCCAGCATGATGAAATCGGCCCCCATCGCCATGGCGCGGATGATGTCGAGCCCGCCTTCGATGCCACCGTCGAAGACGATGGGCAACTCCGTGGCCGCGCGGATCGCGGGCAGGACGTCGATGGCGCATGGGCCCCCGTCGAATTGGCGTCCGGCATGGTTCGACACCCAGAGCGCATCGACGCCCGCCGCCTCCAAGCGCGGCGCATCCTCGGCGCGCAGCACGCCCTTCACGATCAGCGGCCCGTCCCAGAGATCGCGCACGGCATCGAGGTAGTCCCAGTCGGGCCCGACGCGCAGCTGGTAGCCCACATGCGCGGTGGAGGAGAGGCTGCCCTCCGCTTTCACGTATTTGTCCAGCGTCTCCATCCGGGGCAGGCGTCCCTGCATCGCCCAGGCCCAGGCCCAGGTGGGACGGAGCGCGGTCTGCGCCAGAAGGCGCGGGGTCAGGCGGGGAGGTTGGGTCAGCCCGCCCTTGACCTGCCGCTCGCGCCGGGAGGCCGCGGGCAGATCGACGGTCATAACCAGCGTGGAAAACCCCGCATCGCGGGCGCGGGCCAGCATGTCGGCGCGCACATCCGGGTCGCGGGGCGTGTAAAGCTGGTACCAGCCGCGCCCCGCGACATGTCGGCCGATCTTCTCGGGCGTCGAGGCGGCGACAGTGGACAGCGTGTAGGGCAGCCCCGCTGCGGTGGCGGCACGGGCCAGATGTCGCTCCGCCTCGGGCCAGATGAGCCCGGACATGCCAACGGGCGCCACGCCGAAGGGCAGGGCGTAGTCGGTGCCGAGAAGCGGGGTTTCGAGCGCGGGCGCGACCTCTCCATGCAGGATCGAGGGGGCGAAGCGCAGCCGGTCCAATGCCGCGCGATTGAGCCATTGCGTCGTCTCGCGCCCCGTGGCGCTGTCGAGGTAATCCCAGACAAAACGCGGCAGGCGGGCGCGGGCGCGATCACGCAGATCGGCAATGGCGGGGTAACGGGCATCAAGAGACATGGCCCGATAAGAGAGCGCATGGGCGGGTTTGTCCAGATGAGCGGGACCCGCATGGAACGGGCCGTCCGGCTCTTCGTTCCCTTCCCCAGCACAGAGTAGAATTGGAGATAAGACATGGCACGTTTCGACGGCAAACGCGTTCTGATCACCGGCGGCACGAGCGGCATCGGCCTCGCCACCGCCAAGCGCATCGCGGATGAGGGCGGCACGGTCGCCGTGACCGGCACCTCGCAGGAGCATCTCGACGAGGCCAAGGAGGCCCTGCCCGAAGGCACGCTGGTTCTGAAGAACGACGCGCGTGATCCCGAGGCGGCAAAAGCGCTGGCCAAGACCGTGAAAGAGGAGATGGGCGGCCTTGACGGGCTCTATCTCAATGCGGGTTTCGGCAAGTTCTGGGACACCGAGGAAATCGAGGCCGACGATTTCGACAAGATCATGGATGTGAACGTGCGCGGCCCGGTCCTGCAGATGGCGGCCCTGAAGCCGATGCTGAACGATGATGGCGCGGTACTGCTGACCTCCTCGGTCGCGGGGTATCTGGGCCAGGCGGAAGGTGCGGTCTACGGCGCCACCAAGATCGCCTGCTACGCGCTGGCGCGTAGCTGGGCGTCGGATCTCGCACCGAAGGGGATCCGCGTGAACGCCGTGGCCCCCGGTCCGATCGACACGCGCTTTTTCGCGGGCACCGGCATGGACGAGCAAAAGCAGGATGAGTTCGTCGAGCAGGTGAAGCAGGCGGTCCCGCTGGGTCGCGTGGGCACCGCCGAGGAAGTGGCGGGTGTGACCTGCTTCCTGCTGTCCGATGACGCGTCTTACGTGACCGGGTCGGAATACTTCGTCGATGGCGGCATGACCAAGCGCTGATCGGTGATCTGATTGTGGGCCGCGCGGCGGCCCGCTTTTCTGGCAGGCGGATCCGGGGGATCCGCCTGCGGGTGACGCGCCCTTCGACCGGATTTACCGGATTTTAGACGGCGCGCGTCGCAAGGTGAGGGGGCTCTCTGCCCCCTCACACTCCCCCGAGAGGTATTTTTGGTCCGAACGTGACAGGGGGTTGCGCTGCCTCCCTTGCGTGGGACGCGCGGGTGCATACGGGTTTGGAGCCGAGGTCCGAAGGCGGAAAAGTCGCGGGAACATTATGCGAACGCCGCTTTATCTCGAGGCCGATTGCGGCTATCTTGTCGGCCATGAGCAGTTTCGACGATATGGATGCCTTCGAGGCAGCGGCACAGCCGGGTCTGGCCGCGCGGGCGATGCAGGCGCGGGGCGCGCCGTATCTTGACGGGCTGAACCCCGCACAGCGCCAGGCGGTGGAGACGCTGGACGGTCCGGTGCTTATGCTGGCCGGGGCCGGGACGGGCAAGACACGCGCGCTGACCGCGCGAATCGTGCATCTCTTGAACCAGGGAAAGGCGCGGCCGAACGAGATCCTTGCCGTGACCTTCACCAACAAGGCCGCGCGCGAGATGAAGTCCCGCGTGGGCGGCATGCTGGGGCAGGCGATCGAGGGCATGCCGTGGCTCGGCACCTTCCATTCGATCTGCGTGAAGCTTCTGCGGCGGCATGCGGAGCTGGTGGGGCTCAAGTCGAACTTCACCATTCTCGACAGCGACGACCAGGTGCGGCTGATGAAGCAGCTCATCGTGGCGCGCGGCATCGACGAGAAGCGTTGGCCTGCGCGGCAGCTCGCGGGCATCATCGACGGCTGGAAAAACCGCGCTTTGACGCCGGACAACCTGCCTGCGGCCGATGCGGGCGCGTTCAACCACGAGGGCCCCGCGCTTTACGCCGAGTACCAGGCGCGGCTGAAGGATCTGAATGCCACGGATTTCGGCGACCTGCTTCTGCACATGGTCACGATCTTCCAGACCCATGAGGACGTGCTGTCGCAATATCAGCGCTGGTTCCGCTACATCCTCGTGGACGAGTACCAGGACACCAACGTCGCGCAATATCTGTGGCTGCGGCTTCTGGCGGGCGGGCACAAGAACATCTGCTGCGTGGGCGATGACGACCAGTCGATCTATGGCTGGCGGGGCGCCGAGGTGGGCAACATCCTGCGCTTCGAGAAGGATTTCCCGGGCGCGCATGTGGTCCGGCTGGAGCAGAATTACCGCTCCACGCCGCATATCCTCGCGGCCGCCTCGGGCGTGATCGCGGGCAACAAGGGACGGCTCGGCAAGGAGCTATGGACCGAGGCCGAAGAGGGGGAGAAGGTCCGCCTCATCGGCCATTGGGACGGCGACGAGGAAGCGCGCTGGGTCGGCGAGGAAGTCGAAGCGATGCAGAAGGGCACGCGGGGGATGCGGGACTTTTCGCTCGACGAGATGGCGATCCTCGTCCGTGCGTCGCATCAGATGCGCGCCTTCGAGGACCGGTTCCTGACCATCGGTCTGCCCTACCGTGTCATCGGCGGCCCGCGCTTTTACGAGCGGATGGAGATCCGCGATGCCATGGCCTATTTCCGGGTCGTGACCTCGCCAGAGGACGATCTGGCCTTCGAGCGGATCGTGAACACGCCAAAGCGGGGCCTGGGCGACAAGGCGCAGCAGGTGATCCAGCAGACCGCGCGGTCGCGCGGGGTGAGCCTCGTGGAAGGCGCGCGGATCGCGGTCGAAGACGGCGCGATCAAAGGCAAGGGCGGAGCGGCGCTGCGTGTGCTGGTCGAGGATATCGCGCGCTGGGGCCGGATGGCGGGCGATGCCGACCTGACTCATATGGAGCTGGCCGAGATCATCCTCGACGAGTCGGGCTATACGGGCATGTGGCAGGCCGACAAGACGCCCGAGGCGCCGGGGCGGCTCGAAAACCTCAAGGAACTCGTGAAGGCCTTGGAAAGCTTCGAGAACCTGCAGGGGTTTCTGGAGCATGTCAGCCTCGTCATGGACAACGAGAGCGATGACGGCGGCGCAAAAGTGTCGATCATGACGCTGCATGCCGCCAAGGGTCTGGAGTTTCCCGCCGTGTTCCTGCCGGGCTGGGAGGACGGGCTGTTCCCCTCGCAGCGCTCCATGGATGAGAGCGGGCTCAAGGGCCTCGAGGAAGAGCGGCGGCTGGCCTATGTCGGCATCACCCGGGCAGAGGAAGTCTGCACGATCTCCTTTGCGGGCAACCGGCGCGTCTTCGGACAATGGCAAAGTCAGATGCCGTCGCGCTTCATCGACGAGCTGCCAGAGGCGCATGTGGAGGTGCTGACGCCGCCGGGTCTTTATGGTGGTGGATATGGTGCAGCGGGCATGGCGGCCTCCGCCTCGCCCGAGATCATGGCGAATGCGCAAAGCGGCCTGCATGACCGCGCGGCGCGGGCCGATGTCTACAATTCGCCGGGCTGGCGGCGGTTGCAGGAGCGGTCGAAAGAGCGGCCCATGAGCCAGCCGCGCGAAAGCCGGAACCAGGTGATCGACCTCGATGCGGTGTCCTCCTACGTGATGGGAGAGCGGGTCTTTCACCAGAAATTCGGCTATGGCGAGATCGTGGGCATCGAAGGCGACAAGCTGGAAGTGGCCTTCGATAAGGCGGGCACGAAGAAGGTCGTGTCACGTTTTGTCTGCGCGGCGGACGACGTGCCGTTCTGAGGCCGGATCGCCGCTCGGGAACATGGCAGCTTGCGCGCATGCGTGTTGGGGCGGCCTTGACGCCTCTGCATAGCGGCCTTTCGGTCAGGGCGATTGTGCACATGCAGCATCGGCTTATGTCTGCCTCAAGCGATGCAATTCCGCATCGAGACAGCACAGGAGCCGACACATGGCCTTTGTCCAGAACGTCATCGCGCAGACCGGCCAATCCAAGCTGGCCGCACGTATCCACACCTTCCGCGAAACGCTGCGGGAACGGGCCGCGCGCCGGGCCGTCTACCGCCAGACCGTATATGAGCTGCAAGCGCTCAGCGACCGCGAGCTGGCTGATTTCGGCTTTCACCGCAGCGAAATTCCGCGTCTCGCGCGGCAGGCCGCCGACGAGAAATAACAAGACCCGGGCCCCTGCGCGCATCTCGTGCGCCGGGCGGCCCGCAGGTGCATCGCGCTGGCTTGACGCAGGCTGCGCGCACGGTCTATGAGCACCTTCACGTGGCGATTTGTTTACCGGATTGCGGGCCACGCTAAACATTCCGCTAAAGAGGTCAGCCGAGAGTGCCCTTCCGAGGAGACCCCTTTCGCTTGACCGCGACGGGGTTTTTTTGTGGCCCGAGACAGGGCCGAGACGGAGCGAAGACGATGTCCAAACGCAAGACAC
Source organism: Roseivivax sp. THAF197b (assembly GCF_009363255.1). Taxonomy (NCBI): domain Bacteria; kingdom Pseudomonadati; phylum Pseudomonadota; class Alphaproteobacteria; order Rhodobacterales; family Roseobacteraceae; genus Roseivivax; species Roseivivax sp. THAF197b. The sequence goes on along the minus strand of NZ_CP045318.1, from coordinate 3,002,396 downwards.
GCACCAACCTGGTCCATGGCGGCACGCGCCGCAGCCAATATGGCGAACTTTCCGAGGCGATCTTCCTCACGCAGGGCTTCGTCTACCCCTCGGCCGAGGCGGCGGAGAGCCGCTTCATCGAGGCGGGCGAGGACGAGTTCATCTACGCCCGCTACGGCAACCCCACGGTGCGGATGTTCGAGGAACGGATCGCCCTTCTGGAAGGCACCGAGGACGGCTTTGCCACGGCGTCCGGCATGGCGGCGGTCAATGGCGCGCTGATGTCGATGCTGAAGGCGGGCGATCACCTGGTCTCTGCCCGGGCGCTGTTCGGATCCTGTCTTTATATCGTCGAGGAAATCCTGCCGCGCTTTGGCGTGGAGGTCACGCTTGTCGATGGCGCGGACCTGCAGCAATGGCGCGACGCGGTGCGCGACGATACCAAGGCGGTGTTCTTCGAGTCCATGTCGAACCCGACGCTGGAGCTTGTCGATGTCGAGGCCGTGGCCGAGATCGCCCATGCAAAGGGTGCGAAGGTCATCGTGGACAACGTCTTTTCCACGCCGGTCTTTTCGGATGCGGTGGCGCAGGGCGCGGATGTCATCATCTATTCCGCCACCAAGCACATGGACGGGCAAGGGCGCACGCTGGGCGGTGTGATCCTCGGCACGCGCGATCATATCCGCAAGGTCGTGGAGCCATACATGAAGCATACCGGCGGCTCGATGAGCCCGTTCACGGCCTGGGTGCTGCTGAAGGGTCTCGAGACGATCGATTTGCGGGTGCGGGCGCAGAATGCGAATGCCGAAGAGATCGCGGCGGCCCTGTCGGACAATCCGCATTTGTCGCGCGTGCTCTATCCCGGGCTCGAAAGCCATCCGCAGCACGCGCTGGCGGTGCGGCAGATGGGCGCGGGCGGCACGATGATCGCCTTCGAGGTGAAGGGCGGCAAGGAGGCGGCATTCCGCTTCATGAACGCGCTGGAGGTCATCCTGATTTCCAACAATCTCGGCGACGCCAAGACCATTGCGACCCATCCCGCAACCACAACGCATCAACGGCTTGCGGCTGATCTGAAGGCCCAACTCGGCATCACGGACGGGCTGATCCGGCTGTCGGTCGGGCTTGAGGATGCCGAGGACCTCGTGGGTGATATCGAGCAGGCGCTCACGGCGATGTGACAGGGAATGTTCCCCCTTCAAACAGGGGGGAACATTTTGATCCGGCAGGTTCTTTGCCCCGTAGAAAGGCATATAAAGTGGGCAAGCCTTCGGCGACGCCCTATCTATGTCGGACTGGATGCGGAGTGCCCCTCATGAACGTTTACGATCCTGAATTCGACCGGAAGCCGAGCCGCGATGAAGCGGAAGCGGCCTTGGCCGTGCTGCGGAAATGGGCCGATCGCGCCCATGAGGCCGAGATCGAGGCGCTGGATCCTGCGGTACAGAAACTGCTGCCGGGCGCGGATTCCTATCCGGTGCTGGCGCGCGACTACGATTCCGCCTTCGATGTCGATGCGGATTACAAGAACACGCTGCCCGACCTGCAGAACGGCCCGTCCTCGCTGATCCGGGGCGCCAACCGCCCGATCCAGCATGTCGGCATCTCGAACTTCCGGCTGCCCATCGCGTACCACACCCGCGACAACGGCGACCTGCATCTCGAGACGAGCGTGACCGGCACGGTCAGCCTCGAGGCGGACAAGAAGGGCATCAACATGTCCCGCATCATGCGGTCCTTCTACAAGCATGCCGAAAAGACGTTTTCCTTCGAGGTGATCGAGGCCGCGCTCGACGATTACAAGACCGACCTCGAAAGCTTCGATGCGCGGATCAACATGCGCCTGCGCTTCCCGGTGAAGATCGACAGCCTGCGCTCGGGCCTGTCGGGCTTTCAGTATTACGACATCGCGCTGGAACTCGTCGAAATTGACGGCGTGCGCCGCAAGATCATGCATCTCGATTATGTATATTCGTCGACCTGCCCGTGCTCGCTGGAACTCAGCGAACATGCGCGGCGCGAGCGGGGCGTGCTGGCCACGCCGCATTCGCAGCGCTCGGTGGCGCGGATATCGGTCGAGCTGAAGGGCGACGACGTGCTTTGGTTCGAGGATTTGATCGACCTGTGCCGCATCGCCGTGCCGACCGAAACGCAGGTGATGGTGAAGCGCGAAGACGAACAGGCCTTCGCGGAGCTGAACGCGGCCAATCCGATCTTCGTCGAAGACGCGGCCCGGCTCTTTGCCGATCAATTGCAGCGTGACGCCCGCATCGGCGATTACCGCGTGCTGGCCAGCCATCAGGAAAGCCTGCACAGCCATGACGCCGTGTCGGTGCTGACGGAGGGTGATCTTTTTGCGCAGGAAAGCCTCGATCCGCAGCTGTTCTCGACGCTGTTTCACGTCGGCTGACGCAGACAGATTAAAGTGGATGGAGCGCCGCGCCTTCGGGTGCGGCGTTTTTTTGTGCGCGGTTCCCCCGGCGTCGAGCTGGCGGCGCGGGGTGCGTTTGCGTTTTTTTGGAAAGGTGAAGCGGCAGGGGGGCACGCGCGACCCGGAGGGTGGTCCCGGCGGCGCTTTCGGGGTCCAATAACGGCGAAGAAGGCCGCTTCGGGACCTGCGTGCACTCGGGTTGCCGATGCAGCGCCTCGGGGCAGGGCGGCGCGGGCGCGCGGGGTCTCTTGACTTGGAAGGTGGCGCGGTCCAACGCTCGTCCTCATGTTCGATCTGCGCCCCGTGGCATATGTCATCGGCCTTCTTGTGATGTGCCTCGGCCTGACCATGCTGGTTCCCATGCTGGTCGATATCGTCGAGGGGCGCGGGCAATGGGCCGTCTTCTTCGAAAGCGCCATCATGACCACCCTTGCGGGCGGTCTGATCTCGCTTGCCTCGCAGAACGCGGTGAAGGACCGGCTGTCGCTGCAACAGACCTTCCTGTTGACCACCTCGGTCTGGGCAGTGCTGCCGGTCTTCGGCGCGATCCCCTTCGTGTTGGGCGCGACCGAGGCGCGCTTCGTCGATGCCTATTTCGAGGCCATGTCGGGCCTGACCACCACCGGATCGACGGTGTTCAGCGGGCTGGAGGAGTTGCCCAAGGGCATCCTTCTGTGGCGCGGGCTGCTGCAATGGCTGGGCGGGATCGGGATCATTGTCGTGGCCATGGTCTTCCTGCCGGAACTGCGCGTCGGCGGCATGCAGATCTTCCGCTCCGAAGCCTTCGATACGATGGGCAAGGTGCTGCCGCGCGCCGCCGAGATCGCCTCCTCGATCTCGTCGATCTACATCACGATCACGCTGGCCTGTGCCCTGGCCTATCTCGCCTGCGGGATGGATGTCTTCGATGCCACCGTTCATGCGCTGACAACCGTGGCCACGGGCGGATTTGCCAATTACGACAGCTCCTTCGCGGTGTTCACGGGTTCCGCGGAATATGTCGCGGCGCTGTTCATGATCCTCGCGGGGCTGCCCTTCGTGCGCTACGTGCAGATGCTGAACGGCGATTCCCGCGCGATCTTCCGCGACAGCCAGGTGCGCGCCTTCCTGAGCATCATCGCCATCGTCTGCCTCGTGGTGGCCGCGGCCCTGCTGTGGCTCTTTCCCCACGCGCCCGAGCGCGCGGGCCGCGAGGCGCTCTTCAACATCGTGTCGATCATGACGGGGACGGGCTATGCCTCGGCCAATTACATGCTCTGGGGGCCGTTCCTCGTGGCGTTGTTCTTCTTCATCGGGCTCATTGGCGGCTGCGCGGGGTCAACCGCCTGCTCGATCAAGGTGTTCCGCTGGCAGCTTCTCGTGGTGTCCGTGCGCGCGCAGCTGGGCCGGATCCGCGCGCCGCATGGCATCTTCACACCGCGCTTCGAGGGAAGGCCCGTGGCCGATGACGTGCTGTCTTCGGTGATGACGTTCTTTCTGTTCTTCATCGTCACGCTGGGGCTGTTCGCGGTGGCGCTGGGCATGACCGGGCTCGATTTCATCACCGCTTTGTCGGGCGCTGCCACGGCTTTGGGGAATATCGGGCCGGGCCTCGGGCCGATCATCGGACCGGCGGGCAATTTCGCGCCGCTCAACGACACGGCGAAATGGCTGCTCATCCTTGCCATGCTGATGGGCAGGCTGGAGCTGATGGCGGTCTTCGTGCTCTTTACCGTGCGGTTCTGGCGCGCATGAGCTTTCCACCCATTCCCCGATGAGCGACACTGGCCCGGACCATGAGTAACGCCCTGTCCCTTGCGATCGACACCGCACCCGAGCGCCATTTTGTGCGCTTGACGGGCGCCTTCACCGTGCATCAACTGCCCGAGGCGGAACCGCGGCTGCGGGCCATCGCGGCGGACCGTGCGGTGACGCTGGATCTGGGCGGGCTGGAGCGGCTGGACACGGCGGGCGCCTGGGCGCTCGACCGGCTCGAGGCGCGGATCGCGGCGGCGGGCTTCTCCCTTGAGACGCAAGGCGCGGAGCCGCATCTCGTGGCCCTGATGGAGCGGGTGGACAAGGCCATTCCGACGCCCGACGCGCCGGAGGATACGCGCCCCAAAGGGCTGACTGGCAGGCTCGACGCCATCGGGCGGCGCGTCGTCGATATGGGCAAGCATGGCGGCGTCTTCCTGAACGCCTTCGGGATGTTCCTTTACCGGCTGGGCCAAAGCCTGCGGCATCCGAGCAAGTTCCACTTCACCGCGCTTGTCGCCCATTGCGAGGATGTGGGCTGGCGCGCCGTGCCCATCGTGAGCCTTCTGTCCTTCCTGATCGGGGTCGTGCTGGCCTTCCAGGGCGCCACGCAGCTGCGGCAATTCGGTGCCGAGGTCTTCGTGGTGGATCTCATCGCGATCTCGATCCTGCGCGAGCTGGGCATCCTTCTGACCTCGATCATCGTCGCGGGGCGTACGGCCTCGGCCTTCACTGCGGCCATCGGGTCCATGAAGATGCGCGAGGAGATCGACGCGATGCAGACCTTGGGCATCGATCCGGCGCACGCGCTTTTCGTGCCGCGAATCCTCGCGCTGATCCTGATGCTGCCGATCCTCGGGCTCGTCGCCAATGTGATGGGCCTTCTGGGCGGCGGGATCATGTCCTACCTCGTTCTCGACATCTCGCCCGGCATCTTCGTTGTGCGGCTGATCGAGGGCACGGATGTGTCGAACGTCTTTATCGGCCTCGTGAAAGCGCCGGTCTTCGCGGTCATCATCGGGGTCGTGGGCTGCAATGCAGGCATGCAGGTCGGATCGAATGCCGAGAGCCTCGGGCGGCAGACCTCGAACGCGGTGGTGCAGGCGATCTTCGCGGTGATCGTGGCGGACGCGATCTTCTCGGTCTTTTTCGCGGAGATCGGCCTATGAACGCAGAACGCGACGTCGTCATCCGCCTGCGCGGCATTCACAACCAGTTCGGGCGGCAGGTGGTGCATCACGACCTCGACCTCGATGTCTACCGGGGCGAGATCCTGGGTGTCGTGGGCGGTTCGGGCACCGGCAAGTCGGTGCTTTTGAAGACCATCGTGGGGCTTCAGACCCCGCAAGAGGGCGAGATCGAGGTTTTGGGCTACGACCTGCGCCGCGGCGGCGAGGAGGCCCGCGACAAGGTCGATGACCGCTGGGGCGTGATGTTCCAGGATGGCGCGCTGTTCTCGTCGCTCACGGTGCGGGAAAATGTCGAGGTGCCGCTGAAACACGTGCCGGACCTCGATCCGAAAACGCGCGCGGCGCTGGCGGATCTGAAGATTTCCATGGTCGGGCTGTCCTGGTCGGCGGGCGACAAGTACCCGTCCGAGCTGTCGGGGGGCATGCGCAAGCGGGCAGGGTTGGCGCGTGCGCTGGCGCTCGATCCCGATATCGTTTTCCTCGACGAGCCGACGGCAGGGCTCGATCCCATCGGGGCTGCGGCCTTCGACCAGCTTATCCATGGACTTAGCCGGTCGCTGGGTCTAACGGTGTTCCTTGTCACCCATGACCTCGACACGCTTTACGCCGTCTGCGACCGGGTCGCGGTGCTGGCCGAAAGGCGCGTTCTGGTCTCGGGCACGATTGAAGAGATGGGGCGCGTGGATCATCCATGGGTCCACGATTATTTCCACGGGCCGCGAGCCCGGGCGGCGCTGACCGCCAAAGGCGAGACGTAGGGCAAGGGCGATGGAGACGCGGGCGAATTTCATCCTGATCGGCGCCTTCACGGTGGCGGGATTCGTCGGAATCCTGGGCTTCTTCCTGTGGTTCGCGGGCGTGGAGCTCGATGAGCGCTATTCCTATTACGACGTGAATTTCGCCTCCGTCTCGGGTCTCTCCAACGCCTCTGACGTGCGCTTTGCAGGCTTTCCGGTGGGCCAGGTCGTCGATATCCGCCTGTCGCCCGACCGCGACGGCACGGTGCAGGTGCGCCTTGAGATCGACGCGGAGACGCCCGTGCGCGTCGATTCCGAAGCCACGATCGAAAGTCAGGGCGTCACCGGCGTGTCCTATGTGGGCATCAGCGCGGGCACGCCCGAGGCGCCGATGCTGGAGGCCGAGAGCGCCGAGGACGTGCCCGTGATCCCCGCAGGCCGGTCGGTACTGCAATCGTTGAGCGAGGACGCGCCGCAACTTCTGGCGGAATCGCTTGAGGTGGTGCAGGACCTCAACACGCTGCTGAGCGCCGAAAACCGGGGCCGCGTCGATCAGATCCTCGGGAATGTGGCCGAAGCCTCGGCAAGCTTCTCGACCGTGCTTGAGGATTTTTCGGCCGTGACGGCGGAAGTGTCGGATTTCTCCGAACAGATCGACCGCTTCAACACCACGCTGGAGACGCTATCGGACGACCTGTCGGTCGTGTTGCAGACCGCCGACGGCACGCTCAATTCCGTGACCGCGCTGGCCGAGGACGGGCAGGACCTTTTGCAGCGCGGGCAGGGCACGCTCGATGCGACCACGCGCACGATCGACAGCGCGCAGGGCTTCCTGTCGAACGACCTGCCTGCGCTGACCATCGAATTGCAGGGCGCCGTCGCCGATCTGCGGCGCGAGCTTCTGGTCCTGACCGACGAGGCGTCGGAGACACTGGCCACGATCAACGATGCGGGCAGTACCGCGCAGCAACGCTTCGAGGAGGCGGGCCCGCTCATCGCCGAGACCTCCGCACTGATCGCGAGCTTTGAAGAGGCGTCCGACTCGATCTACGAGACCTCCGAGAATATCGACATCCTCTTCGAGGAAGACGGCCAGTGGCTGATCGACGAAATGCGCATCGTCGTGGCAGACACGTCCGAGGTCGTGGATATCATTGCCGAGGCCGCGCGCACCGATCTGCCCGTCGTGCTTGAGGATGTGCGCCGCGCCACGACCACCGCCCGCCGGGTGATCGAGGAGGTTGGCGCGAGCGTGACCGAGACCGCGGACAACGTGCTCGAACTCAGCGATGAGGGGAAGGCGGCCCTGGAAGCGGCGACCACCACCTTCGAGACGGCGAACAACACGCTGGAGGCGGTCGATACCGCGCTCGAGACCGGCAACCGGACGCTGATCGCCGCGGAGCGGGCCTTCAATGGCGCGGACCGCGTGATCAACACCGAAGTTGCGGCCATCACCGAGGATCTGCGCAGCGCGATCACCAGCTTCGATACGGCCATCGGCGAGGTGTCCGAGGATATTCCCGCGCTCAGCCAGGATCTGCGCGAAGCCGCCGCCGCCGCACAGGCCACCTTCATCGAGCTGCAGCGCGTGGTGAGCCAAACGGGCGCACCGGTGGCGACCTTCGCCCGCGAAGGCCTGCCGCAATATTCCGCGCTGGCCTCCGAGACGCGTCGGTTGATCCGCAACCTCGACAGCCTCACGCGACAACTCAGCCGCGATCCGACGCGGCTTCTGCTTGACCGCGACACGCCAGAATTCCGAAGGTGAGCCTCGTGATGACCATGCTCCGCCCCCTCGCGCTTTGTGCGCTGATCCTGCTGCCCGGCTGCTCGGCCCTCTCCGCGTTGTCCTCCGCGACCGAGGTGCTGGATGTCTACGAGCTGCGCGCGCCCGACAACATCGCCGAAGCCCCGCGCCGGTCGCGCCTGAATGTCACCGTCGAGGAGCCCACGACCACGGGCGCGCTTCTGACCGACCGGATCATGATCAAGCCGTCGGATCTGGAGGCGCAGTACCTGCCGGGCGCACGCTGGGGCGAGGAAGTACCGGTCATGGTCCAATCGCTGATGCTGCGCGCGCTGCAGGCCACGGACGGTCTGGCCTATGTGGGCCGGGAGCCGCTGGGCCTGTCGGGCGACGTGGCCATTGTGAGCGATATCATCGACTTCCAGGCGCGCGAGGTGCCGGAGGCCGAGGCCGCCATCGTCACCCTGCGCGTGTCGGTCCAGCTTGTGCGCGAACAGGACGTGGCGATCCTGGCGAGCCGCACCTTCGTGGCAGAGGCGCAATCGGCTGGGTTGGAGAATGCACAGATCGTCGCGGCCTTCGATCAGGCGTCGGACGCGCTGCTCGTGGAATTCGCCGATTGGGTGGTGGGCGGCCTGCGCTGAGGCGCGGGGCTCAGAAAAAGCTCTGCGGGTCGATATCGACCGAGACGCGCAGATCGCCCTTCAGCTTGAACTGCCCGACCCATTCCGCCAGCGCCGGTTGCAGCGCCGTGCCCTTCGGCGCCTTCACCAGAAGCCGCACGCGGTGACGTCCGCGCACCTTGGCGATGGGCGCGGGGGCGGGCCCGTAGACCTCGGCCCCGACGGCGCGGAGCATCCCCGATTGCCGGGCCAGCGCATTGCCCAGGTCGAAGACGCGCTGCACATCCTCTGACGACAGCACGATCCCGGCCATGCGCCCGTAAGGCGGCACGCCTGCCGCTTCGCGTTCGCGCGCTTCGGCCCGCCAGAAGCCTTCCTCGTCGCCCGACAGGATCGCGCGGATGACGGGATGCTCGGGCTGGTAGGTCTGCAACAGCGCGATGCCGGGCTTCTCGGCGCGGCCCGCGCGTCCCGCGACCTGGCGCATGAGCTGGAAGGTGCGTTCGGCGGCGCGCAGGTCCGAGCCTTGGAGGCCCAGATCGGCGTCGATCACGCCCACCAGCGTCAGAAGCGGAAAATTGTGCCCCTTGGCCACGAGCTGCGTGCCGACGATGATGTCGGCGTCTCCGGCCGCGATGGCCGCGATCTCGGCCTTCAGTTGGCGCGCGGTAGTGTACATGTCCGAAGACAGGACTGCGATCCGGGCGTCGGGAAAGAGCGTGCGCGCTTCCTCGGCCAGCCGCTCCACGCCCGGGCCTACGGCCGCAAGCTTGCCCTCAACCTCGCAGGACGGACAGACCTCGGGCCGCGGTTCCGTTTCGCCGCATTGATGGCAGACGAGGCGCTTGAGGAAGCGGTGCTCGACCATGCGGGCGTCGCAATGCTTGCAGCCGATCTGGTGTCCGCAGGCGCGGCAGATCGTGACGGGCGCGTAGCCGCGGCGATTGAGGAATAGGAGCGATTGTTCCTTGCGCGCGATCCGCGCCTCGACCGCGCGCGCCAGCGTGTTCGACACCCAGCGGTCGGCGGGCAGATCTTCGCTGCGCATGTCGAGGCTGCGCATCTCGGGCAGGGCGGCGGTGCCGAAGCGCGAGGTCAGCGTGAGCCGGTCGTACTTGCCTGCCTCCGCATTGGCCCAGCTTTCCAGCGACGGCGTGGCCGAGGCCAGAACGACCCGCGCCTCGTTGATGGACGCGCGCAGCACGGCCATGTCGCGGGCATTGTAGAGGACGCCATCCTCCTGCTTGTAAGAGGTGTCGTGTTCCTCATCCACGACGATGAGGCCCAGATCCTGAAACGGCAGGAACAGCGCCGAGCGCGCGCCCACCACCAAATGCGCGCCATTCTCGGCCACCATCGCCCAGGTGCGGCGGCGTTCGGTCTGGGTGACGCCGGAATGCCATTCGGCGGGCCGCGCGCCGAAGCGGGCCTCCACGCGGGTCAGGAATTCGGCCGACAGCGCGATCTCGGGCAGCAGGACCAGCGCCTGCCGACCCTGGCGCAGACATTCCGCTACGGCTTCAAGATAGACCTCGGTCTTGCCCGACCCGGTCACGCCCTTGAGAAGCGTGCTGCCGTAGCGGTGGCTTTTCAACCCGTCACGCAGATGCTCCGCCGCGCGGGCCTGATCTTCGGCCAGAGCCTTGCTCGGCAGGGAGGGATCCAGGCGCGGGAAGGGGGTGTCGCGCGGGCTTTGCTCCTCGCGCACGACGCCTTGCTTCACGAGGCCCTTAATGACGGAGGTCGAGACGCCCGCCATCTGCGCAAGCTCCGACAGGGTCAGGGCGAGGCCGCCCATCTCGGACATTGCCTCCATGACGCGGCTGCGCGCGGCGGTTTCGCGGTCAGGGCGACCATCGCCCGCGCGGTAGACCTTGCGCATGCCGGGCGGTTGGCCGAGCCCCGGCGCGCGGGTCGCCAAGCGCAACATCTGCGGCAGCGGTGTCAGCGTGTAAGCGCCCGCGCGGATCAGAAACGCGCGCATCTCCTCGCGCATGGGCGGTATGTCGAGCACCGCGCCCACGCGGCGCAGCTTCGCGGCATCAAAGCCACCTTCGCCCGGGCCCCAGACCACGCCCATCACGCGGCGCGGACCAAGCGGCACCTCGACAAACGCGCCCAGCATCACGCCGCCTTCGGGCGCACGGTAATCGAGCGCGCCGCCCAAGGGCTGCGTCGTCAGGACCGCGATCCGGTCGCCTGCCGCAAAGAATGTGGGTGTTTCCGCTAACATCCGGGGCTTTTGCCTTGCTTGAATCTCAGGTAAAGGCTCTAGAGCCTGAGGCCAAGCCATGCGGGAGGAGTGCCCAATGAAATTCTTTGTCGACACCGCCGATATCGACGCAATCGCCGAGCTGAACGAGCTCGGGATGGTGGACGGCGTCACCACGAACCCGTCGCTCATCATGAAATCCGGGCGGGACATCCTCGAGGTCACGAAAGAGATCTGCGAGATGGTCTCCGGCCCCGTCTCCGCCGAGGTCGTCGCGCTGAAAGCCGATGACATGATCGCCGAGGGCCGCAAACTGGCCGAAATCGCCGAGAACATCGCCGTGAAGGTCCCGCTCACTTGGGACGGCCTGAAAGCGTGCAAGACGCTGAGCGACGAGGGCCGGATGGTCAACGTGACGCTGTGTTTCTCGCCCAATCAGGCGCTTCTGGCCGCCAAGGCGGGCGCGACCTTTATCTCGCCCTTCATCGGGCGTTTGGACGATCTGAACCAGGACGGGCTCGATCTGATCGCGGATATTCGCCAGATCTACGACAATTACGGCTATGAGACGCAGCTTCTGGCCGCCTCGATCCGGACCGCGAACCACATGTCCGAATGCGCCAAGATCGGCGCGGATGTGGCCACGGCACCTCCGGGCGTGATCAAGGCGATGGCCAACCACATGCTGACGGACAAGGGTCTCGACCAGTTCGTCAAGGATGCGGAAAAGGCCGGTATCAAGATCGTCTGAGCTTTGCGTTAGGCGCGAGACGCTCCATGCATCCGAAGATGCATGGGGTCAGACATGCAAAACAGCGCCCCTTGAGGCGCTGTTTTTCGTTTGGATCAGTCCCGTGTCAGCTGGCCACGCGCTTCGGCGGCTGGAACCCGATCTCGTCGGACGCCGTGAATCGGCCGCCATCGAGCTTTGCGATTTTGCCCTCGCGGAGAAGCTTTCCGAGGACGCGAAGGCGGTCCTCACGGCTGCTCTCGGCATTCTCAGCCTCACGAAGCTTGGTCATAAGCTGTGGGCGCGAGAACGCGTCGAGCCCTTCCACATGGGCCATATAGGCCGCCGCGGCTTCGAGGAGGTCGCGCAGATCGTGGGCGCCGACGCTTTCGGCATATTCCGCAAAGCTTTGATCCGGTTTCACCCCGGAGCCTTGCGGTGTTTCATCGACGAGCGCGACGCGACGCGGTTGAACCGGACGGCTGGCGGATTTGTCCACATCGACCCGTTGTTCGGCCACCAGTTTCAGCGGTGCGGGACGGCTCGGTGCCGGACGGCGTGACCGCTCCGCAGCAGGGGGCGGTGTGGCCGGGCGGCGTGGACGCACCACGTCGGCCAGATCCTCGCGGTAGCGCTCGGTCTTTTCGGCCTCGTCGGCCTTGCGACCCAGGAGCCGGTCGGCGCGGGTGGCGGCCACGGCGGCGCGCAGATGCTGGATGGCGGAGCGGCGTCCCTTGCTTTCGGGCTCGTCCATCTCGCGGTCGGTCTCGTCCATGAGCCGTCCGACGCCGGAATCGCCATCTTCGATCGGGCTTTCGGTCAGCATCGCCCGCGCGGGCGACGACATCTTGACGGTGCGCCGGGCATCCTGCGCGGTGCGGGCCATCTCGGCCTCGGTGTCGCGCGCCTCCAGATCGTCGTCTGCGAGCGCATCCTCATCCGCCTCGACCGCCTGCGCGGTCGCCCGCAGATCGGCATCCTCATCGTCGGCGAAGGCGGCATCGAGCTCATTTCCGAAGGCGTCTTCGAAATCATCCTCGTCGCTGTCTTCATCGGATGCCTGGGCGACATCGTCTTCCTGCTCGGACGCGTCGTCTGCGGCGTTCTCCGCCGTGTCCTGCGCGGGCAGGTCGTCGTCCAGATCCTCATCGTCGAAATCGTCTTCGAATGCGGCGGAGGTCGCGTGCGCGGCGGTCAGCTGGAACGGTTCAGCCGGGGCTGCGTCGATGTCATCGTCATCGTCGTCGTCCAGGTCTTCGGCCTCAAGAGCGGCCAATTCGCGGGCGAGATCGGCCTCCTCTTCGGGAGAGAGGCTGCTGTCGCCGGGCAATTCGCGCGGCGTGGGCGCCGTTTCCTCGTCCGCGTCGTCGTCGTCGGACACGGCTTCGAGCGCGCCTTCCGAAAGCGCGCGGTCGAAATCGGCACGCTTCACCTTCATGACGCGCAGCTGGTTTGCCGGGGCCGTGGCGGGCGCCTCCTCGGTTGCCACTTCCGGAAGGGCCTCCGGTTCGGGTGTGGCCTCCGGTTCAAGCGACTCGGCGACCTCTTCGATGTGATCATCGTCCGCGTCTTCCGCCGGGGTGGTGGTCTCTAGCGCTTCTGCGGCGGCTTCGGTGTCTGCCTCGGCCTCGGCTTCGCGTTTCGCCTCTGCGGCCTTGGCGGAATTGGCTTCGGACCAGGCGAGCATTTCGTCGAAGTCGAAATCGTCGTCGCTGTCCGCGTTCGGCGTCGCGTTGGGCGCTTCGGCTTCCGCGAGCGGGGCGTCCTCTTCGGACGTGTCGGCCGCAACGGGGGCGTCCACTTCAGCCACGGTTTCCGACGCGGCAAGCATGCTGGAGATGGTATCGCCAAGGTCCGAGTCGCCATCGGCAGCCTCGTCTGACAGGTCGGCTTGCTCCGCCTCAGGCGTTGCTTCCTCGCCAGTGTCGGCGACTTCGTCGCTCGAAGTTTCGGAGACATCCGCCTCGTCGTCGAGCAGTGAGGCGCGCATGGCAGCGGCCAGCGCTTCGGCGTCGAACGGATCGTCCTCTTCCGCCGTGTCGTCGATTTCCGCGGGCTCGGACGCTTTGGCGTCGTCCGCCTCTTCCGTGACCGCGAAGGCGACCTCGGCGCGCGCATTGGTCTCTTCGGCTGCCGCGACGGGGGCGCCATTCGTGTCATCCGCATGTTCGTCTTCGGTGAAGGCGCTGGCGATCACGGGCGCGGCGGCTGCAGGCACGGTCTGAGCGGACACGACGGCCCGAATGCGCGCGAGCTTGGCGGCGACGCTGTTTTCTGCAGTGGCGGCTTGGGAGGTGGCGCTCTGTGGTGCGGCGACAGGCGCAGCTTCCGTCGTGGCGATCTGGCCCTCGTCGGTCTCGTCCGCCTCGTAGATTTCCTCCGCCACCTTGGCATCGGCTGCAGCGGCAAGGGCGTCGGTTTGCGAGTCGCGCGTGGTGTCGTCGGGTTGTGCGGCGCTCACCGCTTCGGATGGGACGGGGGTCTCGTCCGTCGCCTGAGGCACGGGCGTCACGGCGGGCGCCTCCATCTCAGCGGCCTTCGGAGCCTCCGCAACCTCTTCCTTTACCGGAGCCTCGGCGGCATCAGCCGTAGCGTCTTGCGTATCCGCATGGGCATCAGCGTTAACGCTGTCGTCGCTCAGGCGAGGGCGCAAGACGACGCCGCCATTATCCTCGAACCGGGCCTCCACGCGGCGGGCGATTTCACGCTCCGCGATCCGGGCCAGCATCTCCGCATCGGGGGTGGGCGGCTCCGCGCCGAAATACCGATCATCCTGCGCCAGATCACGAAAGTATTCCGCGATAGCCTTCATCGTGTCGAACGAATCGTCGAACCCTTCGAGGGTGCACGAGAAGGTCCCGTAGGAGACCGTCAAAATTTTGCTCGAACTCACCATGGCTGCTCACTTTCAGTCTATACGCAACAGACTGTTTAGCATCGGGACAGGGACCAAAGCTGACCGAATCTGCGCCTTTCAGCGTATCATTTCGTGTCTGTATTGTGATCTATGGCTTAAATTGAGATGAATTCGCCATGATTTCCCCCATTGTTTCCAGTGCAGAACCAATCCTCCTCGTTGGAGGCGGATCCGTGGACAATGATGGCCTCCGGGATGCTGTTGGACGGTATAGCACGATTGTGGCGGCCGATAGTGGCGCGGCTGCGGTGCTGGACGCCGGGGGGATGCCTGACGCGGTGATCGGCGACATGGATTCGCTGCCCGCCGAGGCCCGCGCCGCATTGCCGCCCGAGGTCATCCACCGGATCGGCGAACAGGACAGTACGGATTTCGACAAATGCCTCGCGCGGATCGATGCGCCGCTGATCGTGGGCATGGGATTTCTCGGACGCCGGGTGGATCATCAGCTTGCGGTGTTCACGGGGCTGATGCGCCGCGCGGCGCGGAAGGTGCTTCTGATCGGGGCGGAGGATGTGGTGACGCTTTGTCCCTCCCGGATCGCGCTCGATCTCGCGCCGGGCACGCGGGTCTCGCTCTGGCCGCTTTCGGAGGTGACGGGGCGCTCGGACGGGCTGCGCTGGCCGATTGCCGACATCCCCTTTGCGCCGTGGCGGGTGACCGGGACATCGAACATGGCGGACGGGCCCGTCACGCTTGAGATGGACGCACCGGGCATGTTGCTGATCCTGTCTGCGGCGCGCGCGGAGGACGTGGCCCTGGCCCTCAGGGCGGCGCCGCATTGGTCCGCATGATCGACCGCGCCGTCACCTGTTCGCGCCAGATCACGTAGAGCCCAGCTGCACAGATCACCGCGATCCCGAAGCTCGCCTGCGGTCCGGGCAGATCGCCGAAGATCACGAAGCCGAAAAGCGTGGCGATCGGGATCTCGATATATTGCATGGGCGCCAGCGTGGTGGAGGGCGCGAATTTCAGCGACCAGATCATCAAGAGATGCGCATAGGTGCCGAGAAGCCCGAGCGCGGCGAGAAGCAGCGTGTCTTGCCAGGACGGCACCACCCACGCGCCTTGCAGAATGACGACGGGGGCCAGGATCAGCGTCGCCATCCAGCCCGAGATCGCATGCATGCGCATGGGCGCGATGTCGCGTGAGACGTGACGCGTCACCAGCATGAACAGCGCGAAGGTCACCGCGACGCCGAGGGGAAGAAGCGCGACCCAGCCAGAGTCGCGAAAGGCCGGTTGCAGCACCAATAGCGTGCCGCCGAAGCCCAGGATGCAGGCGGCAATTCGCCGTATCCCAACGGCCTCATCCAGCCACAGCCAGCCCAGAAGCAGCAGGATGAAGGGCATCACGAAGGCGATGGAGATCGCGTCGGCGAGCGGCATGTAGAGAAGGGCCGTGAACATCATGCCGATCCCCCCGATATGCAAGGCGGTGCGCAGGGCGACCAGCCAAAGGATGCGCGGGGTCAGTCTGGTACGGCCGCGCGCCCCAGCCATGGGCGCCATGAGAACCCCTTGCGCGACAAACCGGACGAGCAGGAGTTGCAGCACGGGGATCGACGCGCCGAGCAGCTTGGCGAGGCTGTCGCCAAGCGGCGCCAGTACGCAGAATCCGGCCATCAGCGCAATGCCGAGAAGCGGACGGTCGGTCGAGGGAAGGCTGCTCATGGCGCCATGCTGAGCCTTGCGCCCGGTGATGTCGAGTGGCGCGGACCGCGGATTTTCGAAAGGCCGGGTAGGCGGGTTTGGTGGGTGCCTTCGAGCATGTTCTATGGCGGGACCGCACTGCGCAAAAGAAAACCGCCCCGCGCATTCCTTCGGCGGGGCGGTCTGTGGGTCAGGCCGGGCGTGGAGAGTTCTCCGGGCGCCGCGTGCCGTCTATCCCTTATGCGAGGGC
Source organism: Roseivivax sp. THAF197b (assembly GCF_009363255.1). Taxonomy (NCBI): domain Bacteria; kingdom Pseudomonadati; phylum Pseudomonadota; class Alphaproteobacteria; order Rhodobacterales; family Roseobacteraceae; genus Roseivivax; species Roseivivax sp. THAF197b. The sequence continues at coordinate 2,986,190 of NZ_CP045318.1, read as the reverse complement.
GAGGTTGGTCGCGCTCTCGCGGCCGTCGCGGCCGGTCTCGAGGTCATAGGTGACCTTCTGATCGTCGGAAAGACCGGTGAGGCCCGAACGCTCGACGGCGGAGATGTGCACGAACACGTCCTTGCCGCCTGTTTCGGGTGCGATGAAGCCGAAGCCTTTGGTGGTGTTGAACCACTTAACGGTGCCAGTTGCCATGATAGCATTCCTTGCTGTTGTATGCTGCCCGCAGAAGGCGGCAGCGCGGCGAAGTCACGTCTGGATCGATAGACCTGAGTGCCGGTTTGAAGAGAACAGCAGGGTCGACAGAGAAGATCGTTAGCCCCTGCCGTATGACAGGACGGGCGCTGTCTTGCAAGGAAATTCAGGGGCGTGTGCCACGTTCACCCGTCCTTAACCAAGCGTCGGTAGAATGACGCCCATGGCTTTTGTACATCCCTATATCGCTGGTGTGACGCTCTATTTTTCGCTCGCTTTGGCGCGGCCCGGAACGTCGCTTCTGGTCGATGAGATCGATCTGCTCCGGGCTGCCGTGCGCGATGTCTTGCGCAAGCGGCCGTTTCATATCGATGCCTTCGTGGTGCTGCCGGACGGGCTGCATGCCGTCTGGACCTTGCCCGAAGCCGATCCGAATTACTCCGAACGCTGGGGCAATGTGAAATCGCATTTCTCGCGCCATCTGCGACGGACGGGGCGCGCGCCGGATCCGCCACCGGGCCGGTTGTCGGCCAAGGCAGTCCGCAGGGGCGAGGTGGGAATCTGGGCCCAGGGCTTCACGCGCCGCGTCATCGCGGATGCGGAAGATTACCGCGCCGCCTTGTGTCGCTGCCACGATGCGCCGGTCATGCGGAACCTGGTCTCTCGTCCGCAGGACTGGCCCTACTCTTCCCTGCACCGCGATCGACGGCTGTCGGGATCGGGCGCGCCAGACCACCACGGGGCGGCTTTGCCGGTGCGAACACCCCAACCTGCGCAATCCTCTCTCTTCGCGCTCGGCTAGGCCGGGACGAAAAGCCCCCCGCCGCGAGGCGAGGGGCGCATGAGGACCTGTTCGGGATCGCGGCGATCAGCGCGCGAATTTCTTGTGCTTGATGCGCTTGGGCTCCAGCGCGTCGGCCCCGAGGCGACGCTTCTTGTCTTCCTCGTAATCCTCGAAATTGCCTTCAAACCATTCCACATGGGCCTCGCCCTCGAAGGCCAGGATATGCGTGCAGATCCGGTCGAGGAAGAAGCGGTCGTGCGAAATGACCACTGCACAGCCCGCGAAATCCGTCAGCGCATCTTCGAGCGCGCGGAGCGTCTCCACGTCGAGATCGTTGGTCGGCTCGTCAAGGAGCAGCACATTGCCGCCGGACTTCAGAAGCCGCGCCATGTGCACCCGGTTGCGCTCACCACCCGACAATTGGCCCACGACCTTCTGCTGATCGCCGCCCTTGAAGTTGAACGCACCGCAATATTTGCGGCTGTTCACCTCCGCATCGCCGAGCTTGATGACTTCCGCCCCGCCCGAAATCGCCTGCCAGACCGTATCGGTCGGGTTCAGATCGTCGCGGCTTTGATCCACGTAGGACAGGTCCACCGTGTCGCCGAACTCGATCGTGCCGCCATCGGGGGCCTCGTTGCCGGTCAGCATCTTGAACAGCGTGGACTTGCCCGCGCCGTTGGGGCCGATCACACCGACGATGCCGCCCGGCGGCAGCGAGAAGGTCAGATCCTCGATCAGAAGCTTGTCGCCCATCGCCTTGTTAAGATTGGCGACCTCGATCACCTTGTTGCCCAGGCGCTGGCCATGCGGGATGACGATCTGCGCCTTGCCGACGCGTTCGCGCTCGGACTGGCTCGCCATCTCTTCATAGGCCTGGATGCGCGCCTTCGACTTGGCCTGACGCGCCTTCTGGCCCTGCCGCATCCATTCCAGTTCGCGCGAGAGCGTGCGCTGCTTGGCCTTGTCCTCGCGGGCCTCCTGCTCGAGCCGCTTGGCCTTCTGCTCCAGCCAGGAGGAGTAATTCCCCTCATAGGGAATGCCGCGCCCGCGATCGAGCTCGAGGATCCAGCCGGTGATCGAATCGAGGAAGTAGCGGTCGTGGGTGACGATCAGGATCGTGCCCTTGTAGTCGATCAGGTGCTGCTGCAACCACGCGATCGTCTCCGCATCGAGGTGGTTGGTCGGTTCGTCCAGAAGCAGCATGTCGGGCGCTTCCAGCAGCAGCTTGCAGAGTGCCACGCGGCGCTTCTCACCGCCCGAAAGCGTCGTGACATCCGCGTTGTCAGCGGGGCAGCGCAACGCCTCCATGGCGACATCGATCTGACTGTCGAGATCCCACAGGTTCTCGCCATCGATCTCGTCCTGCAGCTGCGCCATCTCGTCGGCGGTCTCGTCCGAGTAGTTCATCGCCAGCTCGTTGAAGCGGTCGAGCTTGGCCTTCTTCCCGGCCACGCCCAGCATCACGTTGCCGCGCACATCGAGCGCGGGGTCGAGCTCGGGCTCCTGCGGCAGGTAGCCGACCTTGGCACCTTCCGCGGCCCAGGCCTCGCCCTGGAAGTCCTTGTCCATCCCGGCCATGATCTTCAGCAGCGTGGACTTACCCGCGCCGTTGACGCCGACGACGCCGATCTTCACGCCGGGCAGGAAGTTGAGCTTGATGTTCTCGAAACAGGTCTTGCCACCCGGATAGGTCTTGGAGACGCCATCCATATGGTAGACGTATTGATAGGCTGCCATGTCCGGCCCCCCTTGTTCGCGCATGTGACGTATTGGCGGCTCTCTACGGGATTTGGCGGGGTACTGGAAGGGGCGCGATGCGACCCCGCGCGCGGGAGGCGGGCATGACGACACTGGCGGAGATGATCGCACGGGTGGCACAGCCGGGACGCATCCTGTGGCTTGGGCTGAGGCCTGCCCGGCGCGAAGGCATCGTGGCGGTGCCGGAGGCCCGGATCGACGCCGCGGGCCTTCTGGGCGATCACGGCCGCGCGGGCAAGCGGGCAGTAACGCTCCTGCAGGCCGAACACCTGCCCGCGATTGCCGCCTATCTCGGGCGCGACGACATCCCGCCCGAGATCCTGCGCCGCAACATCGTCGTGGCGGGGCTGAACCTCGCGGGGCTGAAGGAGCGCCCGCTCCGGATAGGCACCGCGCTCTTGCGCCCCACGGTGATCTGCGCACCGTGCTCACGGATGGAAGCGGCTTTGGGCCACGGGGGATATGCCGCGGTCCGGGGCCATGGCGGCTGGTGCGCCGAGGTGCTGGAGCCGGGCCGCGTGGCCCTGGGTGATCGGGTCCGGCCCGAGGATGAGCACGCGGCATGATTGCCTTTCGCCCCGATCCGGTGTTTCACACCGCCCATGAGCATTGAACGCAGCGGCTTTGGCTTGTCCTTGCCCGATCATGCGCGGATCGGGTTGCTGGGCGGGTCCTTCGATCCGCCCCATGCGGGGCATGTGCATCTGAGCCGCGAGGCCATGAAGCGCTTCGGCCTTGACCGGCTGATCTGGCTCGTCTCGCCTGGAAATCCGCTCAAGGCCAACGGCCCCGCGCCCTTGGCGGACAGGGTGCAGGCCGCGCGCGCCCTGATCGCCCATCCGCGGATCCTCGTGTCGGATATCGAGGCGCGGCTTGGCACGCGCTACACGGCCGACACGCTGGCCGCCCTGCAGGGGCTTTTCCCGCGCGTGGCGTTCACATGGCTGATGGGGGCCGACAACCTCGCGCAGTTTCATCGCTGGGACCGCTGGCGCGAGATTGCGGGCACTGTTCCGATGGGCGTTCTGGCGCGACCCGGATCGCGGATGGCCGCGCTCAATTCGCCCGCCGCCCGTGCGCTGCACGCTGCGCGTCTTCCCGCACATGCCGCGCGGGCGCTGCCCGGCGCCCATGCGCCTGCCTGGTGCTTTCTGAACATGCCGATGAGTCCGCTGAGCTCAACCGCGCTGCGCGCCGAACGGGCGGGCAGGTAGCGCTGCGGCGGGTCGCGCCGGGCCGGGACCGGCTGGTCCAAATGATATTCGCGCTATCTCAGCTTTGGGGCGCGGAAAAGCCCCGCTCCCGTCCTTGTTCTGCCCAAGGCAGGCGTATTAACTCAGGGCCATGACATCGATGATTTCCCGAAGACGGCTTCTGACCGGAATGGCGGCGGCGCTCGCTGCCGGCCCTGCGCTGGCCGCGGCGCCGGAGGCCTCGCTGCGTCCCTTGGCGCGTGCGCCCGATCTGCTGATCAAGTCCATCCCGACCGTGCAGACGCTGGTGTTGGAATCGGGGCTTCAGGGGGCCACTTCGGTGGCGGTGGCGCATGTGGCGTCGGACGAGATCCTCGAAGACCATGCGGGCATGCTGAACCTGCCGCCCGCGAGTGTGGCGAAGGCGCTGACGGCGGCCTATGCGCTTGAGGCTCTGGGGCCCGAGCATCGCTTCGCCACGCGGCTTCTGGCGACGGGCGAGGTTTCCGATGACGGCATTCTCGATGGCGATCTGATCCTTGCGGGCGGGGGCGATCCGACGCTCGATACCGACCGGCTGGCGGATCTCGCCGCGGCGATGAAGGCGGCGGGCCTGCGCGAAGTGCGCGGGCGGTTCCTTGTCTGGGGCGGTGCGTTGCCGCGACTGGACGAGGTCGACGCGCAGCAGCCCGACCATGTGGGCTACAACCCGGCAATCTCGGGCCTGAACCTCAATTTCAACCGCGTGCATTTCGAATGGCGCAGGGCGGGCTCCGATTACAGCGTCACGCTTGATGGCCGCTCGGCGAAGTACCGGCCCGAAGTGTCGATGGCGCGCATGGTGGTCGTGGCCCGGCGCGGTCCGATCTACACCTACCGCGAGGCGGAAGGCCGCGACGACTGGACCGTGGCGAAATCCGCGCTGGGCAATGGCGGCGCGCGCTGGCTGCCGGTGCGCCAGCCCGAGCTTTACGCGGGCGAGGTCTTTCAGACCATGGCCGGCGCGCAAGGCATCCGCCTGAAAGCGCCCGAAAAGGTGGACGCGCTTCCGGAGGCAACCACCGAGGTCAGCCGGATCGAAAGCGACGTTCTGCGCGAAATCCTGGAGGACATGCTCCTTTATTCGACCAACATCACGGCCGAAGTCGTGGGCCTGTCGGCCACGGCGGCGCGGACCGGGGCAGTGCCCGAAAGCCTTGCCGCCTCGGCCGAGGAAATGAACCGCTGGGGCCGCGAGGTGCTGGCTCTGGACCGCATGGCCTTCGTCGATCATTCGGGCCTTGGCGATGCGAGCCGCATCTCGGCTGTGGACATGGTCCATGCGCTGGTGCGCCTGCGCACGCGGGGCACGCTGAAACCCATCCTCAAGGACATTCCCCTGCAGGATGACACGCGGACGCCGCTGCCCAATTCGGGCGTCGAGATTCGCGCCAAGACCGGTACGCTGAACTTCGTCTCGGGGCTTGCGGGCTTCCAGACGCTGCCCGACGGGACCGAACTGGCCTTCGCAATCTTCTCGGCGGATCTGGGGCGCCGGGCAGAACTGACGGTCGAGGAACGTGAGCGCCCGCCGGGTGGACGCACGTGGAATGGCCGGGCGAAACGCCTGCAACAAGCGCTGCTGCGCCGCTGGAGCGTGGTCTACGGCCCCGTCTGATCGGGCATCGAACAGGTCGCCCTGCAGTGCGGCGGAAAGGACTTCCATGGCCATCAAGATTGCGGATGATCTGCGGCTTGGCACGCGTACGGGACTGCCCGACGCGTTGCGCGTCCTCGTGAAGGAATACCCGCGTAGCGGCTGGCAGGAGCATGCGCATTTCACCGGCCTCGTGGAATTCTGGCTCGGGCGGCATGGCATGTTCCGCCAGATCTGCGAGGCGCTGCAGACAGATTCCGAGGCCGAGATGGACGGCAAGCTCGATCCGCAGATGCGCAATCAGCGGCTGTCCCGGTATGGCGGCATGTTGCTGAACGAATTGCACGGGCATCACCAGATCGAGGATCACCACTATTTCCCGAAGCTCGTGGATCTCGATGCGCGGGTGACGAAGGGGTTCGATATCCTCGAGGCCGATCACGACGACATGGACGGGCTGCTGAGCCGTTTCGCCGAGAGCGCCAACGGTGTCCTGCAGGGCAAGATCGAGACCGGGCGCTTCCGCGAGGAGCTGCTCTCCTTCGAGGCGCTGCTCGACCGGCATCTGAATGACGAGGAAGAGCTGATCGTGCCGGTCATCCTGAAGAACGGACCGCAAGGGCTGCACTGATCGGCGGACAGCAGGCGCTTATGTCAGCGCGGGAATTGCAGGCTCGCGCGCAGGCCGGGGCGATTATCCGACAGATCGAGCACGGCGCGATGGGCCTGCGCGATGGCCGTGACCAGTGCGAGGCCGAGGCCATTACCGGGGGTCGTCCGGCTCGTCTCCAACCGGTAGAGGCGCCGGGTCACGAGGCCGCGTTCCGCTTCTGGAATGCCCGGGCCGCTGTCGGTCACGCTCAGGGCCGGCCCGTCCGCCCCGTTGGTGACCGAGACGACAATCGGCGTGGCGTTGCCATGGCGCAGCGCATTCTCGATCAGATTGGCCAAAGCCTGACCCAGAAGCGCGCGGTCGCCGGTGACCGGGACCGGGCCTGACGGCAATTCGGTGCTGAGTGCTACGCCTGCCTCCTCCGCGACGGGCTCGTAAAGCTCGGCCATTTCGCGCGCGATCTCGGTCAGATCCACCGGGGCGGCATCGGCCCGCGCGCCGGCCCCTTCGATCTGGGCGATTTGCAGAAGCGACTGGAAGACGCGCACGGCGCGGTCGGCCTCGGCGCGGGCGCGGTCGGCAAGGGGCGCGCGAGGGTCGTCCTCATCGGTCTTGGCCTGCAACTCGTCGAGCAGCACCGCGATGCGCTGCAACGGCGTGCGCAGATCATGGGCGATATCGGCGCTGACCTGGCGCAGGGCCTCCGTTGCCTCTTCCTGACGGGCGGCCATGCGATTGACGCCGCGCCCGATGCGGGTGAGGTCATCCTCGCCCGAGGCACCGGGATCGTAGCGCGCGGTCAGATCGCCGCCCGCAATCCGGCTCAGCGTCGTTTCGATCCGCGCCACGCGCCGGGCGGAGCGCCGGGCGATGAGCGTGCCAAGCCCCAGCGACAGCACCACGGTCGGCAGCAGCGACAGCGCCAGAAGCCACAGGAAGGTGCGGCGCAGATCCTCCACCCGTTCGAGGCTTTGGGCTATCACGAGGATGCCGGACGACAGCCGCCGGACCTCCTGCACATAGCCGGTATGGGACAGCGCCTGACCATCCGAGGCGCTGAGGATCACGTTGCCGTCCGACAGGCGCGCATCGGCATTGCCCGCGCGGCGTCCGTCATCGCCCAGAAACAGGTAGACCCGGTCGCGAGGATCGGTGGCGCGGGCGCGCACCTCCACGAGGCGGCGCAGCGCATTGGGCGTGGCAGTGATGTCGAGGCCCGCGATCTCGGCGGTCAGATCGGCGCGGATCTCGGCCTCGGCCTGGGCCTTCAGCGTCACATAGGCACCGCCCAACGTCACGAGGTTCACAGCCGCGAAGACCAGCACGAGCCAGAGCGCGATCCGCACCGGGGTGGAGCGGATGATATTCGACAGGCTGGCGCGCGGCGTGTTCATTCAGTGATCTTGTAGCCCGCCCCGCGCACGGTGACGATCAGATCGCGGTCGAAGGGTTTGTCGACCTTGGCGCGCAGCCGCGAGATATGCGTCTCGACCACGTTGGTCTGCGGATCGAAATGGATGTTCCAGACCCCTTCGAGCAGCATGGTGCGGGTCTGGACGCGGCCCTTGCGGCGCAAAAGATGCTCCAGCAGGGCAAATTCGCGCGGCAGCAGATCGAGGGGCTGGCCGCCACGCGTCACCGTGCGGCGCACGACGTCCATCTCCAGATCGCCCGCGCGCAGCACCGTCTCGGCGGCCTCCGACATCGGCAGGCGGCGACCGAGGGCCGCGATGCGTGCCGAGAGCTCGCCGAAGGCGAAGGGTTTCACGAGGTAATCGTCGCCTCCCGCGGACAGCCCTTCAATCCGGTCATCGAGCCCGCCCATCGCCGTGAGGAAGATCGCGGGCGTCGTGACCTTGGCAGAGCGCAACGCCTTCACCAGCGAAAGCCCGTCGAGATCGGGCAGCATCCGGTCGACGACGATCACGTCATAAGGCTGGGACATCGCGAGGCTGAGCGCTTCGCGGCCCGAGGTCAGGTGATCGACCGCGTGGCCCTCTTCGGTCAGGCCACGGGTGATGAACTCGGCCGTGGTCGTGTCGTCTTCGATGACGAGTATCTTCATGGGTGTCACCCGCAAGGCAGCTCTCAGTGTCGGTCCGTTTGAGAAGGGACGCCTGCGCGCCCGTTTCAAGGCCCGGATGCGGCCTTACAGGGTCTTTGCCTCTCGTTTGAGATATCTTGCGAAATTGTAATCGCAGGGCCTGTATGGCTGCAATCTTCGAGGTCGATCTTCTCCACCATGCCCGGGGTGCTTCGCGCATGCCCCCGGACGGAAACAGACATATTCGGATCACCGAAGAGAGAAGACACATGACCCATCCCAATCGACCCGCCAGAAAATACCTGACCGGCGTGGCGCTGGCCGCCCTTGTCGCCACCGGCGGCGCGCTGAGCCTCGCGCCCGCGACCACACCGGCCCATGCCGCGCCCAGCATGGGCACCGACTATGTCGACCTCGTGGCCGAACTGACCCCCGCCGTCGTCACCATCGAGGTCACGCAACGCGCGCAGACCGCCTCCGCCGAGATCCCGCAGGACCAGCGCGACTTCATGGAGGAATTCCAGAAGCGCTTCGGCATGCCGATGCCGGGCATGCCCGGTCAGCGCGGTGGTCCGGGCGGCGAGATGAAGGGCGCGGGCACGGGCTTCGTCATTTCCGAGGATGGACGCATCGTGACCAACGCTCATGTGATCGACGGCGCCGATGAGGTCACCGTAACCTTCGAGGATGGCCGCGAATTCACCGCGGAGATCGTCGGATCGGATCCCGCCACGGACCTTGCCGTGCTCGATATCGACGCAGAGGGTCTGACGGCCGTGTCCTTCGGCGACAGCACCACGCTTCAGGTCGGTCAGAACGTCATCGCCATCGGCAACCCGTTCGGGCTGGGCACCACCGTGACCACTGGCATCGTCTCGGCGCTGGGCCGCAACATCAATGCAGGTCCCTTCGACGATTTCATCCAGACCGATGCCGCGATCAACCGGGGCAATTCCGGCGGGCCGCTCTTCAATGAGCAGGGCCAGGTTATTGGCGTGAACACCGCGATCATCTCGCCCACGGGCGGCTCGGTGGGCATCGGCTTCTCGGTGCCGTCCGAACTGGCCTCGGCCATCGTCGAGGACCTCGCCGATGACGGCACGGTGGAGCGCGGCTGGCTCGGCGTGCGGATCGCGCCCGTCAGTGAAGACGTCGCCATGGCGCTGGGCTTTGACGAGGGCACCGGCGTGATGATCGAAGACGTCACCGCGGACACGCCCGCCGAAGCGGCCGGGTTCCGCAAGGGCGATATCGTGCTGTCGGTGAACGGCGAGGGTGTCGAAACCCCGCGCGATCTGACCCGCGCCATCGCCACGCTGCGCCCCGGCGCCGAGGTTGAAATCACCTATCTGCGCCGCGGCGAGGAGACGGATGTGACCGTCACGCTGGGCGACCGGGCGAATATCGACGCCTGATCGGGCACGCCCCGGCGGGCGGCCCCAAGACGATTATCCGCCGGGGTGCGGGAAGGCGCGGGAGGGAAGTCCCGCGCCTTTTCCTGTTTTGGGCAGAGCAGGCTTCGGAAGGATCAGTTCCGGGGCCGTGGCAGGGATTGGCCATAACGGATGCGCGTCGCCGCAAATGGCGGCGATGATCGCGCGGACGCTGTTCGTCGGTCAGCCTGCCGTGACCGAGCTTGCGGAGAGAGACCCGGCTGCGCGCGCGTCATCCCCGCCCGCCGCATCGCTCTCGTCGGAGGTCTGCGTCTCCATGGCCGTTGCGATCCGGGCGAAGGTCGCGGGCAGGCGGAAGGGCAGGCGCTCCTGCATGCGCGGCGCGCCCACGCCACGCCCCCGGCCGCGAAAGCCTTCGCGCACCAGGTCATGGAAGGCGATGTAGCTTTCCTCGTAGCTCGGGATCTCATCGCCTTCGGGCGTCAGGGAGACGTCGCGCTCCACCCCCTCTTTCCAATGATTGGTAAAGCGCGCGCGGTCGGGCCAATGCGCCGCCACCTCCGATTGGATCGCACGGCGCGCCTTCAACTGGCGGCTGTCGGCGTAATGCAGATGCGCGAGGTGCAGACCCGGCGCGAGGTAATAGGGCACGTCGAGCGCGCGATGCCCGCCCGGGCGGTAGAAGACCGGCTCAAATGTCACGGCGGGCTTGGAATAGCCCGACGCCCACAGCCCGTATTGCCGCTGGGCCCAGACGGGGCGGCTGTCGTCAAACGGCGCGTCGAGATCGGGATGCTCCACCAGATCGAAGCCCGCCGCGAAAACGCAAGGCCGCGTCCGCCACTGCGCGAGCATGTCAGCCAGCGGACGGTCCACGTCCGAGCCGAAGATCAGCTCGTCCACATCGCCGGTGATGACGCAATCGTAGCTGTCATGCAGCTCGGCCTGCCGGGTGTTCAACTCGTGCCAGCGCACATCGTCGAAATTCTCCAGATCCGTGCGGGGATAGGGAATGATCTGCGCGCCCTCGGCGATGGCGCGGATTTCGGGCTCGTCCCCATGGCTGAGGATCACGCAGTTCTCGCGTCCGATCTGCGCATCGTAATGCCGAAGCCATTGGCGCAGATACCAGTGGTCGCGATAGACCATCGTCAGGGCGGCAATTCTCATCCGGGCTCACTTTTCGGGGTTTTGCGGAAAGGCTACCGGGCGGGCGGCGGCGCGGTAAAGGGGCAGGTCCGACGCGCGCCTCTTCTGTTGCCGGGAGGACAAGGCGCCTCTCGCGTCAAGTGTCGGCGGGGATCGTGGCGCGACAGGTTTGGGCGGCGGCTTCGGCGGCGGGGCGCAGTTCCGCGATCTCGCGGCGCAGATCGTCCCGGCGGCGGCGCACCTCGTCGAGATTGACGGGGACGCGGACGGTGCGGGTGCTGGTGACATCCTCGAAGCAGGGCACGCGCTGTCCGAGCCCTTCGTCATAACAGGTCGTGTAGAAGGGCACGGAGCTTTCGACACTCTCCAGCGCGAACCCTCGGGCCAGGGTCGCTTCGGTCTCGCGCAACTCCGCCTCCGCGGCCCAGAGGCTGCGATTGGCCTGTTCGACGCAGCGCTCAAGCGGGCTGAGACAGGCGGCGAGGCCCAGGCAGGCGGTCAGGCAAAGCGGGATCGACAGACGCATGGCGAATAGTCCAGATGGGTGGCCGGTGCTGGCCAGGATGCTGAAGCCACGATAGACTTGTCGTGCTGTGATCGAAAGAGGCCCTGATGCGTCCTGCGTTTATCCTGTCCTTGTTTGTCATGTTTGCGGCCTGTTCCGAGACGGACGCGCCCGCAAGCGGTGACCTTCCCGGAATGCCGCAGGATTGCGACGCGGATCGCCACGCGGCCTTTATCGGTCAGCCAGCAGACAGCCTCGAGCTGGACCATGCAGGCCCTGTGCGCGTCCTGGCGCCGGGCAGCCTGATGACGATGGATTACCGCACCGACCGGCTGAACGTCCGAACCGATGATGCGGGTATTGTCACCGATTTTTTCTGCGGGTGATCCAGATCAAAGCGGATCCTCGGGCGACGTGGCAATCCTCGGAAAACAAGGAGGATTTCCCATGTACAAGAATGTCCTGATCCCCGTAGCCCCGGATCATCCCGAGCGGCTGAGCGAACAGTTGAAAGTCGCCCGCGCACTGGCGGCGGAGGGTGCGAAAATCACTGTGGTGTCGGTGATCGAAGCCGTGCCGCTTTACATCGCCGCCGAAGTGCCTGCTGTCATCTTCGAACAGGCGCAGGACGAGGCCGAAGAAGCGCTGAAAGAGGCGCTGAAGGACGAGGGAGATGTCACGCTCGAGGTGGTGCATGGCCATGCGCCGACGCTGATCTTGGACAAAATCAAGGATCTGGGCGCTGATCTGGTGATCGTGCGGTCGCACAAGCCGGATATGAGCGATTGGTTCCTGGGCTCGACCGCGGGTCGGGTGGTGCGGCATGCCCCTTGCGGGGTGCATGTTATCCGCTGATCCGCAAACTGGGCCGGGGCGCGCCCCAAACGCGCCCCGGTTTGGCATTCGCGCCGCCTCGAGGCCGCGCGGGGTGTCGTCGGTTCAGACCCGGACGGAGCCGCCGCGCGGACCCGCGACGAGCCAGGCGATGAAGCCCAGAACCGGCAGGATGATGATCGCGAGGGTCCAGAGCAGTTTGGCCAGCGTCGAGGCGCCGGAGGTCAGCGTCTGGTAGATCGCGTAGATGTCGAGGACCAGGATGATGAGGCCGAGAAGTCCGTATTCCATTGTTCAACTCCTAAATGCATAACTTATTATCACATTAACGAAAGCTGGGCTGGTTGGTTCCGAACGAAACCGCAGCCGGACACGGCCGAAAGGCGGTGCAACAAGGGAAAGGGAGGCAATATGTTAAAAAATATCATGAATTATGCGGGGATTTTCGCCTGTCTGGGGATCGGAGCCGCGGCACAGGCCGAGGAGGCGGTGAATATCACGCCCGAACTCAGCGCGGTCACGGTCGAGACGGGGCAGGGCCCGGTCGAGATTTCGCGCATTCAGGACGTGGACAACGTGCTGACCGGCGCTTTCGCGCGCACCTCGCGGCCTTGTCCCAATTTCTGCATCCAGCCGATGCAGGCCGCCCCGGGGGTGACCACGATCGGCGAGCTCGAATTACTGGAGGCGCTGCAGGACCCGGAGGTCACGGTGATCGACAGCCGTGTGCGGCCCGATTGGGAAACCGGCACGATCCCGGGGTCGATCTCGATGCCCTACACCGAAATGGCCGACCGGCTGCACGAGCTGGGCTGTGAGCCCGATTTCGAAGGCTATGAATGTGGCCCCGACGTGGGCGAGATCGTGCTGTTCTGCAATGGGCCCTGGTGCGGACAATCGCCCACAGCCATCGGCCGGATCATCGAGGCGGGCTTCCCGGCGGAAAAGATCAGCTATTACCGTTGGGGCATGCAGGGCTGGCGGTTGCTGGGTCTGACGGTCGCGGGCGGATCCTGACCGCGCGGGCCATCGCCCCGAGGGCTGTCATGCGCTGTTGCGCGTGGCACCGGGGCGCGTAAGCTCGGCCGCGAATAGCACGCTGTTCGCAGGAGGTATCCATGGAAGCGTTTCTCGATGTGCTGGGCGCGGTGTCGCTGACCCTGCTGATCCTGACCGGCCTCTTGGCGGGTTTCATCGCCGGGGTGATCGCGGGCCGGGACCGGCTGCTTTACATGGTGCTGGGCGTGGCGGGCGCGGTGGCGCTGCCGTTCCTGCTGGCCGCGCTCGGGATCGGAATCCTGGCCGCCGGGGGCATTCTGGTCATCCTCGCCGTGGCGCTGATCGGCGCGGTGATCGTGCTGGCGATTGCGCAGATGATCCGCAGGTAGGCGCCCGCGCGCCTACCGTTTCTTGCGCCGCTGCACATTGCCCCCGCGCATGCCGCCGCGTCCGGCGGTGGAGCGGCCGGAACGCCTTGTCGCCTCTTCCGAGGCCTTCTCGACCGCCTGCTGGCGCGCCATGGGGTCGTCGGCCACGGCAAGATCCACCGCTTCGAGGCGCTTGACCTCGTCGCGGAGCCGCGCGGCCTCTTCGAATTCGAGGTTCTCGGCAGCCTTGCGCATGTCCTCGCGCAGACCGTCCAGCACCGCCTGCAGGTTCGAGCCCTGGCTTTTCGGGTCGATCTGCGCGGTCACGCGGTTCATGTCCACATCGCCCTGATAAAGCCCCGCGAGGATGTCATCGACGTTCTTCTTGATCGTCGCGGGCGTGATGCCGTGTTCCTCGTTATAGGCGATCTGCTTTTCGCGGCGGCGGTTGGTCTCGCCGATGGCGCGCTCCATCGAGCCGGTCATGCGGTCGGCATACATTATCACGCGGCCCTCGGCGTTCCGCGCCGCCCGGCCGATGGTCTGGATGAGCGAGGTCTCGGAGCGCAGGAAACCTTCCTTGTCGGCGTCGAGAATGGCCACGAGCCCGCATTCGGGAATGTCGAGACCCTCGCGCAGGAGGTTGATGCCGATCAGCACGTCGAAGGCGCCCAAGCGCAGATCGCGCAGGATCTCGATCCGTTCGATCGTGTCGATGTCGGAATGCATGTAGCGCACGCGAATGCCCTGTTCGTGCAGGTATTCGGTCAGATCCTCGGCCATGCGCTTGGTCAGCACGGTGCAGAGCACGCGGTAGCCGTTCTGCGCGACCTGGCGGATCTCATCCAGAAGGTCGTCCACCTGCGTCTCCACGGGCCGGATTTCCACCTGCGGATCGAGCAGCCCGGTGGGCCGGATGATCTGTTCGGTGAAGACGCCGCCCGTCTGGTCCAGCTCCCACGCGGCGGGGGTGGCGGAAACGAAGACCGATTGCGGGCGCATGGCGTCCCATTCCTCGAACTTCAGAGGGCGGTTGTCCATGCAGGACGGCAGGCGAAAGCCATGCTCGGCCAGCGTGAACTTGCGCCGGTAGTCGCCTTTGTACATGCCGCCGATCTGCGGAACAGATACGTGGCTTTCGTCCGCGAAGACGATGGCGTTGTCGGGGATGAACTCGAAGAGCGTCGGCGGCGGCTCGCCCGGCGCGCGGCCCGTCAGGTAGCGCGAATAGTTTTCGATGCCGTTGCAGACGCCTGTCGCCTCCAGCATCTCGATGTCGAAATTCGTGCGCTGTTCGAGCCGCTGGGCTTCCAGCAGCTTGCCCTCTGCCACGAGCTGATCGAGCCGCATGCGCAGCTCTTTCTTGATCTCGACCACGGCCTGTTTCATCGTCGGGCGCGGCGTCACGTAGTGCGAATTGGCGTAGATGCGGATGCGGTCGAAGCTGCCGGTCTTGGTGCCGGTCAGGGGATCGAATTCGGTGATCGCCTCCAGCTCCTCGCCAAAGAAGGAAAAGCGCCAGGCGCGGTCTTCGAGGTGCGCGGGCCACACCTCAAGCACGTCGCCCCGCACCCGGAACGAGCCGCGCTGGAAGGCCTGATCGTTGCGGCGGTATTGCTGCGCCACGAGATCGGCCATCACCGCGCGCTGGTCATATTCCTTGCCGGTGAAGAGATCGAGCGTCATCGCGCCGTAGGTTTCGACCGAGCCGATACCGTAGATGCAGCTGACCGAGGCCACGATGATCACGTCGTCACGCTCCAGCAGCGCGCGCGTCGCGGAGTGGCGCATCCGGTCGATCTGTTCGTTGATCTGGGATTCCTTCTCGATATACGTGTCCGAGCGCGGCACGTAGGCCTCGGGCTGGTAATAATCGTAATACGAGACGAAATATTCGACCGCGTTCTCCGGGAAGAACTGCTTGAACTCACCGTAAAGCTGCGCCGCCAGCGTCTTGTTGGGCGCAAGGATGATCGCGGGGCGCTGCGTCTCCTCGATCACGCGGGCCATGGTGAAGGTCTTGCCGGTGCCGGTGGCGCCCAGCAGCACCTGATCGCGTTCGCCCGCATTGACCGCCTCGGAGATCTCGACGATGGCATTGGGCTGGTCGCCCGCCGCGCTGTACTCGGTATGCATCACGAAGCGCTTGCCGCCTTCGAGCTTTTCGCGCTCGGCGACATGGGGTGCGGGCGCGTGCAGCAGCGCTGGCATCTGTTCGGGATTGTTGTTGTGCATCGGGCAGCATCCTTCCAGATGCACACTTGCGCCCGATTGATGCGGTTTCAAGAGGGCGGGGCGCCCGGCGGCCGGATCAGCGCACGACGTAGCGTGCGGCGATCTCCGCGATCCGCTCCGGTCCGAGGATGGGCGGCACCAGTGTCAGGAATGCGCCCGTCCCGTCGAGCAGGTAGATATGGCTGCCATGGGCATAGACGGGCTGGCCCGACGGTTCGGTGAAGAGCACCTCATGCTCCACCGCGAAGAGGTCATAGACCGGTTGCAATTCCGCAGGCATGCCGGTCAGGCCCTCGAAATCCGGGTGGTGGTTGTGCAGCGGCGGGCCAATGGTCGCGACCGTGTCGTGATCGGGATCGACGGTGATCATGACCGGGCGGGCCTCAAAGCCCTGTTCCACCAGCATATCCGTTGCCGCCGCCATCGTGGGAAGCGCTACCGCGCAGATCGAGCGGCAATTGGCATAGCCAAAGAAGAGCAGTTGCAGATCGGCCTCGGGTGCGGCTTCGGTGCGGGGCGCGCCCGATTGGTCGGTCAGCGTGAAAGGCCCGCCGAGCGCGATGGGAAAGGGAAGGCCCGCGGGGGCAGGCGTCTCCGCTCCAGCGCCGCCCGCGGCGAGGCACAGCGCCAGAAGCCACGCAGCCCCCTTCATTCGATGCCGAGCCAGTCTTTGAGGAAGGCTTCCTCTTGCGCAACACCGAGGCCCAGATAGCCCTCCGTCGCGATCTCGGCATTGATGCGCGGATCGCGCCGGAACCATGGCCCGTCGCCCGCCGCGTCGGGATGTGCATCGGCCCAATCATCGGTGAAGCGGTTCGCCACCGCCCATTCGCCATCCGGCAGGGCGCGGATGCGCTGGACCTGATAGACATGCGTGGCGCCGTTTTCCGGGTTCTCGATCATCAGCCCGTCCACCTCGACCTGCTGGCCGCAGAACGGGGCCAAATCGGCGGCCGCGCCCGTGAAGATCGGCTGGTTGTTCTTCAGCGGCATGATCAGCGCGTCATCGGCGCTGCGCAAAAGGGCGGATTGCCGACCCGGTGCGCAGGCATCGTCGCATTGACTGGAGAGCACGCAGATCGGGTCCACGACGCGGGCTTCAAACCGGGCCTTTTGCTCGCCCCAGAGGCCCCATTCATTGGCCTCCGACCCTTCGGAGAAATCCTGTGCTGCGGCAGGCAGGGCGGTGCAGGCGGCAAGGGCGAGTGCGGGTATTACACGGGCCATCTCAGTTCTCCAACGCATCATCGGGGATCGCGAAGCCCGGCACGACGCCGTAATCCTCGTGATTGAGATTGGTGATATCCATGTCCGACAGCACGGTTTCGACCATGATGTAATTCAGCCCGTCGCGGGCGTAATGCAGCCCCTCGGCGCGCACATTGTGGGAGGCCAGCGTCAGGGCCGTATCGCCGCCTGCGAGCTGATCCGTGCCGGGCAGCTTCAGAACCATGTAGACGGTGCCGTCGGGCGCGAGCAGGCCCACCGGGATGCCGCCCGCCGAGCACCAGAGCGCGCAGGTGTGATGCGCAGAGCCCACGACCGCCTCCGGCCCGCCCATGACGCCCGAGAAATAGCACCAGGTGTCGATGATCTCGCCCTCGATGGTGATCTTCTCACCCTCCTGGGCCTCAGCCATCGTCGCGGTCATCGCAACGAGTGCGGCGCTTGCCAGTGCTTTCATGCCAGCCTCCGGGTCCGGGTTCATGTCCGTCCAGTGTACGCCCTTTCCTGCGACATGTTGTCACGAATCCGTGGCCGGGCCGTGTGCTGCGGTAAATTGCCCGCCGCCTTGCCAAGGCGCGGGAATTTGACGATAAGCGGCCTGCACACCAAACGGGGGTCCTCATGCGCGCACGTATCTATCAGCCCGCCAAGACGGCCATGTCTTCCGGCTTTGCCAAGACCAGGCAATGGGTGCTGGAATTCGTCCCCGAAACACCGCGTTCCGTCGACCCGTTGATGGGCTGGACCTCGTCGTCGGACACGCAGGCGCAGGTGAAGATCCGCTTCGACACCAAAGAAGCCGCGGTGGAATATGCCAAGGATCACGGCATCGACGCGCAGGTCTTCGAGCCCAAGCGCCGCAAGCACAATGTGCGCCCCAAGGGCTATGCGGAGAACTTCTCCTACACGCGCCGGGCGGCCTGGACGCATTGAGCCGCTGACATCGGAGCGCTTGTGCTCGGGTGCAGGGACATGCGGGGTTTCGGTGAGACAGTGACGATGCGCAGGGGTCGTGGCGTTTTTCGTCCGTTCCAATAGCATTTGATTTGACCCAGCGCGCGCGGCCACTTTGAACCGCATCCCCCAAATCCGCCTTGTCCTGATCCAAGTCGCAGCCGTGTCGACGCGGAGCGCGCCTTTCGGCGCGGCTTGGTGACCAAGTCACCGTTGGTCTCACATCTCTCATGTCATGGATGGCTCAACACTTAAGGAGCCCCGCCATGACACCGTCCCATCAAAGACCCGCCGATACCTGGTCGCCGCTCTATTTTCTCGCCTCGCTCGGCGCAGGCGGGCTCGCCGTGACCTTCTTCATGTTTCTGATGTTCTGGGTGCCGCATCCCGGCCAGCCCGTGCCGATCTTCGAAGACATCCTGTCCGCCTTCACGCAGGGCGCATGGCCGCTGAAAATGGCCATTGCCGCCGCTGTCACCGGGATTTCGGGCTTCGCCGTCCTCAATATCAAGCTGCTGGTATGGAACCTGGCCCGGCTGTCCGACTTCCAAAAGACCGACGCCTACAGCGATCTCTTGCAGTCGAACGGTGAGACACAGCTTCTGGCGATGCCCTTGGCCCTCGCCATGAGCGTCAATGTCGGGTTCATCCTCGGGCTGGTCTTCGTGCCCGGGCTCTGGAGCGTCATCGAATACCTGTTTCCTCTGGCGCTGATCGCATTTGCGCTGATCGGCTATCTCGCCTTCCGCAGGATCGGCGATTTTCTCGTGCGCGTGCTGAGCGAGGGCGGCGTCTTCGAGGTCACCGCGCACAATTCCTTCGCGCAGCTCCTGCCCGCCTTTGCCCTGTCGATGATCGCCGTCGGCCTGTCCGCGCCTGCCGCGATGAGCGGCAATGCCCTGACCGTCGGCATCTCGTTGATCCTGTCGGTGATGGTGGGCGCGATCGCGGCGCTTTACGCGCTGGTCGCAGCGATCACCGCGTTCAATTCGATGCTTCATCACGGAACCGCCCGGGAAAGCGCGCCGACGCTGATGGTCGTGGTGCCGATCCTGACGGTGCTCGGCATCATGACGATGCGGCAGGAGCACGGGTTGCATACGACCTTCGAGGCCCATGGCGCGCGTGCGGACACGCTGATCCTCACGACCACGATCCTTGCCATCCAGCTTGTCTTTCTCGCGCTTGGTCTGCTGGTGCTGCGGCGCCAAAAATACGCCGATGCCTACCTTCGCGGGGCGGGCAATTCGGCGGGTGCCTATGCGCTGGTCTGCCCGGGCGTGGCGCTGAGCGTGATGCTGCATTTCTGGATCAACAAGGGTCTCGTCGGCGCAGGTCTGATCGCGCAGTTCGGGGCCGCCTATTGGGGGCTTTCGATGCTCGCCGTGGCGGCGCAGGTTTCGATGATCGCACTCGTTCTCTACCTCAATCGCCGTCATTTCGCGCCCCGCGCAACAGCTCATGCCGTCGCGGCGGAGTGAGCCCGAGCGCGCAGGGCGCTTCGGCCGTCGCTCCAGGAAAGAGAATGCCGACATGACGCAATATGCCCGATCGAGCGCCGCGGCCGCGTTGGCGTAAGCGCTCCATGCGAACCGCCTGCCGCGCAGATCGCGGCAGGCAGAGGAAAGACCCGGCATGACCCAACCCGACAGCGACGCGGTGCGCGCATCAAGAGACCGCGCCAAGACGCGCATCATCGCCCCCGTCGCCCGCGAACTTCGCATAGCCGGGCTGTTGTCGGTGCTGGCGGGTCTGATTTGGCCCGTTCAGGCCGCCGTTCTGGCCTGGGCCGTGTCCGCCTGGGCCGGGGGGGCGGCGCCCCTGGATGTGGCAGCGCGCGCCGCCGCTCTGTTCTTTCTCTGCGCGGTGTTGCGCGCCTTGCTGGAGCATCGCTCCGGCGCGCTTCTGTTCGACGTTGCGGATCGCGTGATCGCCCGGGAACGCGCATCGCTTCTGGCACGTGAGGCCCGGTTTCCCGCTCCCGCAGGCTCCGCCCAGATCGCATCGCTTGTGGTGCAGAAGCTGCCGCTCCTGCAGCCCTGGATCACCCGGTACCACGTCGCGATGACCCGCGCCTCGGTGCTGCCGGTGGTTCTGCTGATCCTCGCCTTTTCGCAATCCTGGGTCGCGGGGCTCACGCTTCTGATCGCGGGGCCGCTCATCCCGATCTTCATGGCGCTGGTGGGCATGGCCGCAGAGAATGCCTCGCGGCGCCAGATGGACGAGATCGGAACAATGAACGACATGGCGCTCGACCGGCTGGCGGCGATGCTGGATATCCGCCTTCTGGGCGCGACGGAGCGGGTGGCCGCGGTCTTCGCCACGCGGGCCGAGGCCCTGCGCGAGCGGACGATGGCGGTGCTGCGCATCGCCTTCCTGTCATCGACCGTGCTTGAGCTCTTCTCCGCGCTCGGGGTGGCGATGGTCGCGGTTTTCGTGGGGTTCACGCTTCTGGGCGAGATCGGTTTCGGATATTGGGGCAGCGAGCTGACCCTCGGTCAAGGCCTGTTCCTTCTGCTGATCGCACCCGAATTTTTCCAACCGCTCCGCGACCTTGCTGCCGCGTGGCACGACCGCGCGGCGGGATTTGCGGTGGTGGCCGATCTGGACGCGCTGGACGCCGCCCCGCGCACGGGCCTTGTGGGCGCGGGGACGGGCGCGGCGCCGCTGGGTGGTCCGGTCGAGCTGCGGATATCGGGCGCTGTGGCAGACGTCGCGGGGCGCGCGGTGCCGCTGCCCGACCTCACCCTGCGGGCCGGATACAGCCTTGCCCTGACGGGACCGAGCGGCGTGGGCAAGACAACGGCCCTGGCCGCGCTGGCGGGTCTGGTGCCGCTGACGAACGGCGAAATCAGGATCTGCGGACAGCGCCTTGGCACGGAGAACGCGGACGCGTGGCGGGCGCGGATCGCGATGATGCCGCAACGTCCGCACTTTCCCGATGAGACCTTGCGCACCTGGCTCGAACCCAAGGGAACAGGCGCGGACCCGATGCCTGCGCTGAAGCTTGCGGATGCGGCCGATATCGTGCGCCGGTTGCCGGAGGGCCTCGAGACGCGGCTCGGGGAAACCGGAGGCGGCGTGTCGGGCGGCGAGGCGCGCAGGCTTCTTCTGGCGCGCGCGATCCTGACCGGGGCCGACCTGATCCTCGCGGACGAGCCGACGGCCGATCTCGATCCCGAAACCGCGCAAAGGATCACGGCGTCGCTGCGGCGCCTGCAATCAGAAGGGCGCACGATCCTCGTGGCGACCCATGATCCGGAGCTTGCAGCGGCGATGGATGCCCGCATCGAGGTGGCGCGATGAGGGCTGTGCTGCGCATCGCGATGCTTCTCGTGCGGGCCGACCCGCAAGCCGTGGCGCGGGGCACTGCATTGTCGGTCGTGGTCCTTCTCATGGGGGCCGCGCTGCTGGGATTGTCGGGCTGGTTCATCACCGCGACGGGATTGGCCGGGCTCGCGGGCATCGGCATTGCCTTCGATGTCTTCCGCCCTTCGGCCGGGGTGCGCTTCCTGGCCCTCGGTCGGGCGGCCGCGCGCTACGGCGAACGCCTTCTGACCCATGACGCGACGCTCAGGGCCCTGGCCGCCCTGCGCGTCGTCCTCATGCGCAGCTTTGCCGGACGCGACGCGGCCCACCTCATGCGATTGCGCGGCGAAGGCGCCCTGACGCGCATCATCTCGGATGTGGATGCGCTGGACGGGGTGATGCTGCGCCTCGTGCTTCCGATTGCGGCGGCGCTCATGACGCACGCCCTGGTCTTCGCGGCGCTTGTCTGGCTCGTCGGTCTGCCGGTCGCGGCTATCGTCCTCGTGGGCTATCTGTCGCTGGCGTGTCTGATCCTCGTCCGTCTCGCGCGGGGCAGTTTGCGACCATCGGCGGAGATGGAAGAGAAAAGCCAGGACCTGCGGCGCGGGATCATCGACATGATCCGGGACCGGGAGGCGCTGATCCTTGCCGGGCAGATCGCGGCGCGGGAAACGCGGTTGATGGAGGTTGATGCAGGGGCGCGGGATGCCGCGCGCCGCCTTGACCGGGCGGAACGCGACGCGGCGATGTGGATGTCGATCCTCGTGGCGGGGGTTGCAATGGGGGCGCTCTTGGCGGGTGCGTGGCTTCTGGGCGCAGGCATGATCGATCCGGCGCTGGCCGTCATCGGGGTGTTCGTGGCGCTGGCTCTGGCGGAGACCTTGCTGCCGCTGCGCCGGGGTGTCTCCGATCTGGGGCGGATGGTCGGTGCGGCGCAACGGGTCGCGCCGCAGATCGACCCCGAGGCTTCTGCCCGCGCGGATCTGCAATCGCCCGCGGCACCGCTCCTGGTCATTGACCGCGGCGATGCGAACGGCGTGTTCCACCCCGGTGAGGCAATCGCGCTGACAGGGCCATCCGGCGTTGGGAAATCGACGCTTCTCCTTCAGATCGCGGGCTTGCTCCCCGGGAAGGGTCTCCGCATCAAAGGTGTGGCGCCCACCCTCTGGGCGGAGGCGGCGCTGCGGGCGCAGGTCAGCGTTCTGCCTCAGCGCAGCGCGCTCATTGCCGGGACGATCCGGGACAATTTGTGCCTTGCCGGGGAATTCGGCGACACCGAGATGTGGACGGCGCTCGACGCGGTCGCGCTCTCGGGAGATGTGGCGGATCGCGGCGGGCTCGACGCGCGGTTGGGTGAGGGGGGAAAAGGCCTCTCCGGCGGTCAGGCGCGGCGGCTTTGCCTTGCGCGCGTGCTTCTTGCGAGGACCGATATCCTTCTTCTCGATGAACCGACCGAGGGCCTCGATCCCACAACGGCGCAGGCCGTTCTGACCGGTCTGCGCGACGCCTTGCCCGACGCGCTGATCATCGCGGCGATGCATCGGGGAAGCGCGCACGGAATTTTCGACCGGACCCTGCAATTGCGCCATCCCACGGTGACGATGTCACCGAGCGGCGCCGGTACACACTCATATACCGGCACCTGAAGAATCGCGGCACCAAGGCCGGTCCTGTCACGACCCGCGCCCCCGTGCCGCCGAACCTCAGGAGGGCTCAGATGGAGCTGGATGTCGTAGAGCTGTCACGCCTGCAATTCGCAATGACAGCGATGTATCACTTTCTTTTCGTGCCGCTGACATTGGGTCTGTCGATCATCGTCGCGATCATGGAGACCGTCTACGTGATGACGGGCCGCCCGATCTGGCGGCAGATGACGAAGTTCTGGGGCACGCTGTTCGGGATCAACTTCGTGCTCGGCGTCGCCACCGGCATTACCATGGAATTCCAGTTCGGGATGAACTGGAGCTATTACAGCCATTACGTGGGCGACATCTTCGGTGCGCCGCTCGCCATCGAGGGGCTGATGGCCTTCTTCCTCGAGGCAACCTTCGTGGGGCTGTTCTTTTTCGGCTGGGACAAGCTGAGCCGGGTGCAGCACCTGACGGTCGCGTGGCTCGTGGCGCTGGGGTCGAACTTCTCGGCGCTGTGGATCCTGATCGCCAATGGCTGGATGCAGAACCCGGTCGGGGCCGAGTTCAATCCCGACACGATGCGGATGGAGATGACATCGTTCTTCGATGTGCTGTTCAACGAGGTCGCGCAGGCGAAATTCGTCCACACCGTGTCTGCGGGATACGTGACGGCCTCGGTCTTCGTGCTGGGCGTGTCGGCCTGGTACCTGCTGAAAAGCCGTCATGTCGAGCTGGCGCGCCGGTCGATCACGGTCGCGGCCGCCTTCGGTCTGGCCGCCGCCTTGTCGGTCGTCGTTCTTGGCGATGAATCGGGTTATTCCGCGAGCCACACCCAGAAGATGAAACTGGCCGCGATCGAGGCCATGTGGGAGACCGAAGCAGCGCCTGCCTCCTTCACGGCGGTCGGTTTCCCCGATCAGGAGGCGCGCGAGACGCATTACGCGGTCCATATCCCTTGGGCGATGGGCATCATCGGCACCCGGTCGCTGACGCAGGAAATTCCGGGCATCAACGATCTGGTTGCAGAGGCGAAGACCAAGGTCGAACGCGGCATCATCGCCTATGACGCGCTGCAGACCATCCGGGAGGCGCGGGACGCCACGCCCGAAGAGGTGCGCGCCACCTTCGAGGAGCATTCCGGCGATCTGGGCTTTGCCTACCTGCTGTTGCGGTACGTCGACGACCCGCGCGAGGCGACACCGGCGCAGATCGCGCAGGCCGCCGAGGATACCGTGCCGACCGTAGCGCCGCTCTTCTGGGCGTTCCGGCTGATGGTGGGGCTGGGCTTCGCGTTCATCGCGGTGATGCTCTATTTCTTCTACCGCTCGTCCTTCAAGGGCCAGACATATCCGCGCTGGGCGCTCTGGGGAGCCGTGTTCGCGATCCCGATGCCCTGGATCGCGGCGGAGCTGGGCTGGTTCGTGGCCGAGTTCGGGCGTCAGCCCTGGACCGTGGATGGCGTGCTGCCGACGGCCCTGTCCGCGAGCCATCTGAGCGTCGCCGATCTGCTGATCACCCTTGCGGGCTTCATGCTCTTCTACACGATCCTCTTCATCGTCGAGATGGGGCTGATGCTGAAATACATCCGCAAGGGCCCGTTCCAGGATGTCGCGGAAACCGAGGCATGGAATGCCCGCCACGAACATCGCCTGCGCACCCATGACGGCAAGGGGCCCTTCGCCCCGGCCGGAGCGCGCGCCGCCTCTGCCCTGGACGACGTGGTCCCCGGCGCAAGCGCAACCCCTGCGGAGTAAGACAGATGATCCTTTTCGAACTTATCGATTATGCAACCTTGCGCGTGATCTGGTGGGCCCTTCTGGGCGTGCTGCTGATCGGCTTCGCATTGACGGACGGCTTCGACATGGGGGTGGGGGCGCTCCTGCCCTTCGTCGCCAAGTCGGATGTGGAGCGCCGGGTCGTCATCAACACGGTCGGCCCGGTCTGGGAGGGCAACCAGGTGTGGTTCATCCTCGGAGGTGGCGCGATCTTTGCCGCCTGGCCCCCGCTCTACGCGGTCAGCTTCTCGGGCTTCTACCTGGCGATGTTCGTGGTGCTGGCAGCATTGATCGTGCGCCCCGTGGCCTTCAAGTACCGCTCGAAGCGCGATGCTGCCACCTGGCGCAACAGCTGGGACTGGGCGCTGTTTGCAGGCGGTGCCGTGCCGGCCCTGTTGTTCGGCGTGGCCGTGGGCAATGTGCTTCTGGGCGTGCCGTTTCACCTGACCGACATGCTGATGCCGCGCTATGACGGCAATGTTTTGATGAAGTTCTTGGGACTTCTGCGACCCTTCGCGCTACTGGTCGGGCTGGTGTCGCTGTCGATGCTGCTGATGCACGGCGCGGCCTGGTTGAGCCTCAAATCCGAAGGCCTCATCGCCAACCGCGCGCGGCGGATCGGAACCCTGGCCGGACTGGTCGCCATGGCGGGATATGCGCTTGCGGGTCTGTGGCTGGCCTTCGGCATCGACGGCTTCGCGCTGGTGGGCGAAGTGGTGACCGATGGTCCCTCGAACCCGCTTTATTCGGAGGTGGCCCGTGGCGGGTCTTGGCTTGACGCCTATGGCGCGCGTCCGTGGATCGTGATCGCGCCGGTGATGGGGTTTGTCGGCATGGCGCTCGCCGTGCGGGGGCTGGTGGCGGGGCGTGAGGTCTCGACCCTGCTCTGGTCCAAGATGGGCATTGCCGGGGTCATCGCATCGGTGGGCCTGACGATGTTCCCGTTCATCCTGCCATCGACCATCGATCCGAACAGCTCGCTGACCGTGTGGGACGCGTCGAGCTCGCATCAGACCCTGTTCATCATGCTGGTCTGCACGGTGATCTTCATGCCCCTGATCCTGATGTACACCGCATGGGTCTACAAGGTGCTCTGGGGCAAGGTCACCGAGGCGGATATCACCGGCAATTCCGATACCGTTTACTGAGAAAGGATACCGCAATGTGGTATTTCGCCTGGCTGCTCGGCCTCCCGCTCGCCGCGATCTTCGCCGTCATGAACGCCATGTGGCTGGAGCTGCAGCGCGATCGCAAACTTGCCGAGGAAGACGATGACCGCACACCGGTCGTCGTCGGGGAATAGCGGCACCCGCAGCGCCGGGTCGGCGCTTTCGCCCGAGGGGGACATCATGGACAGACGACATTTTCTGACAACCGCATTGGCGGGCGGTGCCGCGGCAACATTGGTGCGTGCCAATGACGCCGCAGCCGCGCCGACCCGCACATCCGCGAAGATCGTTATCATCGGCGCAGGTGCCGGCGGGACGGCCCTGGCCAACCGGGTGGTCCGCAGGCTCGACGGGGCGGAGATCACCTTGATCAATCCGCGGCAGGAGCATCTCTATCAGCCCGGTCTTTCGCTGGTCGCCGCCGGGTTGAAGCCCGCGGATTACGTGGTCTCGCAGACCGGGCAATGGTTGCCCGATGGCGTGACCTGGCTGCGCGAGCGCGTGGCCGCCGTCGATCCCGAGGCCAAGATCGTCGAGACGGAAAGCGGCGCCTCCCTGGCCTATGACTGGCTGGTCGTGGCGCCCGGGCTGGTCCTCGATCACGATGCGATAGAGGGGTTCAGCCTCGACATGGTCGGCAAGAACGGGATCGGCGCGCTTTATGCCGGGCCGGATCATGCCGCGCGCACATGGGACGCGGCGCGCCGCTTCACCGAAGAGGGCGGCACGGGCCTCTTCACACGGCCCGTGACGGAGATGAAATGCGCGGGCGCGCCGCTCAAGCACACGTTCCTCATCGACGACATCGCCCGGCGGGCAGGCAATGCGGGGCGCATGAACATGCTTTATGCCGCGCCGCAAAGCGCGCTTTTCGGGGTGCCCATCGTGGCCGAAAAGGTGCGGATGTTGTTCGAGGATCGCGGCATCGACAGCCTGATGAACGCGACGCTGACCGCCATCGACGCGGGTGCGAGGCGCGCGACTTTCGCGACCGCGACCGGCTCCGAGGAGGTGGATTACGACTATATCCACGTGATCCCGCCGCAACGCGCGCCGGACTTCGTGGTGCAATCGGGGCTCGCCTGGGCCGACAAATGGACCGATCAGGGCTGGGTCGAGGCCGATATGGCCACGCTGCAGCACCTCCGATACCCCGAGATATTCGCGCTGGGAGACGTGGCGGGCGTGCCCAAGGGCAAGACCGCGGCGTCAGTCAAATGGCAGGTGCCGGTGGTCGAGGATCACATCGTCGCAGCGATCGAGGGACGCGAAAGCCCGGAGACCTATGACGGCTACACCTCCTGCCCGCTGATCACCCGGATCGGCCGCGCGATGCTGGTGGAGTTCGATTACCACGACAACCTCGTGCCGTCGTTCCCGGGCATGATCGCTCCGCTCGAGGAACTCTGGATCAGCTGGCTCATGAAGGAGGTGGCGCTCAAGGCCACCTACAACGCCATGCTGCGCGGCCGGGCCTGAGGAGACATCGCCATGAAAGACATGACATTCGGAACCCTGATCGCCGTCTTCGAGGAGATCTTCGGACGCGGCCTGTTCTGGGCCATGGTGGCCGCCGCCCTGCTTGTGACGCTGGCCTATCTTTACGTGCTGGTGCGCGACCGCGCGGTGAGTTGGCGCAAGTTTCTGATTGCGCAATTGTCGATGCCTCTTGGCGCTGTGCTGGCCGTCTGGTTCGTGATGGTGATGACGCAATCCCACCTCAGCGACCTGGGCGGGCCGGTGGACCTGATCGTCTTTCTCGGCATCGGCGCGATGGGCGCCGTCGGGATGGCGATCCTCGTCTACGTGCTGGAATCGCTCCTGCGGACCAAACGCACAACCGGTGCGACCGACCGATGACAGCGGCAAGGGCGACAGGGGATCGCGCCTCTCGCTTGGCACGTCCCCTCCAGCTCGGCCTGCCTGCCACCACCATTCCCATGCCGGGGCGTCGCGCGCACCGTGCCGCCCTTGCCGGGGATATCCGCCAACCCGAACACATTCTGAACCAAAGGACATGACCCATGAAGAAACTTCTGCTTTCCGCCGTATTCGTTGCAGCCTCCGCGGTTTCCGCTTTCGCTGAAGGCCCTGCCAAGGTGGTCACCGTCGTGACCTCGCCCGATCCGCAGACTCAGCTGATGTCGATGGTGCTGACGATGCAGGCGGCCCAGCAAGGCGTCGAGGCGCATATCCTCTTGTGCGGCCCCGCAGGCGATCTTGCGCTGCAGGACGCGCCTGAGACCGCCACGGCAGGCCAGCCGCCGCGCGACATGAGCCCGCAAGGTCTGATGCAGATGATCCAGGCGAACACCGGCGCGACAATCGAGGTGTGCGCGATCTATCTGCCGGGAAGCGGGGAGGACCAATCCGTCCTGCTGGAGGGCGTGGGTGTCGCGGATCCCGCCGAAATGGCCGCACGGCTGATGGCGCCCGATGCGCGCGTCCTGTCGTTCTGAGCCGTGACAGCTGCCGCGCCGGTCAAACCGGTGCGGCGGCGTGTTCCAGCTCCGCCCGCGCGTCGCTCAGGCATTTGGCGACCGTCTGAAACAGCGCCGCGTTCGGGGAACTCTTCCGCCAAGCGAGCGCCACCTGCCGCGGACGCGCGCCTTCCACATCCCCCAGATGCAGCTTGTGCCCCTTGGAGATGCCACCATCGACCGCGAGCTTCGGCAGCAGCGTGATGCCCAGATCCTCTTCCACCATCGCCACGAGCGTGGACAGGCTGGTGGCCGAGAAGCTTTCGTCCTCCCCGAGATCGATGCCTGAGAAGCTGGAGAGCGCATGCCGTTGCAGGCAATGGCCCTTTTCCAGAAGGAGCAATTCGCGATTGGCCAGATCCTCGGCGCCGACGCTGTCGCGATTGCCGAGCGCGTGGTCCTTCGGTGTGGCCAGCCAATACCCGTCCGAGAACAGCACGTCCGTCTCGATCTGGGCGGGCAGGGGATGTGGCAGCGCGATCAACAAGAGGTCGAGACGCCCTTCGAGCAATCCCTCGACCAGCCGGTCCGTGAGTTCTTCGCGCAGATAGAACTTGGTGTCGGGCAAGGCCTGCCGCAGTCGGGGCATCGCCCGGGGCATCAGGTAGGGGCCCACGGTCGGAATCGTGCCCATGCGCAACGCGGTGGCGCCCGCCGCGTGTTCCTGATGGGCGCGATCTTCGAAATCCTGCACCTCGGCCAGGATGCTGCGCGCCCGTTCCGCCAGATCGCGGCCCACAGGCGTCATCAGAACGGATTGCTTCGTGCGCTCGGCCACCTGCGTGCCAAGCCGCGCCTCAAGCTCTTTCAGGCCCGTCGACAGCGTGGATTGCGTGACGTGACATATCTCCGCCGCGCGGGAGAAGTTCTGGGCGTCGTCGAGCGCGACAAGAAAGCGAAGCTGGCGCAGGGTGGTCATGGTGATCGGTTTATTGAATAACGAGCAGCGGTACAATCAATTTCACAGATATGCCTGCGCGGCGTACCTTCTGTTCAGACACTCATGAAGGAGTTTGAACATGAACGCCCACACGACCCCCGCCGCCGAAAACATGGCCCAGCCCGTCGGGTTTCCGCGACTGAACGAGCCCGCGCCCGCCTTTGATGCGCTGACCACCGATGGCCGCAAGACGCTGGCCGATTACAAGGGCAAGTGGCTGATCCTCTTCTCGCATCCGGCTGATTTCACGCCGGTCTGCACCACGGAGTTCGTGGCCTTCGCGGAGCGCGCGGAGGAATTCGCCGCAATCGACACGGAGCTTCTGGGCCTCTCGATCGACAGCCATTACGCGCATATCGCCTGGATGCGGTCGATCAAGGAGACCTTCGGTGTCGATATCCCGTTCCCGATCATCGCGGATCTCGACATGAAGGTCGCGCAGGCCTTCGGCATGATCCAGCCCGGCGCCTCCGACACGCAGGCGGTGCGGGCCACCTTCATCATCGACCCCGACGGCATCCTGCGGGCGATGGTCTATTACCCGATGACCAATGGCCGCTCGGTCGATGAATTCGTCCGTCTCGTCAAAGCGCTGCAGACCTCGGATGCGCACAAGGTGGCAACGCCGGAGAACTGGCAGCCCGGTCAGGATGTGATCGTGCCGACGCCCCAGACGGCGGATGCCGCCGAGGCCCGGATGGCGGAGGGCTTCGAGACGAAGGATTGGTATTTCTCGACCCGGTCGCTCTGACCTTCTCGCGTGTCGCGGTCGGCGCATCATCGCGACACGCCCTTCCCATATCTTCGGAGGTCAATGACATGAACACGTCATGGATAGACAAGTTCAGCGGGTTGAGCCGCCTGCCAGATGACATCCGCGCGGAACTGGAAGCCGGAAGCCAGATCGTTTCGGTTCCGCGCGGGACCCAGATATTCGCGCCGGGCCAGACCGCCGACAATCTCTGGCTGCTTCTCGACGGGACCGTGCGGGTCCAGCAGAAATCCGAAACCGGACGCGAGGTGTTCCTCTACCGGGTGCATGCGGGTGAAAGCTGCGTGCTGACCACGGCCTGCATGCTGGCCTTCGAGGAATATTCCGCCGAAGGCACTACGGAGACGGAGGTCACGGCGGCTGCGATCCCGCGCAAGATCTTCGACGACCTCGTGGCCAAGTCGCCTGTCTTCCGTGAGTTTGTCTTCACCGCCTATTCGCGCCGGATCACCGACCTGTTCACCCTGATCGACGATATCGTCTTTCAGCGCATGGATGTGCGTCTGGCCTCGCGGCTCCTGGAACTCGCGGATGACGCCGATGTCGTGCATGCGACCCACGCGATGCTCGGCACCGAGCTTGGTACCGCGCGGGAGGTCATCTCGCGCACATTGTCCGAATTCCAGCGGCGCGGCTGGGTCGAACAGGCACGCGGAGAGCTGCGCCTGACGGGCCGCGAAGGTCTGAGCCGTCTGGTGAAATCCGCGGGCGGAGCGCATTGAGCGGCCCTTTTCCACACCGGCCGATCCTTCGGTGACCAAGTCACCGAAGGATCGCGCCATCCCGTGCGAAAACGGTTCAAATGATTCTGAAAGGACTTCGACATGATGACGAATATGGGAAAACTGGATCGTGGCGCACGGTTGGTCCTCGCGGCCCTTCTAGTTGTGCTGGCACTGGGCACAAACGTCCTCGGCGCGGGTATCCTGTTCTGGGGCGCGCTGATCGTGGCGGCCGTGTTCACGCTGACGGCCCTCATCGGAAATTGCCCACTTTACAGCGTCGTCGGCCTGAAAACCTGCCGCGACTGCTGAGGCACGGGGCCGCGCGATCGTCCGCCCAAGGATGATCGGCCCGCCACAGCCCACCCCAGGACGCCCCCCGGAGGAGATACGAACATGACCGCCTATCCCGTCAACATGGACGTCAAACCCGACGTTCAGGCCTTTTTCGACGAGGCCACGAACACGATCAGCTATATCGTCAAGGACCCGTCCTCTTCCGCATGCGCCATCGTCGATAGCGTGATGGATATCGACTACGCCGCGGGCCGGATCACCTATGATCATGCGGATGAACTGATCCGCCAGATCAAGGCGCAGGGCCTCAAGCTCGAATGGATCATCGAGACGCATGTCCATGCGGACCACCTGTCGGCCGCGCCCTACATTCAGGAAAAACTGGGCGGCAAGATCGGCATCGGCTCGAAGATCATGGTCGTGCAGGACACGTTCGGGAAGGTCTTCAACGAAGGCACCGAGTTCCAGCGCGACGGCAGCCAGTTCGACCGGCTGTTCGAGGATGGCGACACTTACCAGATCGGCAACATGCAGGCCTTTGCCATGTACACGCCCGGCCATACGCCGGCCTGCATGGTTCATGTGATGGGCGACGCGGCCTTCGTGGGCGATACGCTCTTCATGCCGGATGGCGGATCGGCGCGTGCCGATTTCCCCGGCGGAGATGCTGCCGTGCTCTTCGACAGCATCCAGAAGGTGCTGGCGCTGCCCGACGCGATGCGGCTCTTCATGTGTCACGATTACGGGCCGAACGGGCGTGACATCCAGTGGGAGACCACGGTGGGCGACGAGAAGGCGCACAACATCCATGTGGGCGGCGGCAAGACGAAGGAGGATTTCGTCCGTTTCCGCACCGAACGGGATGCGACGCTCGCCATGCCGAAGCTCATCATCCCGTCCCTGCAGGTGAACATGCGCGCGGGCGAGGTCCCGACGGATGCCGACGGGAACCCGATGCTCAAAGTGCCCGTTAACGGCCTGTGAAAGGACGACAGGATGAGACTTACCGCACTCGCGATGGCGCTCACCCTCGCCGTTTCCCCGGCCTGGAGCCAGGATGCCCGGCCCGGCGCGCATTTCATCGAAAACTGGGATATCGACGGCGACGGGGTGGTCGACCTTGGTGATATCGAGACGCGGCGCGGAGATGTCTTCCTGACCTTCGATGCCGACGACAATGGCGCGCTCGATGCGGACGAATACGTCTATTTCGACGCGGCACGCGCGAACGACATGGAGCAGATGGGGGCCCAGGGCGCCGGTCCGGCCATGCGCCGCGCCTCCGAAGGCATGACGCTCGCCTTCAATGACACTGACGGTAATGGCGAGGTCTCGCGCGCGGAATTTCTCGCCCGGGCAGGCGACTGGCTGGCGATGCTCGATCGCGATGGCGACGGGCGTGTCACCTCATCGGATTTCGGGCGTGGATAAGGGGAAGAGCATGGAACTGAAGACGATTTCACCCAAGGTCACCGTCAGCCCGCAGATCACGCCGGAGGATATTCCGGCCATCGCCGCGCAGGGCTTCCGCGCGATCATCTGCAACCGGCCCGACGGTGAGGGGGCCGACCAGCCCTCCTTCGAGGAGATCGAGGCCGCCGCCAAGGCCGCCGGGATCGAGGCGCGCTACGTTCCGGTGCAATCGGGCATGGTGAGCGATGCGGATGTCGCGGATTTCGGCGCGGCCCTGAACGACCTTCAGCGTCCGGTTCTGGCCTATTGCCGGACGGGCACACGCTCGGCGACGCTCTGGTCCTTCCACGAGTCGAAGAAACGCCCGATGTCCGAAATCTTGGCCGCGACGCAGGCGGCAGGCTACGACATGAACGGCGTGGCACGCCGCATCGCAAATGGCGGCAAGACGCCAACCGATACGGGTGATGCGCATTTCGAGGTGGTGATCGTGGGCGCGGGTGCGGGCGGCATATCGGTCGCGGCCAGTCTCAAGGCGCGCAAGCCCGGCCTGAATATCGCGGTGATCGACCCGGCGGATATCCACTATTACCAGCCGGGCTGGACCATGGTGGGCGGCGGGGTCTTCGACGCGCAGACAACCGCCAAGACGATGGGCAGCCTGATCCCAAAAGGCGTGCATTGGATCAAGTCGGCTGTCGCGGCCTTCGAGCCGAAGAACAACGCGGTGATCCTCGATGGCTGCCGCGTGGTGAAATACGACCGATTGGTGGTCTGTCCGGGCCTGAAGCTCGACTGGGACAAGGTCGAGGGGCTGGAGGACACGCTGGGCCGCAACGGTGTCACCTCGAATTACCGCTATGATCTGGCGCCCTATACCTGGGAGCTGGTGCAGCAGATGAACGAGGGGCGGGCGCTCTTCACCCAGCCTCCCATGCCGATCAAATGCGCAGGCGCGCCGCAGAAGGCCATGTATCTGTCGGGCGATACCTGGCATCGTCGCGGCGTTCTGAAGGATATCGATATCCAGTTCATGAATGCGGGCGGGGTGCTCTTCGGGGTGAAGGATTACGTCCCGGCGCTTGAGAAATACGTGGAGAAATACGACGCGACGCTGAACTTCTTCCACAACCTCGTCGCGGTCGACGGGCCGGGCAAAACCGCGACCTTCAGGGTCGCAAAGCCCGAGGCAGAGCACACCGAAGTCACCGTCGAATTCGACATGCTCCATGTCTGCCCGCCCCAGACCGCGCCGGATTTCATCCGGGTCTCGCCGCTGGCCGACGCTGGCGGGTGGGTCGACGTGGATCAGGCCACGCTGCGCCACAAGGAATACGACAATATCTGGTCGCTGGGGGATGTGATGAACGCGCCCAATGCCAAGACGGCGGCGGCGGCGCGCAAGCAGGCCCCGACCGTGGCTGCCAATATCGTCGCCGATATCGCCGGACGCTCTGCCGTCGCGCAATATGACGGCTACGGTTCCTGTCCGCTGACCGTCGAGCGCGGCAAGATCGTTCTGGCGGAGTTCGGGTATGGCGGCGCGCTGCGGCCATCCTTCCCCAGCTTTCTTCTGGATGGGACCAAACCCTCGCGCGCGGCGTGGTTCCTGAAGGAAACCGTGCTGCCGCCGATCTATTGGAAGGCGATGCTCAAGGGCAAGGAATGGATGGCCAAGCCCGAAAAGCTGAAGGCCGCCGCCGAGTAGGTTTCCACGCGAATTGCGCATTCCCTCCCACGATGCGCGATGACTGACGGGCGGAACGCGCGCGTTTCCGTCCGTCATTTTTCATCGGATTTCAGAATGACACCCCATCTCAGCCGCTATCTCCCCATCCTCGATTGGGGCCGCCGGTATGACCGCAATGCGTTTTCGAATGACGTGGTTGCGGCCGTGATCGTGACGATCATGCTGATCCCGCAATCGCTGGCCTATGCGCTTCTGGCGGGTTTGCCCCCGCAGGCGGGCATCTACGCCTCGATCGCGCCGATCATTCTCTATGCGATTTTCGGGAGCAGCCGGGCGCTTGCCGTGGGGCCGGTCGCCGTGGTGTCGCTGCTGACGGCCTCGGCCATCGGTCAGGTCGCGGAGCAGGGGAGTGCAGGCTACGCCGTGGCGGCGTTGACGCTGGCCTTTCTGTCGGGCGGCTTTCTTGTCCTGATGGGGGTGTTCCGGCTTGGCTTCCTCGCGAATTCGCTGAGCCATCCGGTGATTGCGGGCTTCATCACCGCGTCGGGTCTCCTGATCGCCACGAGCCAGCTGAAGCACATTCTGGGCGTCAGCGCCCACGGGCATACGCTGCCCGACATGGTTCTGTCGCTTGGCGCGCATCTGGACGAGGTGAACGGCGTCACGGCAATCATCGGCATCTTGGCGACCGGTTTCCTGTTCTGGACACGCAAGCACCTGAAGCCCGCCCTGCGTCGGCTGGGTCTGCCGCCCGTCCTGGCGGATGTTCTGACCAAGGCGGGCCCTGTCGCCGCGGTGGTGGGCACCACGGTTGCGGTCTGGGCGCTGGGCTTGAGACAGCAGGGGGTCAAGACCGTCGGAGAGGTGCCGCAGGGCTTGCCGCCGCTGACCTTGCCCGATGTCTCGCCCGACCTCATAGGCGCGCTCATCGTGCCCGCGATCCTGATCTCGATCATCGGGTTCGTGGAATCCGTCTCCGTGGCGCAGACCTTGGCCGCCAAGAAGCGCCAGCGGATCGATCCCGATCAGGAACTGATCGGGCTGGGTGCGGCCAATCTCGGCGCGGCTTTCACGGGCGGCTATCCGGTCACGGGTGGTTTTTCGCGCTCGGTCGTGAATTACGACGCCGGGGCCGAAACGCCCGCGGCCGGGGCCTTCACCGCGATCGGGCTGGCCATCGCGGCGGTCGCATTGACGCCGTTGATCTACTACCTGCCCAACGCGACGCTGGCCGCGACCATCATCGTCGCCGTGCTGAGCCTCGTCGATCTGTCGATCCTGAAAAAGACCTGGGATTATTCGCGTGCGGATTTCACCGCCGTGGCGGCCACCATCTTCCTGACCCTCGCCTTCGGGGTCGAGGTCGGCGTGGCGGCGGGCGTCGCGATCTCGGTGCTGTTGCTGCTGTACAAGACGTCGCGCCCGCATGTGGCCGA
The DNA here is from genome assembly GCF_009363255.1 of Roseivivax sp. THAF197b. NCBI lineage: Bacteria > Pseudomonadati > Pseudomonadota > Alphaproteobacteria > Rhodobacterales > Roseobacteraceae > Roseivivax > Roseivivax sp. THAF197b. The sequence continues at coordinate 2,950,665 of NZ_CP045318.1, read as the reverse complement.
GGTGGGGCGCGTTCCCGGCACGCAGCACTTTCGGAACATTCACCGCCACAGCGTCGAGACCGATCCCGCGCTGGTCACGCTGCGGGTCGATGAAAGCCTCTATTTCGTGAATGTCCGCGTCCTCGAAGACCTGATCCTGAAACGCCTTACCGAGGGGCCGGACGTCCGGCATGTTGTGCTGATGTTCTCGGCGGTGAACGAGGTGGATTATTCGGCCTTGGAAAGCCTCGAGGCGATCAATCACCGACTTCGGGACATGGGCGTCGGCCTGCACCTGTCGGAGGTCAAAGGCCCTGTGATGGATCGGCTCAAGCGCTCCCACTTCATCGATGAGCTGAACGGCGAGGTCTTCCTGTCCCAGCATGATGCCTGGTCGCGTCTGGCAGAGGCATCGCGGAAGGTCGCCGCAGAATAGCGGCGCGGCGCCATCGCCGAGACTATCCGAGAATTCCCGAGATCCGCGACACGAAGAGCGGCCTCCGGAATGCAAGACGGGCGATCCAGAAGGCCGCCCGCTCGTCACGCGACACAGGCGGGTCATCACTCCGCGTGAAGCATCTCCATCCGCAGGCTCTTGGCAGTACGGTTCGGGAAACCGGCCCAATAGGTATGGTCCTCGGTTGGCGTTCCGGTCTCGTCCATCGACCAGACACCATCCTCGGCCCGCTCAACGAGGTCGAAATAGCGCCCGGCCTCATCCGCGCCTTTCAGGTGCTGGTCGAACCATGCCGTCGCGAAATGCTGGAGCACGTTATTCATGCGCGTCGTGTCCCAGACCGCGTCGGCGTAATGCTCGAACGGCGCCCAGCCCAGCTTTTCGGAAATCTCCCAGGAATTTTCCGGGGCGGGCATCGGGGCCGCGGCGTTGTGATTGGCGCCCACGAAGCTGAGGAGGTAACGATCCGTGCCGGTCGTCTCTTCGAAGATCTTGCGCATGTCCGCATAGCCCGACACGTCGTCCTGATCGCCTGCGACCAGCAGCAGCGGCTTTTCAAACCCCGCGAGCCCCTCGGCGTCCCAGAAATCGCGGTTGCGGCCCCAGGGGCCGATGGCGATCACCGCCTTGACGCGCGGGTCGATCAGGTCGGCATGGCTGTCGCTGCCCGCCGCGTGTTGGTCCAGCAGATCGCGCGGCGCGACATAGGCGGCCGGTTCCGCGCGCGTCACGGCGGTGTCCGACAGACCCGCGCCGCCGAAGATCAAGGCACCGTAGCCGCCCATCGAGTAGCCGACAAGGCCCGCATTCTCCGCATCGATGATGGCCCCGATCTCGTCGTCCAACTGCGAGAGCGCGTCGAACAGGAACGCCTGATCGAGCGGCCTGTTGACCAGCGTGGAGGCGAAAAGCGCCATGTCGCTATAGGTGCTGTCCGGGTGATCCGCAGAGACCGCGACGTAGCCCTTGGAGGCGAGGTTCTCGCCCAGATGGCTCATCAGGAAGCGGTTGCCGGGATACCCGTGCGAGATCAGCACGAGCGGAAACGTACCCGAGGCGGGGGCCGCATCGCGCGCGGCCCGACCCGAGAGCTGCACCGGCGTCTCGCCATCGCGCAGCACCGTGTCGTAGGTCGTGCCGGGCGCGGTGCCGTCCGCAGCCGGGTACCAGATTTCCGTGGTCAATGTCCGGTCGGCGCGGGGCATCTCGCCCTCGGTGTCCTGCGCGGCAATCACGTCGGCGCGGCCTGCATCGGTGAAGCTGCGCGTGACGACGCCCACGGGCAAGCTGCCATAGGCGGCCCGCTCCGGCGCATCCGGGCGCACCCGGTCGATCGGGTTCTCCGCATGGGCGGGTAGCGCTGCGGTGATCGCCGCGGCCAGGGCCATTAGAAACGGTTTCATGGGTTTCCTCCTCTTTCCGGGCCAGCTTCGCCTTAAGCTTGTGCCTCTTCAACCAAAGGATGCGCGTCTGCCTCCGTGTCGCGCAACACGAACTGCGACAGGACATGGGCGATCAGCGCGTCGTCGTGATCGAGCGTCGCCACATGCAGGGAGCGCGACAGCCAGACCATGCGGATGTCGTCGGAGCCCGCCGCGCAGGCGATGGTGGTCGCGTTGGCCGGGGCGACCACGTTGTCGGTCCGCGATTGCAGGATCAGCAGACGGGAGCGCAACAGCGGCAACAGCGCGCCCGTTGCATTGGTCAGCAGGAACCGATGCTGCAGCGTGCTGCGCGGAATGCGGTCATAACAGACCTCCCGCACACCGTGCCGCGCGATGTCGCTGCCGATGCCCGGCACGAATTCGGCGGCGTCTTCCGCGTAAAGGGGTGCGACCACTTCGGGGCGGTAAAGCCCAGTTGAGCCGTTGATGCTGAACACGCCGTCGATATCGCCCGGTCTGCGCGCCGCGATGTTGAGCGCGATGGTCGCACCGAGCGACAGACCGCCGATGATCACCCGGTCGCAGCGCCCGCGCAATGTATCGAGCGCCCCTTCAGCCGAGCGGACCCAGTCGAGATGCCCGGTCCGGGCAAGGTCTTCCGGGACCGTGCCGTGACCTGCCAGCAGGGGGCCCATCACCGTGGCTTGCGTGCTTTCATGGAGGCGGCGCGCGACGGCGCGGACGCTTTGCGGCGTGCTGGTGAAGCCGTGCAGGAATAGGACGCCAAGCCTGCTGCCCTCGAACAGGAAGGGTTGCGCGCCCGGCTCCTCGATGAGGGATCGCTCGGTCTGTGTCATGCGGACATCTGGCCCGGAGGCGGGGCGACTGACAAATAGACTTGCGCGATCACCTGATAGCGGAACTATATCACCCGGGCCGGAAAGTGCTGCCGAAACGCGCTGAGCAACCCCGTATCGGCCTTTGCGCCCCAGGCCATGGCGATGGTGACTTCATCCTCGAAACCATCCACCGGGCGCGCGTGCAGGGCCGCCGGAAGGCTGTCCGCCGACGTCATGGGAAGAAGGGTCACGCCGCGGCCTTCGGCGACACGTTGCAGGATGACCTGAACGTCCCAGATCTCTTCCACAACCGGGGGTGCGATGCGCGCGGTGGCAAATGCCTCGTCCAGAAGAAGCCGCCAGGACCGCCAGTTTTCGCGCACGCCGAGGATCAGTTCCGCCTGCGCAAGCGCCCGAAGGGATGTCGGAAGCGCCCCGTGCGGGGCCACCGCGCCAATCCGGGATCGCCAGACCGGCACCTGTTGAATTGCCGGGTTCTGCGCAGTCGGATGGGAGAGGAGGAAGCCCACGTCGATCGCACCGCTTCGAAGCGATTTCAGGATGTTATCGGTCGACATGACATGCATCTCGACCTGCACGCCGGGTGCCGCGGCATGAAACGCGTCCAGCCCCTCAGAGATCTGCGGCGCGGTGGCGAGCGCCGAATAGCCGACGATGATATGTCCGCGCGCGCCTTCCGCGTTCTGCCGCGACGCCCGGATGGCGCGTTCGAATTGCGCCACGGCCAGCCGCGCATCCTCAAGGAAGGTCCGGCCCGCATCGGTGATGCCGACGCCGGTTCCGAACCGCTCGAAGATCGCGAAGCCGAGGTCGATCTCGGCATCCTTCACGCTTTTCGAGATGGCGGGCTGTGCCACGTTCAGCACTTCGGAGGCGCGGCGGAACCCGCCCGCATCAGCAACCGCGATCGCATATCTGAGGTGCCTGACGTCGAGGCGCGATGGCTTCATGTCCAGATCCATGGTCCAAGCGATAACAGATCGCGATCAAGCGATCATGAAACGCTATTTGTCAACAGGCCGTCCATCTTGAAGGCTGGCCCGGATGCGACTGGGTCGCGTTGACTGGGGAGGAAACATGCTCGGATTGTTCCAGCGGATAACCGCGGCGCTCATGCTGCTCGGAGGCGTTGGCGTTGTCCTGATGATGCTGACCATTGTCGCCGACGTGGTCTCGAAGCTCCTCTGGAACACGCCCATTCAGGGCACTGTCGAGATCTCCTCCTACTATTACATGATCGCGCTCGTGATGCTGCCCATGGCCTTTGTCGAGATGCAGGACGAACAGATCTCCGTCGATCTGCTGTTCGATCGCTTCCCGGACCTGATCCAGCGGGTTTTGCTGGTGGTGACCGGCTGCGGCGCGGCGGCGATCCTGTCGGTCATGGCCTGGCGGACCGGGCTTGACGCCTTGCGCGCCATCCGGGTGGGCGAGGTCGTGATGGGCAGCCGCGAGGTCATCGTCTGGCCTGCGCGCATGGTGCTGCCACTGGGCTTCGGGCTCGCGGCCATTGCCTCGCTTCTGCGCGCGCTGCTCGTTCTTGGCGGCCGCACGACCGCGCGCGACACGGATCTGCGGGGCCAGTCATGAGCAATCTCGAGATCGGCTGGACCGGCATCGCCATCCTTTTCGCGCTGTTGGCCATGCGCATGTCCATCGGGGCCGCCCTCATGGTCGTGTCCTTTGTCGGCATCACCGTCATGCTGAACCTGCAAGCGGCCCTGGGCATTGTCAGCGCCATGCCCTTCAACCTGATCGGGGATTGGTCGCTGACGGCGATTCCGATGTTCCTGTTCATGGGTTTCGTCGCCGCGAATACCGGGCTGACGGCGGGTGCGTTCGATCTTTTGCGCGTGCTCCTCGTGCGCGTGCCCGGCGGGCTTGCCTCGGCCAGTGTCGGGGCCTGTGGGCTCTTCGCGGCGGCCTCCGGGTCGTCCATCGCGACGACCGCCGCCATGGCGCGCATTGCCGTTCCCGAAATGCTGCGCGCAAAATATCACCCGTCGCTGGCAACCGGCGTGGTCGCGGCTTCGGGCACGCTTGGCTCCCTGATACCGCCTTCGATCCTGATGGTGCTTTACGGGATCTTCACCGAGCAATCGATTGGGCAATTGTTCGTCGCGGGGCTCATCCCCGGCGCGTTGTCGGCCCTTGTCTACATGGCCATGATCACCACGCGGTCGGCTTTGCAGCCCGATCTGGCGCCCCCCGTGCACCGTCGCATCGACCGGGCGGAGCTGGGGCGGCTCGTCCTGTCGGTCTGGCCGTTTCCGGTTCTGGTGCTGGGGGTTTTGGGGGGCATTTTCGGCGGCTTCTTCACCCCGACCGAGGCCGGGGCCGTGGGCGCGTTCCTCGCCCTGTGCGTCGCCATGCTGCGCAGATCGCTGACGCTGGAGGCGCTCAAGATCGCAATCCGGCAGACGACGCTGGCCACCTCGTCGATCTTCTTTCTGTCCATCGGCGCGGTGATGTTCACCCGGTTCATGGGTCTCTCGGGCGTGCCGGGGTATCTGGCCGACGCGATGCTCGCGGTGTCGGACAACCAGATCGTCATCATCCTGATGATCGCGATGCTGTTCGTGGTGCTCGGCATGGTGATCGACTCGATCGGGTTGATCCTGCTGACCCTGCCTGTGCTTCTGCCGGTGCTCGAGGCGGCGGATGTGAACCTCATCTGGTTCGGGATCATCTGCATCAAATTGCTCGAGATCGGGCTGGTGACGCCGCCGGTCGGCCTCAATCTTTACGTGCTGCACAGCGCTCTCGCCGGAGAGGTCAAGCTGCGCGACATCATCTCCGGCACGACCTGGTTCATCGCGATGGACATCGTGACCCTGCTGCTGCTGATCGCTTTTCCCGCCATCAGCCTGTTCCTGCCCTCGCTGATGCAGTGAGGCACAACCAATCCAAGGGAGGATAACATGAAACGACAAACAGCCATGATTGCGCTCTGCGCGAGCGCTTTGGGCACGGTCGCGACTGCCCAGAACGCCAACCACTTCTTCGCCGAGCGTCACTCGATGGTGCGCGGGCCCTATGTGGAGTTTGCCGAGAAGGTGGCCGAGGCCACGGATGGAGAGCTGTCCTTCACCGTCTTCACCGGTGGGGCACTCCTGCCGCCGGCCGCGTCGCTGCAGGGGCTGCGCGACGGGGTCGCCCAGGTCAGCTATCACGCCGGGACCTACACGCCGTCAGAGCTGCCCATCGCCAACCTCGTGGGCAATGCCGCCTTCTACAACACCGATCCCATGGTCATGGCCTTCGCCTCGACCGAGTTCGGCCTGACCAACGCGGCGGCGCTGAGCGAGTGGCGCGAAAACGGCATGGTCTTCGGCGGCGGTTATTCCACCTCGGAATACGTCATGATGTGCAACACGCCGGTCGAGACCTATGACGACATCCAGGGCAAGCGTCTGCGCATGGCGGGCGGCGCATGGTCGCGCTTCGCCGAGTATGTGGGCGCGGTGCCTGTCTCGATCCCGTCCTCGGAGATGTATACCGGCCTCGACACGGGCTCGCTCGACTGCGCGGTGGCTGCGGCCGACGCGCTGGACAGCTTCTCGCTGTCGGATGTCGTCACGTCGATGAACACGCTGGCGGTCGGCAATTACTACGCGGGCTTCGAATGGGGCTACAACAAGGCCTTCTGGCAGGGCCTGTCGCCCGAGCATCGCGCCGTGTTGTTCGACCAGATGGCCTATTACCTCGCGCAGCACCGGGTCGAGTTCGATGCCGATGTGGAGAAGGCGGTCTCCAGCGCGGTCGAGAACGGCATGGAAGTCTTCGAGCCGGACCAGAAGCTGCGCGATGAACTGGCCGCCTTCGTGGAAGCGGACGAAGCCGTTCTGATCGAGAACGCCACATCGCGGGGTGTCGAGAACCCCGAGGCGATCCTCGCCGATTACAAGCGCATCGTGGATCGGTGGGCAGAGCTTCTGGCGGATGTCGATCACAGGGATGTCGAAGCTTTGGCCGAATTGGCACGCACCGAGATCTACGACAGGCTCGATCCGGCGACCTACGGCACCGACTGAGCCGCGCGTTTAGAGAAATGAAAACACGGCCGACGGAATAGTCGGCCGTGTTCGCGTTTTCGGGGAGGGTGCACCGTGCCGCCTAGGGGCAGCGTCAGGCACGCATTCAGGCGGATTGCATCAGCAGCGCCTTGCCGGTCCAGCCGCTGTCTTCGAGCGCATTGGCCAGCACGAAAGCGACGTCGCCACGCGCGGCCTTGGCTTCGACATCCACATCGTCGCCCAGCTTGATGTCGCGGTCGCCGTCTTCTTCGGTCAGCGCGACAGGGCGGACGATGGCGTAGGCCAGCCCCGACGCCTTGAGGTGTTCGTCGGCGTCGTGCTTTGCCTGAAGGTAATGGGCGAGCTTGTGGTCGACATCGGGATTGTCGGCGCCCACGGTGCTCAGCATCACGAAGCGCGACACCTGCGATTGCACGGCCAGATCTGTGAGGCGCTGCGCACCGTCGCGGTCGATCTTGTCGGTCATTTCCGGGCCGGTCGAGCTGCCGGAGCCCGCAGCAAAGATGACGGCGTCGCAGCTGTTGCAGACCGTGTAGTGCAGATCGGCCAGATCGCCGTGGCGTAGTTCGACGTCTTCCGGCAGGGCGCTCGTGTCCGAGCTGTCGCGCACGAGCGCGATGGGGTCATGGCCCCGGGCTTTCAGTTCCTTGACCAGGCGTAGGCCAGTCTTGCCGGTGGCACCGGCGACGAGGACTTTCATGGTAATCTCCTTTGATCGTGGCGTGTGTTCAGACGTCTTTGTGGCCGGGCGCCGACAGCGGATGCGCCGCGCGCCCGGCCGACCACGTCAGAGCATGGCGAGAAGCTTGCGCGCCGCTTCTTCCGAGGAGGCCGGGTTCTGACCGGTCACGAGCTTGCCGTCCGTCACAACGAAGGACGCCCAGTCATCACCTTTTTCGTAGCTGCCGCCATTGGCCTTCAGCATGTCCTCGACGAGGAAGGGCACGACATCGGTCAGGCCGACGCCCTCTTCCTCGGTATTGGTGAAGCCGGTCACGGTCTTGCCTGCGACCAACGGCTTGCCGTCCGCGCCCTTGGGGTGCTTGAACACGGCAGGGGCGTGGCAGACGGCGCCAACCGGACGGTCGCTATGCGCGAAGGTCTCGATCAGACGAGTGCTGTCGGCATCCTCGGCGAGGTCCCAAAGCGGGCCGTGGCCGCCGGGATAGAAGATGGCGTCAAAGCCGCTCGCATCGACCGAAGAGAGCACTTCGGTATGGGCAAGCTCTTTCTGGGCATCGTCGTCCGCCTTGAAGCGCTTGGTCGCCTCGGTCTGCGCATCTTCGCTGTCACTGCCGGGATCGACCGGCGGCTGGCCGCCCTTGGGCGAGGCAAGCGTGATTTCCGCACCGGCATCCTTGAAGACGTAATAGGGGGCGGCGAATTCTTCGAGCCAGAAGCCCGTCTTCTTCCCGGTATCGCCGAGTTGGTCATGCGAGGTGAGAACCATCAGGATCTTCATGGTCATTCCTTTGTATCGTGCATCGGATTGGATGGCGCAGCTCGGGGCCGCGCCGCATTCACCCAAGAGAACACGCAGCCCAGCCAGTCGTTCCGTAGGATCGTGTCGCTGACGTCAGGGGAGCAGGCCGAAGGCGTCGGCAGGCCCGGTTCCCGCCCTGCGCTGCGTGTCGAGGCAGGGGCGCGCTCGGCTGACAAAACGGCGTCTGTATCACCGAGAGAGGGGGCGATCTCGTGGACGCCCAAGCCATCCGGCTGGCAGGTCCCGGTCTTCCGTCCGACCCGCGCGCGTTGGCAGCCGTTGGATCGTCATGTCCCCTGCGGCACAGGAGCCTTGTGTGCACAACGCAATGTCTTTGCACCCACTTCAGGCCGACGCCTGATAAGCGTATGGTTGCGCTAGATTTTTCAGGGTTTTGCGTAATGACCCTTCCCTGATTTGCACTTGTCGTCGCTCCCGCGGTCGTTTTAGAACGACATCCAGCGGTCCCTTAGCTCAACTGGATAGAGCAGCTGACTTCTAATCAGCAGGTTGAGGGTTCGAGTCCTTCAGGGATCGCCAGTACTTCCGTCAAGTAATTGATTTAAATAAATTAATCCTGAGTTTTACAATTTATCTCAGGAGGGTTTTACAGGTTTCACCTTCTGTTCCTGCTGAAATGCAGCCCGGCGCTGCGCCCTTCGCGTGTAATGCTCGATCTCCGAGAGGGTCGCGTGACCGCACCAAGCCTGCATCTGCAGCACCGATTTCCCCGCCTCCGCCAGCGCATTGAGACGATACTTGCGCAAGCCATGTGCGCTGAGCCCGTCCAGCGCGGCCGCGCGGGCTGCATCGGCAAACCAGCTCGAGAAAGCCTTGTTTGATCGGGCTTTTCCCGAAACGGTCACGAGAAAGACCATGTGGGAGACGTCCGGCATCACAGCCATCAGCGCGGCGTGATCTTTCTCGAGGCCTGCGGGGGCAAAGCTCCACGGCACGAACACCTCGCCCTTCGTTTTCTGCTGCCGGAATGTCAGCATCCCGCGTTTGATCATCCCGGGCCCGAGCCGAACGACGTCGGATGCCCGCGCGCCTGTCCATTGCAGCAGTTCGAATGCAAACCGCTGCGGGGTGCCCTCCGGCCAGCGGGTCCGGAAAGCCGCGACGTCCTCGATCGTCCATTCGCGGTGCCCTTCGGTCTTGGGCATTTGCTTGCCTGTCGCGGCCTGCGCAAAGTCGCTCTCTACCCAGCCCCGTTTCTTCCAGTAGCCCGAAAGCTTGCGCCACGCCTTGAGGCGATGGCTGGCGACAGCTGGCGTCAGTGGCTCGATGTCAGTTTCCACATGGCGCGGTAACAGGTGGGCCATCTTCGCTTGCCCGGCACGTTTGTTGATGGCGTCCACATGGCGGCGCACAAGCGCACGGTATCCGTCGCTCAAATCAAGATAGGATCGCGACGCAAGATAGCTCTGGCAGCCCGCCGCGATGGTTCCAGCCGGTGCCTTGGGATCGGGCCGTTCCGCCGCTCCGCGGGCTTCCTCGGTGCTCCAAGCGTTCAGGAATGTAGGGTGGTCTTCAGGCACATCGCGCGGCAGCTCCGCGCGCGTCGCGCGGTGGTATTTATAGACGACGCCTTTGCGCGTCACGCGATGTACACGTGGTAGTTTCACCCGCTCGCTCCGAATATGGCGTCGCATGAGTTGACCTCCGATTCCCCTTCCACGGGCAGGCCATCAGCGTAAGCGATCAAGTCGTTGATGTGATACAGCTTCTTCGCATCCAAGATGCGTCGAGGAATCGGCAGGGTCCGCAGCTTGCTTTCAGACACGCCGAGGTACTGCGCCGCCTGGGGGGCAGGCAGGAGACGCGGTGTGAAAGAGATCGGAACTGCGTGGCGGTTCAATCTAACCTCGAGCCAGTAGGCCCGCCTCCTTCTCTGCAGTCAGCTTCACGATAAAGCAGCACGAGACGCGCAGTTTGCTTGCCGCGCTCATCCCATCGCCAGCACGGCAATCACCGCGGTTGCGAGAACCCAGCCGAGCCCGATGATGCAGAGGATTCGCCACGCCTGGCAGCGCTGCATTGTCCAGTCGAAGTCGTCTTCGCTGCGTGGTTCAAAGTTCTGCGCTCGGCGCGCCGTATCGGCGTCGATCCGGCGCCGCGTCTCGGTGGCGACGTCCGCGCTGTTCCATGCGTGGTAAGGGGTCATGCCAGCACCCACAGAACCGCCACAGGTACCGCCAAGGCATAGGCCAACACGCTCCACATGAAGCCGCGCAGGAAGGTTATGTGCTGATCCATGCGCTCTATTTCAGCGCGCAGGTCTTCCGATCTGAGGCCGAAGTCGGTCATGGCTTGGCTTTCTTTTTCGTTTGCAAGTCGTGCTCGAGCTTCGCGATCGCCATGATGGTCGGCTTCAATTCGGCGGGGGCCTGATCATATCCTCGGCCGAAGCGACCGTTCAGGCGCGGTGCGAGTGCCATAGGCACCGGTTCCCAGTTCGAAGGATCGCAATTGGTCTTGTCGCCATCGAGGCACTTCAGTCGATGGCCTTCCGGGATGGGGCCGTTCGCCTTTTCCCAGAGGTAACGATGCTTGTGCACAGGCCGGGTCTGTGCGCCCGTCCAAGGGTTCGGCTCCGCGATGATCATGATGACATAACCATCCTTTGAGCAGATGCGCTCATGCCCCGCGCCGCGGTAGGTGTGAGGCCTATTGCCTTTCTTGAACTGAGTTCTCGCGCTGTTTGGGTTGTAGGGCATCTTCTTGCCCTTGTTGGCTGGGGCAGCGCCCTTTGCGAAACATCCGGTTCGCCCTGTCATCCAACCTTTGCGCTTGCAGAGTGAGTTGAAGTTCGAAAGTGAAACGTCTGGCCGATCCCAAACGTAGACAAATTCGGAATGCGCTTCCTTGCGCGGGCGCTGCGCGTTGTCCTCGATCCAGAAAAGCTCGGCATCGCTGTATTCGATCGCTTGGCCCTTCATTCGCTTTTCCCGATCGCTGGAAGGTGCGGGACGATCTTGTCGCCATGCTCGGCGTAGAGCTTGGCGGCGGACAGGCGGAGCCGCTGGTTGTCGACGATTTGGTCCGAGACTGAAACGATCGCAGCTGCGCGCTTTACCTCCGCCTCGATCTGCTCGGGGCTCATATCTTCATTGGCCAAGCGTTCGATCTGAGAAAACAGATGATCGTTCAAATCGGTCAACTTGTTCTTTGTCATCGGTTTCTCCTTAGCATTCCCTGCAGCTCGCGGGCCTCTTCCTTCTCGTCGCGGGGCACGGCGCTGTCCGCGCGCAGGGCGAGGCAGGCGCGGCGGATCTCCCTGTCGCTGTGGTGGACGATGTCAGCCAGCACGGCGCGAGCTTGCGAGGTCGGGGAGGGGATGAGCACGATCATGCGGCGTCACCGCCGCCAGTACGTCCGGAGCGTTCGAGGTGGGCGCGGACCAGGGCCGGGATCCGAGCAAGGCGTGCCTCGACTTCGGTTTTCTCCGCCTGCGGGACATCGAGCGCAATCGGCGCTTCAATCTGTCCCGTGGCCGGGCCGATCCGATGGCAGGCAGGTCCAAGATTTTCGAACCGGGTTGTCATACCACGCGCCTCGGCCAGCGTCAGGAAGGCGTCTGCCATTAGCGCGGGATGCACCCGGACCAGGGCCGGTTCAGTAACCGCGCGACGGCAGGCTTCGATATGTTTTAGGTTTGTCATATGTGTCTCCCATCTGATGCCAGCGGCGATGATAAGGAGAGACTATCGGGGTATTAATACCCCGTCAATGGAAAAGGGGTAATAATACCCGATATGCAGATGCGCGCCATCTCGCCTGGCGCTATGCCGTCCCTGTCAGCGCGAGGTGGTCGCGCACAAAAAGGCCTCTCGGAAGCAAGGCTTGATAGGAGGTCGGGAATGTTCGACGGCAAAGCGAGGCGCGTCCGTCGCCTCAAGATCGCCTTTTGGATCAGCTAAAGCGTGCCCGTGGGCGTGAGGCCGGGCTTCCTCATTTAGGACCGAACGTCTTCATATTGTGGCGGTAGGTCTCGAACACGATGGCCTTATCTTTCTTGTAGTCCAGGGCGCCGAAGAGCGCAGTGTGGACCTCATCGACAGACTTCGTGGTATCAAGAAAAACGCACGATGTAGTCTTGTCCTCTATCGAATTCAGCCGCTTTAGAACCCTGTGCAGGGCGTCATACCGGTCCGAATAAGTATCATCGTACTTGATGTTGAATGTAACGCCCTTGAGGCTCATTGAAAATTTCCATCGCTAGGTTTCGCAGCCGCGATTTTGAAGCGCTTCCTTGGATGAGTCCAGCTTTTGGCGGCATTCGAACAAGAAAGCCCGGCGCGATGGCCGGGCGAAGGGGGTATGTATAAACTGTGCCGTTTTTGTCTTGGCGTTGCGGTTTTCAGTTTGACCTTGGTGCTCCGCAAAGTTCGTCGTGCGGTGGTTACGAGGAAGTGGGAAGCATTGCCGCCAGGCGGGGACCAAAAATGGCTGCGGCCATTAAGGCGCCGACTACGAAGAAAACGACCTGAGCCATGTCCCACTTGCTTGGAATTTTGTTTTCTATGCGGTCAAGGCGGCTGTCGATCGAACGAAGTCGATCATCAATGCCTTCAAACTTAACCTCTAAGCGAGCGATGCGTTCCATTGTGCCGTCACCTCCTCCGCCATCATATGGTCCGCCGCCGCCTTCGCGCAAGATCCTAGGATTTTGGGCATGGGTCGCAGCTTGGCCCCACCTACGCGCAGCTTCATTAACCTTCGTCTCACTCATCAGGACTCTCATCTTCATTGAGCGCAATAATTGCATCAACAGTCGAGCTTGTAAGATAATCATTTAACTCAATGATTTTTTTAACCTTTTCAGGCCATTCATCATGTGAGGAAATATCTAACTCAAGTAGACTCCGGCAGAGTTCCGTAGTTAGCACAAATTGCGAAAGCAAGAATGCAATATCAGATTTTGTCGCTGGCCTCTGATCGTTGGCATACGCATTGGTGATGGTATCTGCCAAGCTTTGGGCAGCGGTCTTCTCGCTGGTTGCGCTGTCGTCACTTTCGCTCACACTCTCCTCCCGTAACATAGCACTCTATCCACCGACCTTTCTCACCAACTCAGGTGACAGGTTGAACCGCACGCGGGCGGCCCATTTCACGCGCTTGTTCCACATGGTCTCGGAACCAGAATTGATAGAGACGAGGTGGAATAGGCCAGGTTCGTCGCCTGTGCGAAGCTGCTTCACCCACCCCATGCCGTCGATATCCTCAATAACGCAAATGCGGCCGATTGCATCATCCGGGACGCCGTCCGGTGTGGCGCGGGTATAGAACAGCATTTCGCCTGGTGAATAGGTCGGGGCCATGCTGTCACCCTGCACCTCAACGGCCACGATGCCTGATGACGGGAAGCCAGCTGGCACCTCGACGCGAGGGCCAGCGCCTTTTTCGTAGACCTCGAACACGGGAACTTTAGCGCCTGCACCTACCGACCCCGCAACTTCGACGCTGGGTGGGTGGCCTTTAATGTCACCTTCCATGAAACTCTCAAACGATACCCCAAACGCTTGTGCTATTCGGTAGGCATCGTCAGCGTTGGTGGAGTTAGTCCTACCCCGTGCGACCTGCTTAAGTCTTTCGTATGGCACGCCTGACTTCGCGGCGATGCTGCGCACGGATGAACCGGTTTGCTTAAGCGCTGACTGCAAAGCCTCTATGAAAGTCAGCTGTGACATGGGGTATTTATCCCCATTTGCTGTGGCGGGCGTTAGGGGTGAAAAATACCCTTGCTTTGACGGGTATAAATACCCCATAACGAGATCCATGGAACAACTCATTTCAGAAGTGGAAGCGTACGCGCGCGCCATTGGGCAGAAGCCTCAACGGGTCCTGCGAGATGCACTCGATGCCGGTTGGCGCGAATGGGACTCGTGGAAGGGCGGCAGGTCCAGCCCGACAATGGCCCGCGCTGATCGCTTGCGCACATACATGGCTGAAAACCCACCTGAGGAAGACGCAGCCTGATGCCTCCCAACCACTGATCCAATCGTCTGTCATGTCCTGAGATTGCGGCAGGCCGATCCAAAAAAAAGCTAAACCATAACGAGGCGTTTCACATGAGGAACCATCGACCAGGCACGATCCAGAGCGCGGTCAGCGCGGCGCTCGATGCCACTTGCGAGCCACGAGAAACGCTTGCCGACTTCCTCGGTATCCGCGGCTCAACGCTCAGCTACGGCACCGAAATCAGTGAAACGCGGCCTGGCGGTCTCGGAATCAATTACTTGCACCGTCTGGCCGTCGCGGATCCTCGTGCGGCCCTGCCGATCGCGCGGCATTTCTGTGCGCTGGCAGGAGGAATGTTCCAGCCGGTGGTAGCTGCTGAGAATGTCACAACGCTGTACGCGCACTGCAGTGCAATCGCCAAGGAATGCGGCGAAGCGCAGGCGGCAACGATCCGCGCCGCCGAGTGCATGAGCGCAGATGCTCTCGATGCAGCTGAGCGTGAACTTGACGAGGCGCAAGCCGCAATCGCGAGGGCGCGGGGCGAGGTTCGGGCCAGGAGACGCTTGGCATGAAACGGCGTAGCTTTAATCCCCGCGAAGAAGCCTTGGCGTTCCGGATCTGGCAGATCTCTGAACAGGTCGACTGGATGCTGAGCCTGCCCCAACTGACTGCTGTGCTCGGTGAAGATGAGGGTGAGCTGCGGAGTGTTTGCAGGAAGAAAGGTTGGCTCGCTCGATTAGCTCAAGCATCCCGTTCGGATTTGGCAGCATGAACGCTGCATTTGGTTTCTCCCTCCGCCAGCCTGTGGCGGAACTCGCGCGGTCGTTGGGCCGCCACTTGGCGCGGCGGGCGGCGCACTGCGTCGGCCCCGCTGCGCCTTTTTTCGGCAAAGACAGATCAGGACGCGTCTTGTTGCAGCCTTCTCTATGTCCAATAACGGCGGAGTGCGCACGATGTCCGTGAAATTCGAAGCGCATGGCATACCGGACTGCTCGGGTTTCCGAGCTTTATGGCAAGCTGGCCTCTCTGAACACGAGATCGCGAGTATCGCCCTGGTTTCTGAACGCGCTGTGCGAGAGGCTGCGCGTGGCTATGGATACCCAATGCGCGATCGTTGCTCAGGTGCCATCCTGGACCCGATGCCGTCGCAAACGACGATAGACCCAGATCCCGTCGTGGTACGCAACTGGCTCGAGCGCAATCGTGGTCTGAAGCCAGCAGAGATATCGAAATGCATGGCTCCAACCGTCAGAGGGCTCGACGCTGAGCGTGTAATCGCGCTGATGAAGACTGGGGGATCATATAAGAAACTGAGCATTCTGGCCCTGCGGACTGGCGAGCCTGAACGAAAGTTGCTTGGACAATATCACCGAGTCAGGGCAGCGCTATGAGCAATGCAGCTGCCCCGCGTGTGCTAGTCGCTGCGGCTCTGGCTTTGGTGCTCAAGCCCTGGCCAATATCGAGTGTCGAGACAGAGCCAGATATCCGGCGTATTCGCAAGCTCCTCGCCGAAATCGATGCTCGAGACGCCCCTCACATGACAAACATCATTCGTGCTTGCCATGCTGTGGTCGAGGCGGGGTTGGTGCCCGGCGGGCTGGATCGGGAGTACGCACTTCAGCGGCTCCGCGTTGCTTTGCAATCATACTGTTCCAACCTCGCGAGCCAAGGCATGGTGCAAAGCCGAGGGCGGGGGCGATGAGGCGAGATCAAAGCTTCATGACACCCGTGGCGGCAGACGAATTCCCGGACTATCCGCTCTCGACTGATGAGCGGATAGACCACCACTACTTTATGACTTGGGAGCGCCGACGCTGGCTCAACAGCGATATGCGGATGAAGGCGAACGCAGAGTGCCGGGCGCTTTACTTTGATCTGATCTGCATCAGCTATGATCATTCCCCGATCGGTACGCTGCCGCTCGACTTAGATGTGCTCGCCAAGTTGACTATGACCGAGCCGGGGCACTTCCGTTCGCTATGCGAGCTGACATACGGTCCTTTGCACAAATGGCACCGCTACCGTTGCGATAACGGAGAGATCCGCTTCGGGCATGCCTATGTGGTGCGCACACTTCAGGACGCGATCTCGCGAAAAGAAGACAATCGGGCAAAAACCGAAGCCGCGAACGTTTCAAAGCGTCTCCAGCGGCTCCGTCAGACGGTCGCTGGACTACACCTCGAGCTGTCGAAGAACGATGCCGCCATTCGGTGGATGGACGAATGGCTGCAGCAGGAAGGCTGCGGCTATCGCAGCACGACATGGGTGGAGCGGGGAATGACCGCCTGGGTGCGGCACATGCGAGATCTCGATCAGCCGCGACGCGGGGGAGATCTAAGATGAATTGTCCGAAGTGTCTTCAAACTGTCCTGCGGACAGTCTTTGGACGGATCGCGGACACTTTTCCGGAATTACTTATTCTTTACAGTCACTTCTTCAAAGTGTCCCGAAGTGTCCACGTCGAAAGAGACAAAGACAATTACAATGAAAAGACATTTGACACTATGCGCCCAGTTGGCGGGCGCGGAGGCAAATCCCATCCGCAACTTGCTAAGAAAGGAGGGCCGCATGGACAGTGCAGAGCTTAAGCCCGAGACGAAGCGCGGCCGTGTAAGGCGCTGCCTGATCGAGCCCCTGATAGAGGCGGGCTTCCGAAAGCTGGGGAATGTAAAGGCGGACCGGCACGAGGCCTTTCTGGTGAAGCTTGCCGACCACCTTGGCTATATGGAGGAAGATCAACTGGCCGTCCTCAAATCGATGCTGGTCTATCGGGGGCAGGGGCCTTCGAAAGATGCCTGGCCGTCGATGGCCCACATTATGTCGCTGGCCGAGACGGTCGCGCCCCGACCCGTCGAAGAGCATCCGACGATTGTCAGCTGGTTCCGCTCGGCCCGAGGCGCGCAGGCGAAGGCCGAGGGTACGCTGGTGGCTGAGTTCCTGTTTCTCGAAAAGCGCAAGCGCCCGCCGCTCAGCGATGGCGACTGGCGCGCGGTGCGCGAGCGGGCGGCGGAATGGACGCGGCAGGTGGTTCTAATTGAGGAGCGGCAGGCCCGAGGCGCCGCAGCGCCAGACGATGGTCAATGGCTCGCCTGGTACCGAGCGATCGAAGCGCGCGCGGAAACGCTGGTTGAGCCGAGGAGAGGCGGAGCATGACAGTCATGGCGAAGGTGCGCCCCGGCCGCGCTAACAAGCGGTCGGTGTCAGTTTGGGAGTTGCTTGTCTGGGCGTTCCAGGTCGAGCGTGTGTCGATCGACTTCGATGAACTGGCGTCCACCGCGGGTGAGCGTCCGGGTATCTCTCTGGAATACATCTTGATGCAGCGCCACAACCTAGGTTGCAGCGTGGATGGCGGTGGGCGATCCGAGCCGCATCCGGACGCGGATCTCGTCGCCTCTGCTGTCGCTTGTTTGCCCGAGGGCTATGGCGGTCGGCGCATGGCGATTAGGATCGCAGAGCATGCGCGGACAGGAACCCAGCCTGACTGGGGTCAGCACGTTCGTCCGCGCTGCGTGCCGGTTGCTATGCGGCGGACCAAACACGGCCTCTTTGCGGAACGCAGCTATTGGGTCGGCGATGGGCGCGTCGGCAGGTGGCCAGCGAACCAGCTTAGCCAGGATGATGGCTATGTCTGTCTCGTCACCTACGAGGGCACCGCGACGGAAATCGCGGCACGGCGGCGAGACTGGCTGCTGTGGTGCGCTGCGTTGCGGGAAATCCGGGATACGTTTCGGCTGGGTTCGGGGCTGACGGCGTTTGAGGTTGATGGCGCGATGCCAGAGTTATTTCCATGGGTGCAAGGGTAGGACGGGCGGGAAGCAGGCTTTCGCTGCGTGTGCGCGAAAAGAGCTGATCGAAAGTGCGAGCAGACGTTCCACCACGCTTTCTGGCCGACACTGAGAGATTTTTGACTACGCGGCAGCCTCAGACAGGCTGAGTTGCGTGCACAATGGCTAATCGATAACCCAGCGCCTAGCTGAGAGCTGGTGTTTCGCGTTGAAATGCAGTGTGCGGCAAACTACCGTTGCGCTGTCAAGGCACAGGTAATAAGTGCGCAGCAGAATAACTTGAAGGATATTTTATGAAGAGCATGGCCGTCTTCAATAATAAGGGCGGAGTTGGGAAAACAACTCTGAGTTTTCACATGGCTCATGCTCTGGCTGAGATTGGGCAAAAGGTTTTGGTTATCGACCTGGACCCGCAATGCAACTTCTCCATTTTTTCTCTTACTGAGGAGCAGATCGAGGAGATCTGGAGCGCGGAGGAGGACTTCGTAGACCAGTACCAAGTGGCGGTTGATTCGCGGACGCCAGCTCAAATGTCGAAAGTGACTGAAAGTCATCGATCAATTCATTTCATTATGAAGCCAGTGGAGGAGGGCATTAGTGATCCTGCCTATATGCCTCCATCGATAAGGTTGGCTGACAATCTAAACTTCATTCCTGGCCGGTTGTCCCTGCACATGTATGAAGATAGAATTTCCTCTCGTTGGGCTGAGGTATTTGTCGGTGATGATTTGGCCATTCGGACTATTACAAATATTAGATCTATCGCTGAGCGGTATGCAAAGAATATTGGTGCGGATATAGTTATTTATGATACCTCTCCAAGTCTTGGAATGCTCAATAGGGTTGCGCTTTCAATGGCAGATGCGTTTGTTGTGCCATGCAACCCTGACCTGTTCTCGCTCTACGGGATTAAAAATATTGGCCGTAGCCTAGATTCTTGGAGCAAAAACTTCGGGATATTGAGACAAGTTTTGCCGCAGAGTAGGCGGTCATTGCTACCTAGTTCTGGGGTCAAGTTTCTGGGTTACTCTGTCTACAAGGCCACACGATATGCGGGGCAGAATGAATGGAATCTTGCCACTGGCCATTACAACTATGCCAAGAAAATTCCGAGGACTATCGATGACAACATCTCATCTGAACTCCGCGCCAACCTACCTTCCGATACTCTAAATTCACCGATTGGTGGTGAAGCGGTGATGCATTCGCACCAGACTATGGCCACAATGGCGCAAAAATACAAAGCGCCAATATGGTCAGTGCCTGATTGTAATCTTGAAGCAGGGGACAGAAGTACCATTGGTGGCAATGCTGCGCGATACCGAGAGACACAAGCGGCGTACCACGCTTTTGCGCAGGATATCCTTGATCGTCTAGCGGCAGTCTGATGAGTGCTACTGAAAGCTATGAAGCTGCGATTGACACGCTTGAAAAAAGTGAAAAGGCTTACGAATTCTTCTGTCGAAGGATTCAAGTGCTTCTGGATGGCAATCCAGAACTCGATATGGAAGGCCTGAACTGCGTTCATTCGATAAGGTTTCGCAAGAAGAGCCGCGCAAGCATTAAAGATAAGTGTGAGCGGAAAAAAGAGAAAGGAATCGTTGTTAATAGTGAAAACTGCCATTCGGAGATCGAGGATTACTTCGGTGTAAGGCTTCTGCATTTGCATCTCGATCAACTTCCAAAGATCCACTCTTTTCTTGTTGAGCAGTGCAGCAAAGGAGAGTTTATTTTCGGTGAAAAGCCTAAGGCTTACACTTGGGATCCTGAGTTTAAAGCGATTTTGGAAAGTCTTGATTTTCGGGTGGAGTTCAAGGAGTCGCTCTACACAAGTGTCCATTACATTCTAAGAAACAGTGAGGACAGCCCCGTTCGCTGCGAACTGCAGGTGCGGACACTTTTCGAAGAGGCATGGGGGGAACTTGATCACTGGATGAACTATCCTGTGCAAACCGATAAGATGGCGCTCCGAGAACAATTGTTGGTATTGTCGCGCGTAGTCACCGCAGGAAGCCGATTGGCAGTCTCCATACATCGCCTCCAAACTGAAAGAGACGACGACAGGCGCTGAAGCAGAGACAAAATTCTGATGCGATCACTACGAATGACAACTTCGGTCACGACTCGCCGCAGCGGCAGGAAATTTGGTGAATGTCTACAAAGGGTCGCTCTCTATTATTTGGAAGTCACTCGAATGCAGTTAATTGAAAAATGCGTGAGTGTTGCATTCAAGCTTCCGGTGCAAGAAGTTCTGCATCTTGAATTGGGACTCAACGCTGAATTTGAGCTTATCGAACGGTATAGCAACCGTCAGTTTGAGTGAGCTCACCGTCCGACCAGAACTCCATTTTGAGGTATGGTCTCAGATGTAGACGCGCGGTCGGCCCGCCATTAGAGGTGCTGGCCGTAACTACATGCGACTTGTCCGAAAAATCGTCGACAAGGATTGAATAAGTTGTTCGGCCAGAGTCAGGATTTAAAATCAAATCCGACGCTCCCGGCGAGTAAACTACAAGGTATTCGCGCCGAGGATTCTCGCAAATCAGTCGCGTTTCAGCGTGTGCAGGCATGCTGAGAGCCATGACTGTGATACTGGCAATTATAATATTCGTCATCATTGAACTGATTTTATTGATCAAAGGTTTGTCCCTACAGTTTTAAATCAATCAATTTAAAGAGATTAGCACGCTCCAGCTTGCTGAGCTCCGTAACTTGCCTGCGCATTAGTATACTTGTCTCCTGCAGCTGAGGATAATTGCTCTATGAGACCGTTGCAGGAAAAGCCCATCATTGAGAGATACTGCTCGGCGGACCTCTTGGCCTGAAAGTTCCAGTCAACTGCTAGGCTGTCTACCGCCGCTGTCGCATCGACATGATCGTAATCGTCTCCGTACGGTGATGATAATTGCTCGATAAGGCTATCTCGGGAGAACCCTGACATACTCAAGTAGAGTTTGGCGGATCTAACCGCGTTCTTTTGCGGACCAGTAAGATCTTGGGCGTAACTCGATGAGCTTGCCAGAAGCACGGTGACAGCAACCATTGAGCCAAATACACTTTTCATTCTGAATTTCCTAAGCAATGCAGGTGGACGCGCGTGAAAGACTAGAAGGAATTCTTCTTGATCACGAAAGTCAATCTGCGTCCTTGGTTTCAGGGGATGATTTTTTCTGATTTTTCACATTTTCCAGGTATTGGTAACGAAAAAAGATAACTTGACCTCAGCCAGCTTCGCCTCCAGTGCCGAGAGCACCATTCCGTTTTGGGGATAGATTGTACAGCTCTTCTATGCGAATGCCAGCGTTGCGCATGGAGATGTCGATGCCCTGTGGGTCTAACATGCGGACCTCTGTTCACGTTCTCGCGCAAAGCCAATTGACAGAATGTCACCATCTTGCGATGTTGCCAGGGAACCGATCCGCGCCCGGGGCAGAGATGCCACCGGGCGTTTTCGTTGGAGGCTAGCCACATCGCCCCGGAAAACAGCGGGTCCCTCCTGGGGCTCGAATGTATACGGGGCGGCTAAGCGCGTGTGTTGAGACACGTTAAACAAGTTGGAAAGCCTAAACTTTAGTTCGTTTAGGCGGACAGGCCGAAAGTTCAGACAGGACGATGAGGAGGGCGACCGATCCGCGGCAGCGGCGCCGGAGGTAAAGCGATGCAGCAGCAGGTGAACGCGACGGAATTGGCGAGGGGGCTGAACCTTTCGCGGAGCCGCATTAGCCAGCTTGTCAGCGATGGACGCTTGAACGGGTGTTACTCGGGCTCTGGTCGATCGCGTCGGTTCGATATCGCCAAGGTTGCCCAGGCTCTCGGCCAGAAGCTCGACCCCGGTCAGCTGCTGGGCAACGGCGCGGGCACCAAGGCCAGCCTTGGAACGATCGCGGCGGACGCCGGATCTGACAGAGGCGATGGCGGCCCAGCTAATGAGCAGGCTGCACCTCAGCCCGCGACGAAAGATCCGAGCCGGTACGAGCAGGCCCGAACGCTCGAGCTGGAAGAAAAGGCTCGGCGCGCGCGTCGGCAGAACGAGGCGGAAGAGGGGCACTGGGTTCTTGCGAGCGAGGTCGCAAGCGAGACGTCGCGACAGATGGCGATGGAGATCGCGGCGATCGAGAGCAAGGTCCTGCGCGGTGGTGCGCGGCGGCTCGCAGACGAGCTGGGCGTCGACTTCCTGCAGGCCCGCGCGATCCTGACACATGTCTGGCGTGAATATCGCGGCGAGCGCGCCGAGGAAAAATCGGATGAGGCTGCAGCAGCGCAGCCCTCCGAGGTCGAACAAGAGGCAGATTTCTGATCAATGGGTTTCCTGGCTTCGGTCGAGGCGGTGGTAGCGCGTGCTATCGCCCAGTCGATCGCACCCCCGCCTCCGCCTGACATCACCAGGTGGTGCGAGGAGAACATCGTTTTCGACGCCCGGTCGCCGATGCCTGGCCCGTTCGATATCTCTCGGTTCGCCTTTCTGCGTGAGATCCACGATGTGCTGTCACCGGAACACCCGGCGCGCGAGGTGACGATCCGAGGCTCCGCACAATGGGGCAAGACAGTTTCGATCATTCAGCCAACGCTGGCGGAATGGCACGAGTACACACCGCTCGACAGCTTGATCGTGCATCCGACCGGGAGCGCAGCGAGTGAATGGGTCAACAACAAGTGGATGCCAATGCGTCGACAGGCGCCCGGCCTCATTCGCGTGTTTGGATCTGGCCGCGGTGAGAACCGCGACAACACGTTCAATCAGGAGACCCTCGATCGAAACGGCTCGATCAAGGTCGCCTCGGCGGGTTCGCCCGCGGATCTCACGGGCACGAGCCGACGGCTTGTGATCCTCGATGACCTTTCGAAGTTCGAGACGTCGGAAAAGGGCGATCCGGAGAAGCTCGCCGAAAGCCGAGCGTCGGGATACGAGGATGCAAAGATCCTTCGCGTCTCAACAGCGATGATCAAGGGCACCTGCCGGATCACGTTGTCTTACGAGCGCAGTGATCAGCGCCTCTATTACGTTCCGTGCCCGCATTGCGGACATGGACAGCCGCTGACGTGGGAGAACTTTCGGGAGAACATCGATCCCGAGCGCCTGCACGCGGCGCATTTCACCTGCATCTCTTGCGGCTGCGAAATCCGTCATGGCGACAAGGAGCGCATTGTGCGCCTCGGCCGATGGGTGAAGCACAACCCGAACGGCGATCACCCGGGCTTTCACCTCTGGCGGGCCTATGCGCCGCAGCGGGACTGGGGCTCGATAGCTGTTGAATATGCCCAGGTCATGGGCTGGTCGCGCATCTCTGCGCGCACCGATCGACCGGCAACTGAGGACCCGGATGCTTCGGCATCGCCAGGTAAGAAACTGAAGGCCACGCAGCCGGTGGTCAGCTCTACCGTCGAGCAGGTGTTCTGGAACGACGTGCTGGGCCTGCCGTATGAGCAGGCCACGGATGCGCCCGACTGGGAAATCTTGCGGGACCGCACCGAGAATGCGGCTCCTGGCGAAGTCCTCGAGCGGGGCTTTCTGCCCGCGACGGGGTTTATCTTTTCCGCGGGCGTCGACTGCCAGGAGGATCGCATCGAAGTTCACCTCGTGGCTTTCGGTGCGAACCGCAGGCGGTGGGTGATCGATTACAAGGTGATCCCGCACCACATCGGCGACGAGGAAGGCCGGACGCAGTTGAACGCGCTCCTCAAGCAGGAATGGCGGACTGAGTTCGGTCTGACCTTCGCGCTCGACATCCTGGCGATCGACGGTGGCGCCTATACCGACGACGTCTGGAGCTGGGCGAAGACCCATAGCTGGAACCGGGTGATTATCGTCAAGGGCGGCTCAAAGCAAAACGGTCCGCTGATGGAGCTGCAAAAGTTCGAGCGGCGCAAGGATGGCAAAGCAAAGAGATCGCAGAAACGCGCGTTCATCCTGAACGTCTCGTCGCTGAAGGCCGGACTTTACCAGCATCTCGAGAAGGAGATGCCGGATGAGCGTGGCTACACGCAGTTCGCGCGGGATCTCGGAGACGAGTTCTATCGCATGCTGACCGCCGAAACGCGGGTCCTGCGGCGCAACGTGGTGGGGGTGATGACCAGCCGTTGGGAATTGGTCGAACCGACACGGCGGAACGAAGCGCTCGACACGATGAACTACGCAGAGGCCGGGGCACTTCGGAAAGGCTGGGCCTCGATGACCGATGATCAATGGGATGCGCTCGCCGCCGAGCGGGGCGCCGTTCCGGACACACCGCAAGGCGATCTTTTCGACGCTGAGCTGCCGATGGCCGCGGCGAGTGCCGCGCCAAAACCGAAACAGAACCGTGCGGCTGATCCTGCCGCGCGCCTAGCGAAAGCATTGAGGCCCCATGACTGACACAGCCATCCTCGAGCAGAACCTCGCGGACGCCGAGACCGCTCTTCACAAGGTCATGATCGGGCAAAGCGTGACTGTCGTTTCCTATGACGGCCATCGCACGGAATTCACGCCCGCCATGGAAAGCCAATTGCGCCGCTACATCAATTCGCTGAAGCGTCAGCTCGGGCAGGGCGCCGGGGCAGGTTCGCGCACGGTGGTGTTCTGATGGCGCGCTCTCTATCTCAGGTGCCAGCGGTGCCCCGTCGTGCGACCGCGGGCGGTCTCCGCGATGCGGGTATCAATGCGTCGCATCCCTACGCGGCCGCGGATACCGCGATCGACACGCTGGCCGGGTATCTGCCGCAGAACCGCGCAGCTGACGCCGAGATCCTGTCCGGCAAGAACCGGATCACTGCCCGGGCCCGTGATCTCGTGCGAAACAACGGCTGGGCAGCTGGTGGGATCGCCAAGGAAGTCGATAGCGTCATCGGCGCGAACTTCCGGCCGCTCCTGAAGCCTGACTGGCGCGCGTTGGGGCTGAGTGCAGACTGGGCGCGGGAGTTCAAAGAACTCGTCGAGGCGCGTTGGCGGTCCTATGCCGAAGACCCGCGCTTTTTCGCGGACACGACGCTTAGCCAGACGGTCCCGCAGATGTTCGCCCTTGCCTACCGTACTTATCTGATCGAGGGCGAGGCACTGGGCGTGGTCAATTGGCGCCGTCAGCGTGCCACCAAAACCTGCCTCAGGATCGTCGATCCGGATCTGCTGTCGAACCCGTATGGCTCGGCCGACGAGGTAACGCTGCGCGGTGGTGTCGAGGTCTCGCGAGATGGCGCGGCGCGGGCGTACCATTTCCGACAGGCGCATGCGCATACCGGCTGGGCACAGCCTGCCGATCAGTTCACCTGGAAGCGCATCGGCCGGACCGGCCGCACCGGCCGTCCGCAGGTGATCCATTTCTTCGACAAGAGCCGGGATGGCCAAACGCGCGGTGTCAGCCGCCTCGCGCCGATCATCGAAAAGCTGAAGATGGAGGACCACTACGCGCGGGTCGAGCTGCAGGCGGCAGTCATCAATGCGGTCCTCGCGGCCTTCATCAAGTCGCCCATGGGCCCCGAAATCATCGACGAGATGTTCACCGAGGGCGGTGGTAAAGGCTTCCTCGATTACCAGGAGGCCCGCGGTGGGTATTACGGCCAGACTGCGGGCATCAAGGTCGGCGGCGCGCGTGTCTCGACGCTCTATCCCGGCGACGAAATCGGCATGGTCAACACCGCCCGGCCCGCTGCGCAATTCGCTGATTTCGAATCTGCGGTGCTGCGCAACATCGCCTCGGGCCTCGGTATCAGTTACGAGCAACTCGCCGCGGACTGGTCAAAGACGAACTATTCGAGCGCACGCGCCGCCATGATCGAGATCTGGCGCGGCTGGACGGCACGGCGGACGGCGTTTTCGCAAGGCTTCTGTCAGCCGTTCTTCATGGCTTGGCTCGAAGAGCAGGTCATGGACGGCCATATCGCGCTGCCGCGCGGCGCGCCGGACTTCTACACCTTTTGGCCCGCCTACGCCCGGGCGAAGTGGATCGGCCCCGGCAAGGGGTTCGTCGACCCGGTCAAAGAGGCGCAAGCTGCAGCGATGCGCGTTGCGCTCGGTCTTTCGACACTCGAGGAGGAGGCTGCCGAGCTGACCGGCACAGATTACGCCGACAACATGGAACAGATCCGCGCCGAGATCGCGGCGATGCCTGAGGACACCCTGCACCCGATGCAGGAGAGCTTTGCGAAGCTCCTCGGCCACAATGGCGGCCCCCCGCTCAAAGAAGAGGACTGACAGGATGCGACATCCGCAGATTGCGGCGCGTGTGTTTCACACGCCGCTTCTGGCTGCGCCCGCAAAGGCCGCGGCTTTCATCATGGGGCTCGGCTCCCGCGTGCTGGGAACCGAGCGCGATATTTCGGTCATCGGCGCGGAGGCCAGTGAAGCCAGTCGAGTTCGGCCGCAAGCCTCGCTGCTCGATGAACGGCTCGAGGAGGATCTCCGGAATGGGCGGCGGTCCGGCTATCGCGTGATCGACAGCGTCGCCGTCATTCCGGTGACCGGAACGCTCGTGCATCGCGGTGCCTGGCTCGGAGAATCCTCGGGCGAAACCAGCTATGAGGGGCTCGCGGCCCAGATCGAAGCGGCCGCGACGGATTACAAGGTCCGTGGGATCGCGCTCGAGATCGACAGCTTTGGTGGTGAAGTCGCGGGCTGTTTCGCGCTTGCCGACCAGATCCGCGCAGTCCGGGAAAAAAAGCCGGTCTGGGCCTTTGTTTCGGATCACGCCTATTCGGCGGGCTACGCGATCGCGTCGCAGGCCGATCATATCGTCGTGCCACGCACGGCCGGGGTGGGCTCGATCGGTGTTATCGCGATGCACGCCGATTACAGCGGGCGGCTTGATGCCATGGGCGTGCAGGTGACCGTGATCTCGGCCGGCGCACACAAGGCCGACGGCAATCCCTACGAGCCGCTGCCCGAGAGCGTGCGCGCGTCGCTGTCGGCGGAAATGGAAAACCTGCGCCAGATCTTTGCCGAAACGGTCGCCGCTGGACGCGGTGACCGCCTGAGCGCGGTTGACGCGCTGGCGACCGAGGCCGCGACCTTCCTGGGCGCAGCCGCTGTTGAAGCGGGGCTCGCCGACGAGGTCGCGAACCCGCGCATCGCTTTCGAGAGCTTCATCGAGAAGGCCAACGGCCGGACCGCGCGGTCCGGTGTTTCTGCAACCACGGAAAGGACTGAACCCATGACCAAGAAAACCGAAGGCCCCGACGCGACCGCGCAGCCCACGGCCCCGGATGCGAACGCGCAGGCGCCCGCACCTGATGCCACGAGCGCGCCGCCCGCCGCAGCCAGCGCCCCGGCGCCTGCCGCGCCGCCCGCCCAGGCTCCCGCAGCGCCGTCTGCATCGGATGAGCGCGCGCGGATTGCGGCGATCATGAACCACCCAGAGGCGTCGGGTCGCGAAGAGCTCGCAAAGAGCCTCGCCTTCAACAGCGACATGAGCGCCGAGGAGGCGGGCAAGCATCTGGCCGCTGCACCGAAAGCGCAGCCTGCGCAGGGCCTTGGCAACAATATCGACGCGGAGGCTACCGAGTTGTCCGCGCCGAGCCCCGCCGCGACCGAAGCGCGTCCCGGCATCGCGGCCCGCGCGAAGGAGCGCTACGCGAATTGATCCGGTCCGGCCGCATGGCCGGTCCGTTCCCCCAAGGCTCATAAGATCAGAGGAGATCGAACATGACCAAACTGAGCGAGGGCAAGACGCCCGGAGACTTCCTGCTCTTCGAGACGCAGAACTACTACTGCCGCGAACGGGCAACGATCGGCACTGGCGCAGATCTCGAGCCGGGCGCCGTGCTCGGGAAGGTTACGGCGACAGGCAAGTACATCCTCAGCGTCCAGACCGCGACGGATGGGTCCCAGACCCCGGCCGCTGTGCTGATGACCGAAGCGAAAGCGGCGGCTGCGGATGTCGAGGCGACCATTTTGAAGCGGGGCCCCGCGCAAGTGCGTCGCCAAGGCCTGACCTTCGATGCGACCTGGTCGAGCGAGGCGCTGCGCGACACGGCCTGCGCGGCGCTCGAGGATAAAGGGATCGTCGCGCTGGCCTAAAAACCAGCCGCCATCGGCCCTCGGGCCAACCATCATGCGCGCGCCACTGGCGCGCGTTTTCTTTTCCAGAAAGGAGCGTCCTATGGCGCATATCGATATCTTCAAAGGCGACGCCTTCAGCGCCATGGAACTCGGCGAGGCGATCCGCATCATCCCGAACCAGTGGGGCACGATCGGCGAGATGGGGCTCTTCAGCCCCAAGAGCATCCGCGGCACGAAGTTCTCCGTCGAGATGAAAAACGGCGTGATCCAGCTCGTCGGCTCCTCGGAGCGTGGCACGCCGCTTGGCGGCCAGCGCCGCAGCAAGCGCGATCTCGTGGATTTCCGGACCGAGCGCTTCGGCAAGACGTCCGAGATCAATGCCGACGACATCGACAATATCCGCGCGTTTGGCTCCGTGACCGAGCTGCAGGACGCCGAACGCGAGGTGCTGGATCGGCAAGAGGATCTGCGCGGGTCGATCGACATCACGCGCGAATACCTGCGGTCCGGCGCCCTACAGGGTCAGGTGCTGGATGCTGATGGCTCGGTGATCGTGGATCTCTTCGACAAGTTCGAGATCACGCGCAAATCGGTCGACTTCGTCTTCGGGACGTCGACGACCGACCTGATGGCGAAGTGCCGCGAGGTGACCCGCCATATCCGCCTGAACCTGCTCGGTGACGTGATGACGGGTGTTCAGGGGCTGATCCACCCGGATTACACCGACAAGCTCATGGGGCACGCGGACTTCAAGGAGCGCTACAAGCACTACCAGAATGCCAATGGCGGCGACCCGCTGCGCGATGATACCTCGGATGGCTTCGACTTCGGCGGCATTCGCTGGAAAGAGTATCTCGCCGAGGCGCCGGTTCCGCAGGAGGACGGCACCTTCTTGACGCGCGAATTCCTCCCGCAAGCGGAAGCCGTGTTCTTCCCGCTCGGCACCCGGCAGACGTTCCGTCAGTTTGACGGCTCGGCCGATTATGTCGGCATGGCGAACCTGCCAGGCGAGCCCTTCTATTCGATGGTCCACATCGATCCGAAGGGGCGGTTTGTCGAGGTCGAGGCGATGATGCAGACCCTGCCGATCTGCATGCGCCCGGCCGTTTCGGTGCGCGGCTTCACGTCCAACTAAGGTCCGGTCGCGATCTGAGGATACGCGCTCGCGAGATCCAGGCCCGGGCCACTGAAGGCCCGGGCCTTTCCATTCATTTCCGGAGAGAACCAATGTCGAAACCCGACGTTCATGTGAAAATGTCCGCGTCCTTCAGCTATCGCACTGGCAGCAGCACGAAGCGCACGCTTCCCGCTGGCTGGTCGGGCTTCGTGCCTGACACCGTTGCGGGCGAGATCGAGAAGGAAAAGGCCGGCGAGCGCACGCCCGCGAAGGATGCCCCCGCCCACGCTGCTTCGAAGAAGAGGGGCCGCAAGCCGAAGTCGGAGGCCACGACCGGCGCCTCGGGTGCCGCGTCGACTGATGGCGGTAAGGCCGCGGCTGAGACCAGCAAGTCCGCGACGGCCATAGCCGCTGCGGCAAGCGATGCGACCGCAGGCACCGCCGGTCAGTCCGATACCGCTGCAACCGGCTGACCGTGGACGACTTCACGCGCGCCGTCGATGCCGCTTTCGAGCATCATGGCATCGACGGCACCTTTGATCCGGACGGTGAAGCTCGCGCGGTGCGGCTTCTGCCGACACGTCCCGACGACATCGTCCAGGTCGGCTCGCTCGACCTGCAATCCTCGACGGCGCTTTTCGAGATCCGCGTCTCCGAGGCGACAGGGCTCGGCAAGGGCTCGATCCTTGCGGTCGGCAGCGAGCGGTTTCGCGTCCAGGCGCCACCCAGGGCACGTGATCCGCGGCGGATCAAATACCTCTTGAACACGGTGCAGATCTGATGCGGATCGAGGCAGCGCTCCGGGGCGATCTCGAGCGGTATATGCGCGAGGAACTGGCCGACGCAGAAAAGGCTGTCACGGTGGGCGTGCATGAGACCGGCCGCGACGTGCAGGTCGCCCTTCGGGTCGATACTGAGCGCGGGCTCGGCCGTCGGCTGTCGCGCTCCTGGCGCTTGCAGTTGTACCCCAAAGGCCAGGCCTCTCTGGGCGCTGCTGCAGTCGTCTACACGAAGGCCCCGGAGCTTGTCCGAACCTTCGACGAAGGCGCAACCATTCGCTCCGAAAACGGGCTGTTCTTGGCAATCCCGACGCCTGCCGCACCCGCTCGAGGGACTGATCGTAAGCGCCTTTCGCCGTCGAATTTCCCCGAGGCGCGCTTCGGCCCGCTCAGATACGTCTATGTGCGGTCGAACCTGTCGCTGCTCGTCGTCGATAATCAGCGCGAGCGGCAAGGCAAGCGCGGCGGCTACGCCCGCTCGCGGAGCAAGCGCGCGCTGAAGACCGGCTACGGGCTGCAGACTGTGCCCATGTTCTACCTGGTCCAGCAGGTCCGTCTGAAACGCCGCTTGAACGTGAAGGCAGTCAGTGCCGGGGCGTCCGGCAACCTTGCCAGAAACATCGACCAGGCGTTTCGCCGCCTGCCCCGGAGATCCTGATGCCAAGTCCACAGGAAACGATCACGCTCGCGCTCGTCGACGCGCTCGCGCCGCACATCGCGACGATCCTGCGCAAGCGGGAATTGCCGGAAATCTGCCCGCTGAACGGGCTGATCAATGTCATGCCGGAAGATCCGCGCGAAGAAGGTGAGCGGCTGGGCGACGGCGTTCGCGAGTGGTCACAGGTCTTCACGCTCGAGGTCGTGGTCCAAAACGCAGACGAGACGGCGCGGTCGACCGCGCTCGACACAGCTTTGAGAGAGATTGCAACGCTGCTGATCGGTTCCAACCTGGGCGGCGCGGTAGACTACCTCCGCCTCGACGCGCCGCAAGAAAGCGAGGTCGTGCCGATGGACGGCGCGGCAAGCCTGAAGGCGGCGACGATGCCCGTCACCGTCTTTTACGAAACCACCCAAAATCCAATGGAGACACTCTGATGACCAATGCACGCGGCGATGAAGCCAAACTCCTCGCGCGCCAGCAGGCGGCGTTCGGCACCGCTGAGGCGAGCGCAGCGGGCGCATTCATGGCGCTCCCGTTCTACAGCTACAACGTCTCGCAGAGCGAGGATCGGACCGAGGATGACGCGATCTATGGCGATGCGTTCCCGGGCGACTCGGTGCAAGGCCTTCGCAGCCTGTCGGGCGCCATGGTCGTTCCGATCGGCATCAACTCCTTCGGCTGGCATCTGCGCAGCATCCTGGGCGCACCCGTAACGACTGGCGCGGATCCGAATTATGAGCACGTCTTCACTCCGAAGGCGCAGCCGGTCATCCCGGTCCTGACCCACGGGATTTCGCACACGCGCATCGGCACGCATTTCGTGCAGGACAGCTTGACCTGCACAAGCCTCGAGATTGCCGCACGGAAAGACGGCCAGCGCGCACGTGCCACGCTGAATATGATGGGCCGCTCGGAAGCAAAGCTCGGCGCCGTGATCGACAGCGCACCTATCCTCTATGAACCCGATGCTGTGCCGGTGGGATTCCAGGGCCGGGCACTGGTGGGCGGCGCGCCGGTCGCGGAGATCACTGGCGTTGATCTGACGCTGACATCGGGCGTCGAGATGGATCAGGAAACGCTGAACCAGTCGCCCTCGGCCGCGGGCTTCGAGAGCCCGCGGTGGGGGCTGTCCGGATCGGTCTCGGCACGCTATCGCGACAATACCTGGTACGATTACGGGGCGAACAACACGGCGGTAAATCTTCAGCTCGAATTGCTGATCTCCGCGACGAAGTCGCTCCTGATCGACATGCCGGATGTTCGTTTCGAGATGACGGGCATTCCGATCGAGGGCCGCGGTCCGATCTCCGCGCAGTTCAACTGGCGTGCCGAGCGTCCGGCGCCGGGCGTCGAACTGGCGACGATCACGCTCAAGAACCAAACCGCAGACTACGCGAACCCGGCCTGATATGGCGTTGCGATTGTCGCGCAAACTCATGGGGCCACGTCGTATCGATATCGGATACGGTGTGGTCTTTCATGTGCGCCCCTTCACCTTTGCCGACTTCAAGAACGCCGAGGCCAGCGCGGTGCGGATCGCCGAGGAGAGCCGATCGCCAATGGATGCGGCCGCGGTCGAGGCTATCGACGAGGAGGACATGCCGCCCGAAGTCGAAGATGCGTTCCGCGGCGACTTCGCCCAGGCTCTCCTTTTGGTGCTTCTGCAGCGTTACGGGGAAGGCTGGGAGGGTGTCGAGACCGAGGCTGGCACACCCGCATCTTTTGACCGGCGGTCGATCCTCGAATTTCTCGATCTCTTCCCCGGTGCCGGACAGACACTGCAGCGCGAGATCCTCTTGCCGTTTCACGTTCTGGTTTCGGAGGGAAACGGCTCCGCGCCCTCGCAAGATACCGCTTCAGCGGAGGCTTGAGCCACTGCGCAGGGTGTCCAGGCTCTGAGAGCTTTGCCTGCGCGCGGTTCGGCGGCGAGGGCGCATGCCCGGAAATCACACATCGCCCGCGCTCGATCGAGGGCCGGGCTCTGGCGGCCGACGCTTCGGCGATCGGCAGCCAGATGCGCACGGGATGGCAGGGGTTTATCGGCCTCGATCTTGGCGCCACGACGACGCTGCTCGCCGCGCGCGGGCACGATCCAAAAATCCTCGCGATCCTGCTGCCTTACTGGGAGCAGGGCATCAAGAGCGCGGCCGACGCCGCCCGCCAGAACGGTGATCCATGAACACGACGGTCCGAAACTACAGCATCCGCCTTTCAGCGGAGGGCAAGCGCCAGCTCGAGGCGGATCTGCGGTCGCTTGGCAAGGATGGCGAGCGCAGCCTGAAGATGATCGAAGGCGCAGCGCGCCCCGCAACCGCAGGGCTTAAGGCCACGAACCGAGCGTCGAAGGATCTGAGGGGCGGCCTGCGCGGCCTCTCCGGCGAGATCCCCGCACTGCAGCGGCTCGGCCGTCTTCTGGGAACGACGGCACTTGCAGGCGGCCTCGCCGCCTTCGGACGCTCCTCGATCAATGTGGCTGGGCAGTTCGAGGCGTCTATGAAGAGGGTCGAAGCCGCGACACGGGCGCCGGTCGAAGTGCTTGAACGCCTCCGGAACGCGGCACGTGACACGGGCGCTACGACTGCGTTCACAGCGCGCGAAGCGGCTGATGCTATCGAGGTTCTCGCGAAAAACGGACTTGATGCCGAAGCGATCCTTGGCGGGGCATTGAAGGCCACGGTCAGCCTCGCCGGTGGCCTTGGCGCCGAACTTGCACCCGCTGGGGATCTCGTGACCGATGTCATGCAGCAGTTCCGGCTCGAGGCGTCAGAGCTTCCGGCGGTCGCGGACGCGATTGCCGGGGCCGCGCTGACATCGAAGTTCAGTTTTGATGATCTGCGCTTGGCGATCGGTCAGGCGGGCGGCGTGGTCGGCAGCTTCGGGGCCGATTATCAAGAGTTTCTGACCGCGCTATCGGCAACCGCGTCGGGCTTCGCCTCCGGCTCGGATGCGGGCACCAGCTTCAAGAACTTTCTGCAGCGTCTCAATCCGCAGTCAAAGGAGGCCGCCACGGCGATGCGCGAACTGGGCCTCGAGTTCTACAACACCGACGGCTCCATGAAATCCATGCTCGAGATCACGGGCGAGCTGGAAGAGGGCGTGAAGGGACTGAGCGATAGCGCGCGCAATTCGGCGTTTCAGTCGATCTTCGGCACGGACGCGATCCGAACAGCCTTGCTGCTGGCTGACACGGGCGCGGCAGGCTTCAGGGAGCTCGGGGAGGCGCTCGGGCAAGTCTCGGCAGAGGATCAAGCGGAGGTTCGGTTGCAGGGGCTGCAAGGCGCTTTGCGCGAAGTGAACGCCGCATGGGAGGCGCTTCAGCTCACTGCGGCTGATAGTGGCGGGCTCGAACTGGCAGAGGATGCCACGCGGCGCCTCACCGAAGCGCTGCGCTACCTGTCAGAGAACTTCGAGGAGGTCGAAGAGATCGCCGAGCGTGTGGCGCAGGCCCTTATCGTCTATCTGGTCGGACGTGGGGTCACCCTGGCGGTGGCGAAAGCCGTCGCGATGCGCGCGGCCTATATCGAGATTGCAGGGGCCGTCACAGGCGTTGGCACGGCGGCACAGCGCGGCCTTGCGCCGATCTCACGGCTGGGCGCGGCGGCGCGCGTGCTGACCGGCGTTTTGGGCGGGCCGCTTTCGCTGGCGATCACAGCCGCTTCGCTGGCCGCGTTCTTCGTCGATCTCGACCGCACCTCTGATGCGCTCGACGCGGCTGAAAGCGCTGCGAATGAGGGGGCACGGGCGCTCGATTCTTACCGTGAGGCAAGCCGCAGGGCCGCAGAAGAGCAGAAGACGCTCGGCGGGGAGGTGTCCGAGGCCACGCGCAAGATGCTCGAGCAAAGCCGTGCCCAGCTGCAGCAGGCACTGACGGATGCGCAGCGAACCTACTCAGAGGCTCGCGCGGCTATGTCGGGGAGCCTGTTTGATACAGACGGCATAGACGACTTTCAAAACAAGTTGCGGCGGTCGGGTAGCCGGGGGGACAAGCGGCGTGCCAATCGGACCGGACAAACTGTGGCCGATGGGGAGTTAAACTCGTTTGTTCTGTCGATCTCGGAAACCGCTCGTGCGCTTGAGGCCGGAAAGATCGATGCGCGTGCCTTTCTTGCTGAATTCGACCAGCTGCGGGCAATCGGCTCGGAGCTCGAGACAGTGCGGGATGTGCTGCTAGATGCAGTCGATTCCGGTGCGGCCCTGGCGGGCGATGAAGTCTTGAGGCGTATGGTCGATATCGCGCGGGAAACCGGCCTCTTTGCCGATGAGCTAGCCCGGGTGGATGCTGCAACCAACGAGCAGGATCTTGCGGCTGCCTTCTTCGATTTGATTAACGCCATCACGGAGGCAGCAGAGGCGGGTAAGCTTTTGCGCTCGGAGGGGCTTTCGGGCTTCCGCGAGAACATCGAACAGCTGGCCGATACGGAGGCGGCTGTCGACGAGTTGAACGATGCGCTGCAGGGCAATCTCGACCTGAGCGAAGAGATCGACGGAAGCCGTCCATTCGATTCGACCGAGGAAAGCGCGACAGAGGCCGCGGCGGCCGTAAAGAAACTGATTTCAGCGCATGGCGAATACGTTCGGACGCGGCAGGCGTCAGTGGCGGTGTCCGAAACCGGCGAGGGGATCATCAAAGCGCTCAGCGGAACTACTGACGGGCGCGAGGCGACTGCGGTTTTGCTCCGGCGGCTTGAGAGCTTTATTCCTACACCGAAATGGGACGTTAATGCCCTCAGAATTGGATATGGGTCCGACACGATCACGCTCCCCGATGGCTCTTCGAAGGAGGTCGTCGAGGGAATGCGGATTAGCGTGGAGGAAGCGAACCGCGACCTTTATCGCCGCATCGGCGAATTCCAGAGCACGGTCGTGCGTCAGATCGGCAGTGACCGATTTTCGTCATTCACGGCAGCGCAGCAGGCTGCACTCAACTCGATCGCCTATAATTACGGATCTCTGCCAAAACGGATCCTGGATGAGGTGCGCGGCGGAACGAATGCGGATATCGCCGAGGCGATCCGTGGGCTCGGCGGAGATAACAAGGGGATCAACCGCGGTCGGCGAAATACTGAAGCCGCGATCTTTAGTCGGAATATTGGCGTCGGTGCCCAGGAGGAGGCATTTATCAAAGATGCCGAAGAAGCAGAGCGTAAAGCCAAGGAAGCGGCAGCCGAATTGACAGCTGAGCGCGCCGAACAGGCCGAGACTCTTCAGCGCCTCCTGGAAATCGGTGACGATCAGATCGCACAGCTTGAGCTCGAAGCGTCGCTCGCCGGGAAAAGTGCGGGCGAGCAGGCGCGCCTTCGGTTCATGTTCGAGCAACTGACCGCCGCGAAAAAGGCAGGGATCGATCCGGAAAAGCAGCTGACCGAAGATGGCCGCCTCCTGATCGATGTCTATCGCGAGCAGGCCGACGCCCTGGCTGCGCGCACGGCAGCGCAGGAGCAATCGAAGCAGGCAACGGAAAAATCCGCGGAAGATCTCGAGGCTTCAAAGGATGCGGTCAGATCCGCTTTCGACAATCTGAAGCCGGGCGGTGAAGGCGCAATGGCCGCGATCGACGAGATCGCGTCTTACATCACCGGCAGGCTCTGGGAACTGGCTTTCGATCCCGTCTGGGAAACGCTGGGCGGGCTTCTCGATGATATTTTTTTAAACCTGGCTGCGGGTTTCGGAACTCCCGCCCCGGCTGTCGAGGTCGCGGCACCGGGCAACGCGAACGGCGGAAGCATTCCGGGCTATGCGGGCGGCGGCGGTTTCCCGACGGTCCGGCGTGCGGCTGGTCAGCTGACCGGCGCGGGAGGCAAGCGGCAGGACAATCATCTTTTCTGGGGGTCCGCAGGCGAATTCATGCAGCCCGCGGCCTCCGTGGATTATTACGGCCCGGCCTTCATGGAAGCGGTGCGGCAGCGGCGCTTCCCGAAGTTCGCCGATGGTGGCGGGCTGGGGCGGTCGGTGCGTGACGGTATGTCGGGAGGCGGCGCGTCCTCTTTCGGCATCGGCAAGTTCGTCATCGAAAATCATGGCGCGCCGATCGAGGCCGAAGCGCCGCGCATGGATGGCAACGGGGATTTTCGCCTTGTCATTCGGGAGTCGGTGCGCGCTGAACTGCGCGCTGGATCCTATCAGCGGGAGTTTCGCGAGGCTTACGGGCTGTCGAAAACGCCGAAACGGAGGACTTGAGCATGCCAAGCTGGCCTGCAGGCATTCCTTTCTTTGCGTCTCGCGAAGGCTACCGAAGATCCGGCCCGTCGGGCACCTTTCTCGAAAGCCAATTTTCGATTGGGCCGCCCAAGCGCAGGCCCCTGTCGTCGATCGCGCCGCGTATCTTCCAGGGCCGGATCAATAACATCAGCCTCGCTCAGCTTGCGACATTCGAGCAGTTTTTCGAGGTCGATCTCGCAAACGGACTTCACCCGTTTGAGGCCAGCGATCCGCTGAACGGTGTGATCCGGACTTACCGTTTCCAGGTCGAAACTCCGTATCGAGTCGCGCCGCAGGGTCTCCGCGTATCTGTCGAGGCCGACCTCGTCTTCTATGTCTGAGGCCTATTCCGCGAAGGAAATCTTGCCATGAGCAGAGACCTTTCCCCCACATTCCGGCAGGCGATGTTCGACGAGAACCCCGACGAGACTGTCATCGAATACCTGACGCTCGATCGGGCGACGTGGCAGGCGCCGGTGCGCCTGGTGGCCCATGTCGACCCGAAGACCCGCGACGGCGAGACCTTTGTGCCGTATCCGCTCGCAACGAAGCTGCCAGACGACGTTGACGATGGACGGGCGCCGGTTCTCGAACTGCTCGCTGACAACGTGTCGCGTGAACTGACGGCGCATCTGCGCACCGACAAGTCGATCATCACGGCCAAGTCGGAACGGGCGCTGCTATCGTCTTTCGATCAGCCCGAGGTGACCTTCGAGGGCGAGATCCGCGAGGCCATCATCGGCCAACGTGACATCCGCGCGGAGATCCGCGTCGAGCCCGTGCTTGATGAGACCTTTTCCCGCCTGCGCATGGACGCAGAGAACGCACCCGGCCTGCATCGCGGCGGGCGAGGCCTCAAGGTCTGAGCCTCATGCAATGGTCAGACGAGTGGATCGGCCTTCGCTACGCGGAGGGCGCCCGGGGGCCTCATGCCTTCGATTGCCTGGGCCTGTTCATCGCTCTGCAGAAGGCGCGCCATGGTCGCGAGATCCCCGACCCGGCCTGCAGCATTCAACAGGCGGTGCGACGCCGCGTTGTGGCAGGGATGAAGGCAAGCGGGGATTGGCTGCCGGTGGATCGGCCGGAAGCGGGCGATGCGCTCCTGTTCCGCGTCGGCAGGCATGCGGTGCATGTCGGCTACTGCCTCGGGCCGCGCCTGATGCTGCACACCGAACGGGAAGGCCCCGGATCGGTCATCGAAGACTTCACCTTTGAACCCTGGCGCGCGCGCCTCAATGGAGTGTTTCGCTTCAATGCTTGATGATTCCGCATTCTTCGAGACGCTGATCCAGCCGTCGCCGCTTATGGCCGGTCGGAACGAGGGCGCCGCGCCGGTCGGCTCAACGATCGAGGAAATCGTTATCGGCGCCATGGGGCGCAGTGAGGTGCTGCCGGTGGTGCGCGCGATCTCGGGCGGCAAGACATGGGACGTGCCTGTCGCGCTCTGGCCCATGGTGAAGCCGAAGGCCGGAACGACGATCGAGGTATATTACCCGACGCCGCGCGGGGGCTTGGCCGCATCCGCGCTGATGGCCGTCCTCTCTGCGCAGGCGGGCACCATTGCGACCGGCGTCGCGAACGCTCTCAACCTGACCCTGACGGCGGCGCAGTTGAACCTTGCGACAACGGCGGTGACCGTCGTCGGTGCCCTTGCGGTATCGGCGCTGATTCCTCCGCCGAAACAGCCCGAGGGGCCGAGTTTCGAGACGCAGAACCAGTTGACCAACGCTGGCAACGCTCTGGGCACGGATCGCGTTTATCCGAAGCTGCTCGGGCGCCATCGCATGTTCCCGATGAAGTCGGCCAAGGGCTACACGGAGACCGTCGACGACGACATCTATGTCCGCGAGCGCATGACGTTCGGGTGGGGTCCGGTCTTCATCGAAAGCCTGATGGTTGGTGACACCCCGATCCATGAATTGACAAACGTCGAACTTGAATTCCTGAACGTCGACAAAGAGCGGACCCTTGCCACCTATCCCGAACTCGCCGACCTGGTGATCGTCGAGGAAGAGGAACGCCACACGCCGCGCCGCCGCCTTGAGGCCATCGGCGACAGGTGGACCCTGCGCCCGCGCAGCGCCACCGGCACCGTGATAACCACGATCGCGACGCGGACCAATCGCGTTGTCGAGACCTTCGACGTGATCTTCGAAAGCCGGGTGCGCGGTCAGTTGCAGTGGACCACCGACGGCACCTTCGAAGGGCTCTATGCTTCGCTCCTGACCGGCGGGCCGGATTTCGAGCGCACCTTCACCTGGCCGACCTATGACGACGGGCTCGAGCGTGATTTCCGCGTCGAGATCACGAACCTGACCTATACCGCCGAGTACCAGGCGGAGCCGATCGCGACCGCGATCCTTCCGGGCGGCAAGGCCGCGGTGATCGTGCAGTCGGCAGACGTCCGGTATCAGGACGGTTTCGGCATCGAGGGGTGGCGCCAGGGCACCGAGCAGATGACGCTCTATGCCGACGACGTCGACGAAACCGGATATGATGTCGTGCTGCTGGGACCGAATGACCCGGTCGTGCGCCGCACGGCGGAGAACACGGCAGCCGTCAGCGTCGACGTGACCTTCAAGAGCGGGGTCTACGACGGCAAGGACGACTCGGCGGACGTGAAATCTAACAGCCGGACGGTCTTCTTCGAATACAAGCGCGCGTCGGAGCCCGACACCGCCTATCGGAAGACCAGCGTCGAGCCGATCACCTTCTCGGGCAAAAGCCAGACGCCACTGCGGTTCAGCCACGATTTCAAGGTGCCCGGTCAGGATCAGTGGGATATCCGCGTGACGGCCCAACAGGGCAAGGACGGCGACGAGCCCGAAGACCAGAGCGAACTGCACATGACCGGGATCCGGTCATTCCAGGCGACAGACCTGCCCAGCCACGAAGGCGTGGCGGAGATTGCCGTCCGCGCGAAGGGCAGCGACCAGTTGCAGGGATCCTTGGGCAATCTGAACGCGGTCGTTCAGCAGCTTTTGCCGATCTACGGCGCCGGGCTGCACACGATGTTTCCCGATGGGCTCGGCGCGCCCGCTTTCCAGTTGGACCAGGGCGCGACGGTGGCAGAGGCTCCGCATCGCGACGAAGAGGTCACCATTGCCGCGCGCGGGATCCGGGTCGACGAGACCACGGAGGGCCTTCTGTTCGAGGCTGGCGCGACCGGGACCGGCTTCGGCTTGTCCTTCGATGCGGGCGGCGATCTGGTCGCGATGGCAGGCGACGGGCAGACATCGGCCACGGGCACTGCGGGAGTCCGCTGCACCTTACCGCGCGACGCCCTCGAAGGCCGCGCGGTCGATATCTACGCCGCCATCCGCCCGCAGGCGACCGGACGCATGGTCCTCTACGCCATCGACACCAACACCGGCCTAATCGCGGCCACGTCGGCGGCAGAGACAACTGACGGCAGCAGCCTAGAGATTGGCGCATGGGCGGGCACCGATGACGCCGGGGCCGGGACCGCTGGTGGCACTGGTGTCCGGGCAGGCGTCAACTCTGCGGACTTCTCGGGCGACATGCCGCACGGTATCGAGATCCACACCGAACTGCCGGCCGATTTCGAAGACGCGGACCCGAAGGCGCGCCGTGCCTGGTCTGGGCCTATCCCGGTCAGGCATCCGGCGTGGATGGTCAACGAGGCGCTGACCGGCCCGCACATGACCAAGCCGCGCGACCAATCTCAGATCATCGTCGACGAACTGCACGCCTGGGCGGATGAGGAACCCTGGTGGACCTGCGACTACATCTTCGACAGCGACGCGACGCTTGGCGAGGTGTTGCGCCTGATCACCGCGTCTGGCCGCGCGACCTTGAGCCAGGCAGATATGCGCTATGGCGTGATCCGCGACGGCGGGGCCGGGCCGGTGCGCCAAGTCTTCACCCCGCGCAACTCCATGCCGCTGCAGCTGACCATGCAATTCTCCGACGAGTTGCACGGCGTCCGGTGCGAATTCATCAGCGAGCGGAACAACTGGGAGCGCGACATCGTCACCGTCTACAAGGACGGCTACGACGCCTCGAACGCGACCGAGATCGAGCGGCTTGTCCTCGATGGCACGGTCTTGACGAAAGACGATCTGAAACTCGGTAATATCCAGCGCCTTGCGCGGTACTTCCTCGCCGTCGCGGAATTGCGCCCGGGCGAGTACGAGATCCCGACCGACTTCGAACATCTGGTCGTCCGTCGCGGCGACAAGATCCGCGTGACGAGCGACGTCATCCTCAAGGGCTATGGCGCGGGCCGGGTGCGGTCCTGGACGGCCAATGGCGCGGACGTCGCCACTATCACGATCGACGAGCGCTTGAACCTGCCGACCGGGACGCCCTTCCGCGTCTCTCTGCGCTTGATCAATGGCGCCGGTGACACCGTTTTCCTGACCGCAGAAGCGACGATCGACGACACGCCGGGCAATGTCTGGACGATCACAGATGGCAGCTTCCCGGTCGACATCATGCGTCGCGAGGCGCTGATGTACGTTGACGAGGTCGGGCAAGAGGATCTTGACCTTCTGGTGAAGGCCATTTTCCCCGGCGAGAATGACAGCGCCCGGATCATCGCCGTGGACGCTGCGCCCGAGGCGACGCAGGACGGCACCCCGATCCCGACTTACTCGCCGAAGATCACGAACCCGGTCGACACGTTCGGCCCTGACAAGCCGGTCGTGCAATCGGTGCGGTCTGACGACACAACCACCTTGCGGCTGCCAGACGGCGCGCTGCAGGCCCGTGCGGCGGTTATTCTGGACTCCGTGCCGGTCTCGACTGCCGACACGTTCCTGCGCCTTCGTTGGAGCGTGGACGCGGGCAAAAGCTGGGTTCTGGGCGATGCTCGACGCCCGGCCGCAACGATGCTGACCGGCGCGCTCGATCGCGGCGACAGCGTCATCCTGCAGGTCCGGTCGGAGGATGCCCGCGGCGTGACGCGCGGATGGGTGACCGCCGGGACCGTCACCGCCAGCGATGCAGCGCCTTTCGGCATGCCGCCCGTCGTGGCGTTCAACGCGAACGGCGATCAGGTGACCGACGGCAACCGGCAGAAGCCCGTGATCCGCCTGACCTGGGATATCGCCAACCGTTCGGCCTATCGCTTCACCTGGCGCGTGACGCTGGTCTCGACCGGCGAAGTTGTCGACGCGGGGCGCAATGTGCCCGGCGCGGATGGCGCGGTCGTCTTGTCCGAGGCGCTGTTGCCGCAAACCGCCTACACGGTCGAGGGCGGCTTCACGGACGTCTCGAACACCGCGCCGACCTGGGCGGGCCCGATCTCGGTCACCACCGGCGCCGCGGCAGCCGTCCTTGCGGATCTCGGCAGCGACGTGACCGGCGCGATCGATGACGCCTCGCAGAGCGCAGCCGGTGACAGGGCAGCGGCAGAGGCGGCAGCAGCAGCGGCAGCGCAGGACGCCACAGACGCGGAAGATGCCCGCGATGCGTCGATCCTTGCCCGCGATGCCTCCGAGGCTGCAGCGGACATCTCCGAGGCCGCACGGGACGCCTCACAGGCCGCGCGCGACGGGGCCGAAGATGCCGAGGGCGTGGCGATTGCGAAGGCAGGCGAGGCTTCGGGAAGTGCTGGCGTCGCGGCTGGGCACGCGCAGACCGCGTCGGACGAGGCGGATGCAGCGGAAGGCTTCGCCAACGCTTCTTCCGGCAGCGCCACGATCGCGAACACGAAGGCGGGCGAGGCGGTTTCTGCGGCTGGTCAGGCGGTCGAGGCGCGCGACGATGCGGACGGGTTTGCGGCCTCTGCGGCGAGCTCCGAGACCGTTGCCGCCGGGGCGCGGGACGCGACGATCCGGCAGGCCGCGCTGGCAAGCATGGTCATCCCGATCACAAACCCGGACGCCTTCATCGACAGCAACCAAGGCAACCCGGAAACTGCGGTCCCGACGCGGCCCACGGGAACGATCACGGGCGGTGTGGTGGTGTTCGACACACGGTCTGCGCTGGCAGCGCGGGCCTATATGGCTGCAATTCCGGGTCACACCTACCGCGTGACGATGCGCTGCCGCGTGACGACGGACGCCCCCGATAACTCGAACCGTCTCAGCTTCTCGTTTATGAAAGACGACCTGTCGGACAATGGGCTTGACGGCTCTTCGTGGGGCGATCTGCGGCCCGCCACGGTGGCTGACGGTGTGAAGATTGAAACGGCGGAG
Source organism: Roseivivax sp. THAF197b (assembly GCF_009363255.1). Lineage (NCBI taxonomy): Bacteria > Pseudomonadati > Pseudomonadota > Alphaproteobacteria > Rhodobacterales > Roseobacteraceae > Roseivivax > Roseivivax sp. THAF197b. Next base: position 2,907,829 of record NZ_CP045318.1, on the reverse strand, counting down.
TACACCCTGCCGTCTAGTGGCAACACGGCGTATATCCGCCCGATGTTTGCGCTGAACTCTGACGGCACCAGCACCAACCCCTCCGGGGCGGTCAGCGAGATCTTGGCGCTGCAACTCGAAGACATCACCGAGAGCAAGCGCGCCGAGGACGAAGCCAACGCAGCCGCGCTTTCGGCGTCGTCGGCGTCGGCCTCCGAGGACCAGACCGGGCAGGACGCGGCAGCGACGCAGCAGGACCGAGTCGACGCAGAAACCGCGCTTGCAGGTGCCGAGGGCGCTCGGGACGTCGCCGTGCAAGCTGCGTCTGACGCGGAAGGCTCTGAGGCCAATGCCGCGCAGTCTGAGAGCCTCGCGGTCGAGGCAAAGAACCAGTCCGTGTTTGCGTCGGCGGACCCTGAACTGACCCTGGGATTAGAGTCTCTGGCGGCGAACTCCGCAGACCCATTACCGCCTGATCCGCTCGACGAGCACTCGGAGCGATCACTAGAGGCCAGCACCGACCCAGAGGTGGGGGGACAAGACCTCGTTCTGCTTGGGCGCCATAACATAGGCACCCGCAAAGCCATTCCGCTTGACCGTTCGCGGCGATATCGCCTTCGGTTCCGGGTCAAACAATACGCAAACCCTGATGGGGTGCGTATTTTTGCGGGCGTGACGTGCTTCGAGGCTGACGGCAGCGTAACACCTAGTGCGCCCGATTGGAGTGGAGGCGACTTTCGCAATCCAAACCACTATTTTGCAGCGTCGGGATCAACGCTGATCACGGGGCAATGGCAGGAATTGGTGGGCGAGTTCGACGGCTCGCAGGTGCGTCAGGACGCCGCATATATCCGCCCGATGATCCTCGGAAATTACAATAGCCCCAACACCGGAAACGTCCTGCGTATGTCGTATATCGGCATCGAAGACATCACCGAGAGCTACGCCGCCGAGCAGGAAGCAGCGGCATCAGCAGCAAGTGCCGTCACGGCAAGCGCGAAGGCCGACGAGGCGGGCCAAGAAGCTGACGCCGCGCGCGATGAGCGTATCGATGCGGAGACCGCCCGCGTGGGCGCAGAGGCCGCTGAAACCACTTCTGTATCTGCCAAGGACGACTCTGAGAGCGCAGCGGCCACGGCCACGCAGCAAGCGGTACTGTCTGCGCGCGCAAGGTTTACGCCGGACTCCCCGGTGCAGGGTGCCGTGAACGGGGGATTTGAATCAGGCAATGTTGGCGACCGGGGCGTCCCGATCGGGTGGCTCGGCAAAGCGCATGACATGGCGCAATTCACGAATGGCGCGCTGGCGGTCCGGGCCGGGGATCCTGGTTCTTCTGGTTCTCGTTCTTTCGGCGCCGTGGACACGTCAGCGGATTGGTGGGCGCTCGGGAAGCGGTTCGTCGCGGAGCCGGGACAGGCGTTCAAGGTCGAGGCGACCGCCTACATGGCGACGATCAATGGGAATGCCACAAGCGACAGCTATATCGGCGAAGACGATATCTTTGCGGAGTACATCTGGCTCGATGCCTCGGGGGAGGTGATCAGCAAGACCTACGGCGTGACGTGGGAGCGCAAATATTACATCAACAACGGGTCCGCCCCGGCAGACGGCCAGTGGGTTCAAGGCTCCGATCAGAAAACCGCGCCTTCCGGGACGGCCTATGTCGAAATCTACCTTGTCGCGGTGGACAATTCGGCCAGCACTTCGCAGGCGATCAGCAACTATGAGAACTGGTCTTTCGGCTCCGGTCGCAAGTCTCACGTTCGCCTGGACGACGTCGTGTTTTCGTCGACCAACGGGCAAATCCTCGAAGCGTTCAACGCTGTTTCCAGTGCCCGCGTCATTGAGCAGGCCGAGGTGCTTGCCACGGTCGAGGGGCGGCTTGAGGCCAGTGTCGGCTGGAAGGCCGAGACGAACGGGGCCTATTCGGAAATCAAGCTGTACGCCTACGAAGACCTCGACGATCCCGGCGCGCAGCCGCAGAGCGGCGTGCTGTTCGACTCTGACCTGTTCACGTTCCGGGGCGGCATGGCTCTCTTCGAGGGCACCAACCTGCAGTCCGATGACTTCGTCGCGGGCATATCGGGCTGGATCATTCGAGCCGATGGCACCGCCGAGTTTACCGACATCATCGATCGCTCGGACCTGATCGAAGGCTCTGTGTCCGACGGCGAGACAGTGGTCGACTACATCATCGCGCAGCAGGTCGACGACAACACCGACAGCAACGAGACCGCGCCGCTCGGGCCGAGCAGCCCCGACCAAGTCTGGTTTATCGGCGTGAAGGGTGACGTCCGCGAGCCGCGCAACGGATCGGGCCGCACTGAGGTCTGGATCCAGCGGCAGTTGAATTCCGGCGGTTCCTGGGGGCTGTGGCGAGACATCACACCACTGCCCTCGATCGACAGCACGGCGAACAACTTCGAGGAACAGAGCGACGTGCTGATGTATGCGCCCGCGACCAGCGTCGACAACATCCGGTTCCGCTGCCGCGTCCGTCTCGTCGGGCACACGACCGCCACGCAGACGAACGTGGAAGATCTCATTCTCAACGTCACCGGGATCAGGAGGTAAGCCGTGCCCTACGTCCAATTTTCTGAGACCGGGCTGCCGATGAATGCGTCGTCCAGGCCCCGTGCGGGCTTCCACCAACTGCCCGAGGGCGTGCCCGCTAAGGAAGCAATGCTCGATGACGCAGGTGACGTCGTGCGCCGCCCCTCGCTGCCCGTGGCGCGCTTCATCGAGCCGGATGTCATGGTTCCGCCGTGCCCGCTTGGAACAGTCGTCACCGTCTTCGACATGGCGATCGGAGAGGTGATCTTCGCGCACACGACGGAGGTCGAGGGATGGACGGAGACGCTACACATCGCCGAGGTCGGCGCCTTCGAGGTCTCGATCGTGCCGCCGATGCCGTGGATGGGCGAGACCTTCGTCGTCGAGGTGACGGCATGATCACGGTCGAACGCGCCCCCGAGCAGAAGGCGAAGGCAGCCGCGCAGGTTGCAACAGACGTCAATGCGCGGATCACACTCGAGCGTGACCGGCGGCTCGCCTCTGGCGCCAGCTTCAACGTGATCGGCATTGCGGATCCCGTGCCGCTGACCGGGCGCCCCTCCGACCAGACCGTCTATCTCGCGCTTCTGATGCAGGCGCAGGCGCTCAAGGCCGCGCTGAACGACACGGCGACGATCACGCTGCGCGACGGCGCAAACCATATCCACGAACTGACGCCCGACCAGGTGTTGCAGCTGATCGGTCAGGGGCAGGCATGGTTCGAAGCCGTGATGGTCACAAGCTGGGCCATGAAAGACGGCACCGCGCCATTCGAGGCCGGGCCCCCGGATGATCTGACCGACGACGCCCATTGGCCCCCCGTATTTCCTGCGTCCATGGCTCAAGCCGCAGGACGATTTCAACGAGCCACAACATGAGGACGAAAACCATGGCGACCAAGAAACTCTCTGACCGCATCCGCGAAACGCTGGCAACCGCCGAGGCCGACATCGCGAAGATGCCCGACACGCACGACGGCATTGACCTCAAAAGCCACAAGCGCACCGCGCTTATCCAACTGCAGCAGTCGCTGAACGGCGTGCTGATGCTGGAAAAGCTGACGGCGTGACCGTCCGCGTCCTGTTCTATGTGGCGCCTGGCGATTGGCGCGACCGGGCGATCCGGTCGGCCACGGGCTCGATCTATTCGCACTGTGAGATGGTCGCGCCCGAAGAGCGCGGCCATGTCGTCGAGGTGATCGGCGCCAGCAAGCGCGACGGCAACCAGGTGCGGATGACACGCATCGATCTGAGCCGGGGCCGGTGGCATCAACTGGAATACCCCGGCGACGAGATCGCCGCATTCCAGCGCGTTTCCGGCCTGCTCGGGCAGCCCTATGACACGCTCGGCGCGCTCCTATCCGCGACCCGCTGGGCGCGATCAAGGCCGGGCAGGTGGTTCTGCTCGGAACTGGTCGCGCACGCCCTGGGCTTCCGTGAGCCACATGAATTCAGCCCTGGCATGCTCGCCGCGGCTGCCTTGCACTGACAATCGGGGGACAGATGACGAATGAAGAAAAGAAGATGCTCTACGATCTGCATAGGGCATTCATGGAGCCGTCGAAGACGGGCGAGCCGCCCCTAATCGAGCGCATGGCCGGTGTGGTCATCGTCGTGGAGCGATCAAACTGGGCGGCGCGCCTCCTGATCCGCGCTTTCCTGACGCTCGGGGGCCTGGCGGGCGCTTTCGCCGCCATCATTGCAATCAGAGGTGGGAAATGAACCGACCGACACACGATCTACGCTGGCAATTCGCGGACAAGATGGCTGCCGTTCTGGTGGTTCTTGCCGTCATGATAACGGCCTTGTGGCTGGCTGTGCCCTCTGGGATCTTTATCAAGACGATCTCACTCGATTTGCAGGACCGGACGGTTCGCTTTGTGCGCGAACTGCCATTCGGCACTGTCGACGCGCGCTGGCGTTCCGAAATCACGCTGATCGACGGAGGCGGCTTCGAATGCAACTCTGGCGATTGGGGCCTTGCGACCTATCAGGCCATCCCCGGCAACACCGTGACGTATCATCTGGGAGCGTGGGCAGACGACTGCCTTGAGGCCGGTCCTCCGTTGTACCTGACCACGACGCGACAGGTCATGTTGCTGGGCGTGATCCCTCTCCGCCAAGACGTTTCGGTAACGGAAATCGAAGGCAACCGCGAGCCCGGCGAGATTTTCGCGGTTGATCCCGAGGGCTGATCTCTCAATCCCAGCACTGCCAACCCGACCCACGCCCCGCCATTGAGCGGGCTTTTTTTATGGAGAAACGACATGCCTATGCACCTTGGTCACCGCCTCATTCAGCTGGGCGTTCGTTCGCTCGGCTACGACCCCGGGCCCATCGACGGCTGGTGGGGCCCGAAGACGGACGGCGCCTGCTCCGCGCTCGTCGAGGAAGGCCCTGCAAAGTCGACCCTTTGGGCGCTCCGCACGCTGCAAAGCGGAATCGAGGATCTGGGCTATCCGGTCACGATTTCGGGCGAGTGGGACGCGCAGACCCGCCTTGCGCTGCAAGCGGTGCTGGACTTCGACGGCGATCCGCTGGCGAGCCACGCGCCCCCTGTCATACTCGAGCCGGAAAAGCCGCGCTTCGAGCCGCTGCCGCACGTTGGCGAGATCCGGCAGGGCAGCGCGGGCTATGTGATCGACACGATATGCCTGCACTGTGCTGCCGTGCCTGGCCGTTGGCACATGGACAAGAGCAACGGCGAAATCGCGTCCGCCATTCACCGCATGCACACCCTGCCGCCGTCCAAGGGCGGTCGCGGCTGGTCGGATACGGGCTATCACGGGATCACCTGCCCAGACGGCGAGATCCGCGCTGCGCGCCCGATTACGCGGATTGGCGCCGGTGCGCGCGGGTATAACCGCGGCGTCTATCACCTGCTGATGATCGAGGTCGGCACGATCACCGACACGCGGCAGCCCGAGGATTACTTCACGCCCGAGGCGCTGGCAGCGGCGAAGGCCAAGATCGAAGAGATCGCGCGGCAGACGCCCATCACGCGGCTGATGGGGCATCGGGAAGTTGCGAGAAAACTTTGCCCTGGGTTTGAGGTCGTCGATAGAGAATGGACGAATAGAGAGGTTTCTTAGGGCGGAAAATTGAGGCGGGCAAATTCGCCGTGATGCCGAATCGCTGCGGCGTCGTATGCACGAGCAGCTTCTTCCTCGCTTTTATATGTGCCAAGGAACTTCTGCTTTCCATCAGTAAAGATCACGGCACGCCAAATGTTTCGATCCCGCCGAAATGAAACTCCAAGATAGGAAGACGTTGAGCCCGTCCTAGATTTTACATTCCGGCAATTCTCGCTTTTCTCCGCGGCGCGGAGATTTATCCAGCGATTGTCTGTTCGATCGCCATTCCTGTGATCGATTTGGGCAGGAGGGTAGGCACCCATAACGATGGCCCAAACGACTCTGTGCGCTAGAAGATGAATCCCATCGACAGTGCCATAGAGATAGCCGTTTTCGTTCAGTTGGACAAAAGCCGGTGTGCCCGAATATCGTGAATTCCACCTCGATTGAACTTGGGCAGCACTCCACTTCATATCGTTATTGAAGTGCCAAATGGGCCTGCTTTGCCATCTGATCTTGCCGGAATCTCGATCGTAAACCAGCGCTTCTCTCAGTGTAATAATTGGGACTTGCATGCCCTAAATATCGAGCAAAGGTGTGCCCAATTCAAGCTGTGCCCTGGCTTCGAAGTAATCGACGCCGAGTGGACCGATCGGGCCGTCGCCTGATGGTCCCGTTTCCCCTGACACCAATCACATGCTGGCGGCTGTCGCTGGCTCTCGACGCCGTCGCGCGTCGCTCAACGCGGCGCGGCCGCATTCAGAAAGGCAACTGACATGACCGGATCCAAGAAGTTCTACCAATCGAAAGGCGTGATGGGCGGGCTTGTCGCCGTCGCAGGCGCGGGCAACGGCATTGCGCCGATCCTAGCAATCGCGCTCGGCTCGATGGGCTACCAGGTCACCGGCGCTGACGCGGCCGAGATCCTGCAGGGCGTGGAGCAGATCATCACGGCAGGCGCCGGACTTATAGCGGTCTGGGGGCGCGTGAGTGCGTCGGCAAAGGTCGAGCGGTAAATCGCGAGGCCGACCCAGTGAGGTCACCGGCGTCCTGGTCTCGTTACATTCCTCACCGTTCGTCGAATGATGTTGATATGCAACTCTCGCGACGAACGGTGAGAAAACACGGGCTCGTGATCGGACTCAAGGCGTAGAGCTGTTATCGGTAAGCAGCATTTTGGGTGCGTTTTTTCCGGACCATTGGAAAATGCGGGATTTTATTTGCCCAAGTTTTTTCAGAGTTTCCCGCGCCGCCGGTGCCTTCCTGTCGGTGGCGCATCTTCAGATAGAATTTACGCATCGCGACGCACCAATAGGGCCCCGAAGTCGGTGTCGATGTGTGGAAACGGCAGCAAACCATGCTGGCGCAGATCTCGGTTACGGACGCAGTGTGCGCGCTAGTGCCGGGCGAAGGCGTTCTCGATCGGATTGTGGAGCCCTACGCCCTGCAGAAGGTGGCCCGGCGGTTCGACTTCCTTTCGGATTATTCGCAGCATGCCGCTGATACGCCTCTGCACTCGTCATGAAACTGTGAACGCCGTGCCTTTTTTGCGGTTGGCTTAATCTATCTGAGCACGTCAGTAGGCTCAGCTTGACCAATCTTCTTCAAGTCGTCAGAGCCATCTCAGGCCACATTCCTTGTTTTTAGATAAGACATGAACTGCGGCCTAGCGCTACAGATTGTCGAGCCCACCAATCCGTCGCAGGTTGTACGCCCCATGATAAAACATGAGCACAGCGAAATTCGCTCAATGCAAAAAGTTCTTCACAATAAAGAACCTAGTAAGTTGAGCTTTCGACTTGCGTTAGTGGCGGGAAAACCAAACGGGCTTGAGCTTCCGGCGGCAGGTGCGAACTTTTCGCTTCAAACGATTGCCCGCATTAATAATTTCGCTTAGCCGTTGTGGTTCAGCTTGACGAAGTGTGGATCCAAAATCACCTCTTGTGAGCGCATCTTCAAAACGATCCAATTCCAAGTCGCATGCACCTCTGAGATCTATCCTATTCTGGAATAGGCCCTCAATGCAGGTCGAAATTTCGGGCATCGCAGCCACTATTCTCGCTTCAATCGCAGCCTCATCTTTAAGCGCATCTCGACTCCAGTAGTCGGTGGCTTCCTCTACAGCCGCAGCTACCGTGCTTGATATGGACGTCACATCATCGGTACGCTCACTTTCAAGAAAAGTTGCGTGGTTGAAGCGAGACTTTAGCCACGCCGTTAGAAACTGAACGACTAGGAAACCTAGTGCAGAAGCTGCAACTGTTCGCAAAAAGTCCAAAATAACGTTGCTACTCAGTTCGATACCATCGAAGCGCGGTCGATATGTTCCCAGATTCGACGCTCGTAGCGTTTAAAGCCTGGCTGCGAGTACTTGAACTTCAAGAATTCGCGAATCACTTCCGGCTTCACTTGCTCTCGAACCAAACCGCCGAACGCTTCTTCCAGGAAGGAGGATGGGTACCCTGGAGCGCCGTCGAGATCGACAACCACCGGTGTTCTATTTCTAAGAGCCGGAAGCAAGAAACGCTCGCGAAATGTTGTACCATTTCCTTCGCCGTCCGCAGGATATCGACCCGCGGGCCGGGGATGGAAGTCTTGTACGACTCTGATTACGTCCATCAGGTTTCCTCCTGTTGCGTACGAGCTTGTGCAGGCACGTCCCACTCGATCAGTGTACCACCAATGTGCCGATCCAGCGAGTGCGCTCGAAGCCCTTGCAGAGCGTCATATAAGACTTCTCCGTGGCCGCTCAATACACGAACTTTCGCTCCTTCTACCTCGTCTACGATCGAAAAGATCTCTTTCAACCCCTGACCTCTGCCTTGATCGCTCTCACGAGCAGTGCGCGACACTTCGATGGCCGCTGCGATCATGTATGCGTCTTCTTTGACCAAACGCGAAATTTCCGGAGCAAGGTTACCAATCTTTTCCAGTACCCGCTCGTACCGCCCCCAGCGCGGAAGCGACGCAGGTATTCCAATACCTTGATCAAATACTACTACGCGAATCTGCTGAGATTTGGCGGAATAGCTGGCAGTAGCCCACCAATTAGATCCGGGTAGTGGTGGATATTTGAACTTAGCGTCTGATGGGTAGGCGTGATCAACAGTATTGTGTACGGCCTCAACAACGCCTTCATAAACAAAAAAGCTTTGCTCAAAGAAGTCCGCGACACCTTTCAGTTCATTGGTTAGCCTAGCGACTCTTTCAGTATCGAAGCGTCCGCACTGTATTAGCTGAACTAATGAAAAACCATCATTGAACAAGTCGGATGGCCATTCGATGTTTAGAGATATGCCGAGAAGGCTAAAGAATCCCACATCATCTAAGTGAGCAGTTACCTTACTGTCCCATGCTCCAAGGCGATATGCTACAAAACGGCGATTTCTCATACGGCCATTTCTTGCTAATACGCGGTTGATCTCTGATGACATAACCAGGATTGCCCCAATCGAAATCGAGTGACACTCGGTTAAGTCCAGTTGAATACGGCGAGGTTTGACGCCTACTGCATGCCCGAATTCCTTAATTTGCTCTATTGTCTCCATAGATGCCGAATAATTTTCTGTCAGGGAGAAGTTTCCTGGGAAAACAATGTCGAATACTTGATTTGAAACGTAAGGGAACTGCTTTCTTCGCAGGTTTCTTTGTTGTCTTTTGTGGGAAAGCCGAATAGATCTCTGTCGATCTTTTTTAGATAATTTCTTCAAAGAGGCCTGCTGGATTATTGATAAAGGGTTCTGTTGGGCGCAATGGAATGCTCACTGGGTTCCGGTCTAAGCTCAGATTTTCTGGGAGTCTACTCACGCGCTTCACCTTTTCATCCAACGCGCCTGTTAGTCGACACTACCTCGTCAAAAGTGCCATCACTTGCCTTGCTTCGAATGTGTTTTTCGGACCTGCGCTAAACGCGTGAGATCTGAGTCAAGAGCGTCGCGTTGCGCCGATCTGGGGGTAACCGTTGTTACAGCAACCAGCGCACGAAGCAACAGGGGAATTGATGTTGCTTACGAAGCGCGCCCTGGTTCATTGAACCAGCATGAACCGATACATGCTCCTCAGACGTGAATATTTCCATGAATAAAAAGAGTGCCTTGGACTAAATCGTTGTACGTTGACTGGCGGTCGCTTCGTTAACACCGAAGAGGTCGGCGGTTCGAACCCCATCGCACGGTCATTATCAAGATGCTTGCCCGCGCTCGGTCTCATCACGCGCCGGGCGTGCTTCGCAAAAGCCCGACTACCCGGCCTCTGGCAATTCGACGTAGAATGTCGTCCCAGAGCCGATCTCGCTCTTGAACGAAATATGTCCGTGGTGCTGGTCGACGATCGCTTTGACGATACTCATGCCAAGGCCTGTGCCGCCACCAAAGCGGTATGAGGTCTCGCTTGCTTTTGTGAACCGGTCGTAGAGGACCGGTCTCATCTGTTCGGGGATGCCGTTTCCACGATCTCGGACCCAAAATCCGCAGCGGCGTTCCAGTAGCCCGAGCTCGACTTGACCGCCTTTTGGCGACGCCTTGATAGCGTTCGTCGCTAAATTGACCGCGAGCTGCAGGAGCATGGCTTCGACGCCGTGCACGATGTAGTCCCTCTGAGCCGAGCTGGAAAAGCTCACAGAGACATTGTTGTCGGCTGCAAACTGTTTCGTGTCGATGATGCAGACGTTGAGCAAAAAAGTGAGGCTCACCTCTTCGCGATCTACGTTGGTCTGCTGGCTGGATAATTTACCCGCATCCAAAATCGCTCGTGTCAGTGCCTCAAGGCGATCCGAGTTCCTCGAAGCGGTCTTGAGCAGCTGCTTCGCGTCAGATGGCAGATCGGCGGCATAAAGGTCCAGAAGGCGAAGGGCGCCCTTAAGGGACGTAAGGGGGGTCTTGAGCTCATGGCTTGCCGTAGAGATCGCGTTGTCGCGCTCCGCGTCCAACTTGCTGCGCTGAGTGGCGTCCCGGATGACTGCGAGGTAACCCATCCGGCTTCCATCACGTGAGTCCATCGGAATTGAGTGCGTTTCGCCGACAATCATGCGACCGGACTGGTGCATGTACTCGACGAGCATTGGTTCGTTCTTACCGGATTTCCAACCGTTGTAAGCTTTTTCTCCGGCTTCCTGGTAGGCTGCTAAGCTCGAGTAAAGCGCTGAGGTTTGACGCCCGATCAAGTCGGAGACGGGATAGCCGAACATTGCCTCGGCAGCAGGGTTCACGGAGATGATTTCGCGTTCAGGGCTCGCGAAGACAACGGCGTCCGGCATCGAAGTGAGGATGGCTTGCAGAAGCGTCGTTTGTTGGTCGAGCTCACGTTTCGATTTGGCATGTTCCCACTCTTTGGAGATCCATTGGCCGAAGTGACGTATTAACTGGTACTCTTTGTCATTGAAGGGCCGGTTTAAGGCCTTCGGGCTCGAGAAGTTGAGAGTGCCGTGTACCTGCCCGTTCACCCGCAAGGGAACCCCGATGTAACTCTCAAGGCCAAAATCCCTATAGCACGGATGGGTTCGGATCTCGGACTCGGCAACGTGGTGGAAGGCGGTCACATCGTCCGCCTGAAGCGTGTGGGCGCAATAAGTGCCCGACAGGTCAAATGCTGTCCCTGGCGCAGGAGCGTCCTCAAGCGCATGACTGAAGCGAACAACGTACCGGCCGTCTGTGACCACACTTATGATTGCCAGCGAGAGGTTAAGAGCTTCGCAGCCAATACCCAGAAGACGTTGGGCCTTTTCCTCAAATGCAATTTCACCATCGAGCGCCAGAAGAAAGAGCTGTCGAAGACCTTCGTCAATCCGACTATCGCCTGCCGAAGGTGTAGGCCCGATCGGGGATATATCGTTCATTATGCCTCCTCGGTGGCTGATGTCGCACCAGACCGTAGTTTGTGGAGCCAATCTGTAACACTAACCGAAGCCGCGACGAACAGTTGTGTTGCGCTTCTCCCACAAGCAATGGTGTCCACGACACCCAAAGGCGCCCACATCTGCTCTTTGAACCCTCTGGGCTCAAAAGGCCAGACAGATCATAATATCGCTGAGGTGATCGTCCTTCGTCTGTCGAAGCCCTAGGCGATGGCTACGACTATGGTCATTCCGACAAAAACGGTGAGGAGCGCAACCGACCAATTTTGAGATTTGTTCGTCGGCTCGCGTTCAGCCAAGTCTTGGCGATCTCGTCGGTGTTGAAGGCAGTTTTCCTCAGCTCCATTCTGACCATCGGTTGCCACCGCTGTCTTTCGGGGAGTTTTCGCCGTTCTTGTGACCGCAGGCCGCTGGAAAACTTGCCTTACATGGTCAGGCACATCGCCGTAAAATTCATAGATACGTCCACCTCGTAAAGCCTGTCGCATGGCGTCTACGAAAGCCTTGCGCTCCCACGGATTGCTTACGTGGATGAAGATATTCGGCAAATCGGTTGACCGGAGCTTGATCCTAACGCCAGTCAGGTTCCGAGATGCCTCCATCTGCCTCGAGGTGATGATCGGCGCACCCATCCCTGCACCGACGGCGTGTGCCTTGGTCGCCCAGCCGTGAGTTGCCTGATCGGCGCCGGAAACGACCTCCTCTTCGTATAGGTCGAGTACGTTTGACGAGCTGAACTCTTTGACTATCCAACCTCTCGCGGTGTTCCGAAAGATAAGAAGCCTGTTCAAGTCTGTGTTTATGGTGAGGCCGTCATTGGCATCGAAGTATATGACGTCGTCATCTTCAAACTGGTCGACAAACATGCTGGCCCCAAAGACGGTCTTGGCAGATGGGTTTCTGCTGATTGATGCATGATCAAGTTCCAACCGGAACGAGGCACGCGGATCCGTAAGCTCTTACACAGAGTCCTCAGCGTTTGCCGCACCACTCCGTCCAAGTGTGCCAGGAAAATTACCTGTGAGACATGAAAGCCATATCCTGAGCGACGGTTTTACAAAACTCAGAAAAAACCGTTGAAAATCAATGGGGTCATTCAGGCTGTTTTACAGCGTAAGTGACTGATTCAACTATGAACGCGCCGACCTTCAGGGATCGCCAGCATTTAACTCTCAAAACCCGTCCGGGCCACGTGATCCGCGCAGGTATCCCCGCTTTCCCGCCCCGGCTTCCGTGGCGCGATTGCCAGATCGCACGGGCCCCGTTAGCGTCGGGGCCGAGTCTCCAAGGCAAGAACGTGGCTGTATGATCCGGAACCTCTTCCCTCTCGGAGCCCTGCTGCTCGGCTCCGCGCTTTTGTTGTTCGCGGGCGGGCTGAATGGCCTGATCCTTCCCATCCGCGGCGAGATCGAGGGGTTCACCGCGGCCTCGCTCGGCCTTCTCGGCACGGGATGGGCGTTGGGCTATGTGCTGGGCTGTCTCTTCACGCCGTGGCTGGTGAAGCGGGTGGGGCATGTGCGGTCGTTCGGCGCGATGTGCGCGATTGCCGCGATCACCGTCCTCGCATCGCTGCTGTTCCTGACGCCCTGGGTCTGGATTCCGCTGCGCGGTCTTGCCGGGTTCTGCTTCGCGGGTGCGGCGATGGTCGTGGAAAGCTGGCTCAACGACAAGGCGGACAATGCCTCGCGCGGGCGGATCTTCGGGGTCTACACGATGGTCAATCTCGGCGCGACGACGGCGGGTCAATTGATCATCACGCTGGGGGATCCGGCGGGCTATCTGTTCTTCGTGCTGGCCGCCATGGTCTATTGCCTGGCGCTTCTGCCGACCGCGGTTTCGGCCACGACGACGCCCACGGCGCTGGTCAGCGTCCGGCTCGATCTCAAGGGGTTGTGGCTCAACTCGCCCATCGCGGTCTTTTCGGTGCTGATGGTGGGCGTGTCGAATGCGGCCTTCGGCGCGCTTTCGGCGGTCTATGCCGCGCGGATCGGGCTGAGCTTGTCGGATGTGGCGCTGTTTGCCTCCGTGCCGGTGCTGGCCGGCGCGCTGGCGCAGGTGCCGGTGGGGGCGCTTTCAGACAAGCTCGACCGCCGGGTCGTGCTGGTGGGCGTGGGGCTTCTGGGGCTATGCGCGGATGCCACGTTCATATTCGCGGGGCTCGAGGCGGTCTGGCCGGTGCTCGCCGTCTCTGCCGTCTTCGGCGCGTCGGTCTACGCGATGTATCCGCTCATTGTGGCGCATGCGAATGACCACGCTCCGCCCGGCACGTCGCTGCAGGTCTCGGGCGGGCTTTTACTGGTCTTCGGCGTGGGCTCCATCGTCGGGCCGACCGTGGCGGGCTTTGCGATGACCGGGATCGGAACGGCCTCCCTATTTTGGGTGACCGGCTCGGCGCATGTGCTGCTGATCCTGTTCGCGCTGTTGCGGATCCGGACCCGCGCGGCTGTCGCCCCCGAGGACAAGACCGCGTTCCGGGCCGCGCCCTCCACCCGCGCCACGACGCCTGAAACGGCGGTTCTGGCCGGAGACGACGATGCGCCGCTCACGCGCGATCCCGAATAGGACGCGGCGGCGGGGGCGATCACTCGGGCGGGCGGACCGCGGGGTTGCTTGGCCCCGCATCGCCCACGCGCACTGCCGAGGGGCTCGCGGTCGTGTCCGCGGCGGAGAAGCCCCAGACATTGAGGCCATACCAGGCGCCGACGGCAATAACGGCAATTGCGGCGAATCCGATGAACATGGCTTTCATTCCAGTGTCTCCTTTGGCGCCGTCTCGCGGCGCAGATAGGCGATCAGATCAGCCCGGTCATCCGGGCCGGTGATGCGTTGCATCGGCATCTTGGTGCCGGGGATATAATGTTCCGGACCGATATCGAAGAGGGCATCGACCGTCTCTTCGGTCCAGACCAGATCGCGCCCGTCGAGCGCGTCGGAATAGCTGTAATCGGCGACCATGCCTGCGCGGCGTCCGAACAACCCGTAAAGCGACGGGCCCGCGCGGCGGGCGGAGCCGGGTGTCAGCGTATGGCAGATGGAGCATTTGCGTTTGAACTGCCGCTCGCCGTTGGGCATCGACGCGGGATCGGCCAGAAAGGCGCTGTCCTCGGTCTGCATCTGCCCGTCTTCCCCGAGACGGGCCACGGGCCAGGAATGCACGCGGGTATCGAGCCCGGCGGCGTGCACGTTCTCTCCCGAGGGTGAGAAGGCCAGCGCCCAGATGGGGCCGCGCGTCGTGGCGCGGAAATCCTGCGTGATGCGCCATCCATCCGTGGCGATGACGGAGATGTATCCCTCGCCATCGCCAATCGCGATCTGGCTGCCATCGGCGGAGCGGGTGAGGGCCAGGATCGGGCGACGGTCGAGGGTCAGATCGGCGAGGCTCTCGCCGGTCTTCAAGTCGATCACGCGGGTGACACCGTCGACCGCCCCGTAGGCCAGCCAGCCTGCGGCCTCGTCAAGGACGATCTCGTTCAGCCCGAAGCCATGCTCCACGACCACCTCGATCAATTCGCCGGTGGCGGCATCCCAAAGGCAAAGCGTGCCGTCGGCAGAGGCGGAGTAGAGCCGCGCGCCATTCGCGATGAAGGCCACGTCGTTGACCGGCCCGTCATGGCCATCCAGAAAGCGCGGCTTATTGCCCGCTAGGGGCCAGAGCCCGATCGTGCCGTCCCAGCTCGCTGAGGCGATGTGGCTCCCCGCTGCATCGAGCGCCATGACCTTGCCCTGATGGCCGGGCAGGCGAGTGGCCGCCCCCGTGGCGAGATCCCAGCGGATCAGGTCGAAATCATCCGCGCCGGAGACCGCCTCGGTCTCGGACAGGAACAGCACGGTGTTCACCGCCGCCTCATGGCCATCGAGCCAGCGCGGTGCCCGGTCGGACCAGAGGCCCACGGCATTGTCGAAGCTCGCCGTGGCGACCGTGCCATCCGGGCCGACGGTGACATCCATCACCGGCCCGCCATGGCCATCGAGGGTGTAATAGTCCTGAGCCGCCGCCGATTGCGCGGCGACGGCCAGACAGGTCAGGAGCGCGGGCAGACGCATCCTCGTCTTACTCCGCAGGCGTGGCCGATGTGCCGGAGCCGGAGGTCTTGGGCGAGACGTTGCGCTTGGCGATCTCTTCCTCGGCCCAGATCGAATGGTGCTCCTTGGCCCATTGTTCCTCGACCTCGCCGTTGCCCATGGCGTCGAACGCGCCCTCCATGCCGACGGAGCCGATATAGATGTGGGCGAGGATCACGGCCATCATCACGAAGGAGATGATCGCGTGCCAGAGCTGCGCGTACTGCATCTCTTCCTGCGGTTCCATGCCGGTCGGGAAGGCCTCCATCCCGATCATCGAGGGCACGCCCCAGGAATTCAGAAGCGCGAAGGTCGGCTCGAACAGGGTGATCTGGAACGGGAACAGCAGCGCCAGGCCCGATGCCGACACGGAGGCACCGAACAGGATCACGACCCAGAAGATCATCTTCTGACCGGCGTTGAACTTCTTCGCGGGCGGGTGGCCCTTGATCAGCAGGCCGCCGCCCTTGAGGATCCAGTTGATGTCCGTGCGGTCGGGGATGTTGTGCACGACCCACATCACGAAGACGAGGACGAGGGCAATCATGAACGCCCAGGAGACGTTGTTGTGCAGCCACTTGGAGACCTGCGCCATGGTCGCGAAGGCTTCGTGGCCCAAGAGCGGGATCAGGAAGGTCCGGCCCATCAGCGACAGGATGCCCGTCAGCGCGAGGATGATGAAGGAGCCTGCAAGAAGCCAATGGCCGAAACGCTCGATCCCGGTGAAGCGCGTGATGGTGCGGCCGGTCTTGTCGCCGTCAATGCGGATCCGCCCCTTCAGCAGGTAGAACAGCGCCAGAAGGCCGATCGTGCCGAGCAGCAGGTAGCCGCCATAGGTCATGACCGGACCCTGGCGCAGATCGAGCCACCATTGGCCGCCGCCCTGCATGATCACATTGGTGGCCGGGCCGCGGGCCTGGGTGGTGATGTCCCGCTCGTCGAAGCGGAAGGCGCGCCAGAGATCCGAATCCGACGATCCGCCCAGCGTGCCGAGCGTGGTGTCGGTGTTCTGCGCGGGCTCGATGCCGGAGCCCACGATCTCGCGGCGGGCCTCGGTGTCGTCGGAGCTGAGGCCTTCCTGGCGGCGCAGGATGTCTTCAAGGGTGGTGGTGGCCTGATCGGGCTCGGATTGCAGCACTTCGGGATCGACCGATTGCGCGTCCGCGGCCTGTGGCAGCCCGACGCTCAGAAGTGCCAGCGTCAGAAGGAGAGATCTCAGGATGGTCATCGCTATGCCCCCATGAACCGTGTCTTTGTGTTTTGTCGTGCGGAAAGACCGAAACGGCCCGGCCCGGGGCGCGCGGTTGCAGCACTCGGGGCCGTTCGGGTCTGCCCGCCGGGTCGTGCGATTGCCGACCGGGACGGAAAACGGGGGCCGATGCGAGACCGGCCCCCGTCTTTGGATACCGAGCCTTACTGGCTCTTCTGGTCGTAGGCGGTTCCCCAGCCCCAGGCGCCCGAGCCGAAGCCGCGGGCGACGACGCGCTCGCGGTAGATGCCCGAGACCACGTCGCCGTCACCGGCAAGCAGGGCCTTGGTGGAGCACATCTCGGCGCAGATGGGCAGCTTGCCCTCGGCGATCCGGTTGCGACCGTACTTCTGGAACTCGGCCTGGCTGGTGTCCTCTTCGGGGCCACCGGCGCAGAAGGTGCACTTGTCCATCTTGCCGCGGGAGCCGAAATTGCCCGCCTGCGGGTACTGCGGCGCGCCGAAGGGGCAGGCATAGAAGCAGTAACCACAGCCGATGCAGAGGTCCTTGGAGTGCAGGACGACACCATCGGAGGTCTCGTAGAAGCAATCCACCGGGCAGACGGCCATGCAGGGCGCGTCCGAGCAGTGCATGCAGGCGACCGAGATCGAGCGTTCGCCCGGCTGGCCGTCCTGGATGGTCACCACCCGCCGACGGTTGATGCCCCACGGCACCTCGTGCTCGTTTTTACAGGCCGTAACGCAGGCATTGCATTCGATGCAGCGTTCGGCGTCGCAGAGAAATTTAGCGCGTGCCATTTATCGTGTTCCTCCTTACGCGGCTTCGATGCGGCAAAGGGTTGCCTTGGTTTCCTGCATCTGGGTCACCGAGTCGTAACCGTAGGTCTGTGCAGTGTTGGTGGATTCGCCCAGGACATAGGGGTCGGCGCCCTCGGGGTAGTGGCTGCGGCGATCCTCGCCCTGCCAGAAACCACCGAAGTGGAACGGCATGAACGCGACGCCTTCGGCAACCCGCGGGGTCACCATCGCCATCACCTTCACCTTGCCGCCATTCGGGCCGTAGACCCACACGTCCGCCCCGTCACGGATGCTGAGATTGTTCGCATCGCGCGGGTTGATCTCGACGAACATGTCCTGCTGCAGTTCCGCAAGCCACGGGTTGGACCGTGTCTCGTCCCCGCCGCCCTCGTATTCGACCAGACGGCCGGAGGTGAGGGTGATCGGGAAGTCCTTCGAGTAATCGTCCTTCTGGATCGACGCGTAGAGCGTCGGAACCCGCCAGAACTTCTTGTCCTCGTAGGTCGGATAATCCGCGACCAGATCGTAACGCGGCGTGTAGAGCGGCTCGCGATGGACCGGCACCGGATCGGGGAAGGTCCACACGACGGCGCGGGCCTTGGCGTTGCCGTAAGGCGCACAGCCATGCTTGATCGCGACGCGCTGGATACCGCCAGAGAGGTCGGTCTTCCAGTTCACGCCACCCACCTTCTCGGCGTAATCCGACGGGATCGGGCCGGTCTGGCTCTGCTCGCCGGTCTCGGGCGTGTCGGGACGCATGTAGCCTGCGACCTTCTCGATCGAGGCGCGTTCCTCGTCGGTCAGATCACCGTCCCAGCCGAGATCGATCAGCATCTGCATGGTGAACTCGGGGTAGCCGTCCATGATCTCGGAGCCGACGGGTGCCACACCCTCCGCAAGAAGGTTGTCGCCATCCCGCTCCACGCCGAAGCGCGCGCGGAAACCCATGCCGCCATCGGCGACGGGCTTGGAGATGTCATAGAGGTTGGGCGAGCCCGGATGGTTCATCTCCGCGGTGCCCCAGCTCGGCCACGGCAGACCGTAATAGTCGCCATCTGCCGGACCACCCAGCGCCTTGAGCGTGGTGCGGTCGAAGGTGTGCTGGTTCTCCATGTGCAGGCGCATGCGCTCGGGCGACTGGCCGGTATAGCCGATCGTCCACATGCCACGGTTGAACTCGCGGGTGATGTCTTCGATCAGCGGCTCGTCACCGTTCACCTCGATGTTGCGGAACAGACGGTCCGAGAAACCGAACTTGTCCGCGAACAGCTTCATGATGACGTGGTCGGGCTTCGATTCGAAGATCGGATCGGTGACCTTCTCACGCCACTGGAGCGACCGGTTCGACGCGGTGACCGAGCCATAGGTCTCGAACTGCGTCGCGGCCGGCAGCAGGTACACGCCATCGGTGCGATCGTTCATGATCGCCGAGACTGTCGGGTAGGGATCGATCACGACCAGCAGGTCGAGCTTCTCCATCGCCGTCTTCATCTCGGGCAGGCGGGTCTGCGAGTTGGGCGCGTGGCCCCAGAACACCATGGCCTTGGTCTGATCGGGCTGGTCGATATCCTCGGCTTCTTCGAGGACACCGTCGATCCAGCGCGACACCGGGATGCCGGTGACGTTCATCATCGGAACGTCGTCCTTGCCCTTGTCGGAGGCGGTCTCCTGGCTGAACTGACCCTTGAGCCAGTCGAGGTCTTCCTCCCAGACGCGCGCCCAGTGGGCCCAGGACCCGGCGGACAGGCCGTAATAGCCCGGCAGCGTGTCGGCGAGAACACCGAGGTCGGTCGCGCCCTGCACGTTGTCGTGGCCACGGAAGATGTTGGTGCCGCCACCGGCCGCACCCATGTTGCCCAAGGCAAGCTGCAGGATGCAGTAGGCACGGGTGTTGTTGTTGCCGTTGGTGTGCTGGGTGCCGCCCATGCACCAGATCACGGTGCCGGGACGGTTGTTGGCCAGCGTGCGGGCCACCCGCTCGAGCTGGGAGCCCGGCGCGCCGGTGATCCGCTCGACTTCCTCGGGGTCGTACTTGGCAACCTCTTCCTTGATCTGGTCCATGCCCCAGACACGGGTGCGGATGAATTCCTCATCCTCCCACTTGTTCTCGAAGATGTGCCACAGGATGCCGTAGACCAGCGCCACGTCGGTA
Source organism: Roseivivax sp. THAF197b (assembly GCF_009363255.1). Classification (NCBI taxonomy): domain Bacteria; kingdom Pseudomonadati; phylum Pseudomonadota; class Alphaproteobacteria; order Rhodobacterales; family Roseobacteraceae; genus Roseivivax; species Roseivivax sp. THAF197b. Next base: position 2,888,152 of record NZ_CP045318.1, on the reverse strand, counting down.
CCGGGACGGAAACGGACATACTCGTCCGCATGGGCCGCGGTGCGGGTGAAGCGCGGATCGCAGACGATCATCGGCGCGTTGTTCTGCTCCTTGGCCTTCAGAAGGTGCAGGAGCGAGACCGGGTGCGCCTCGGCGGGGTTGCCGCCAATCACGAAGATCGCCTGGGAATTGTGGATGTCGTTGTAGGAGTTGGTCATGGCGCCGTAGCCCCATGTATTCGCAACGCCTGCAACGGTCGTGGAGTGACAGATCCGCGCCTGGTGATCGATGTTGTTCGTGCCCCAATAGGCCGCGAACTTGCGCATCAGGTAGGCTTGCTCGTTGTTGTGCTTCGCGGAGCCCAGCCAGTAGACCGAATCCGGGCCGCTTTCCTCGCGGATGCGGAGCATCTCGTCGCCGATCTCGTTGATCGCCTGTTCCCAGGAGATCTTGGTCCACTCGCCGTCGACCTTCTTCATCGGGTATTTCAGGCGACGCTCACCATGGGTGTGTTCGCGCACCGATGCACCCTTGGCGCAATGCGCACCGAGGTTGAACGGGCTGTCCCAGCCGGGCTCCTGGCCCGTCCAGACACCGTCCTGGACCTCGGCGACGACCGTGCAGCCGACTGAGCAGTGGGTGCAGACCGACTTCACCGTCTTCACGGCATCGTTCACCGCCTGCTGGGCAGAGGCCTGCGTGACCGATCCGGCTGTCGCGCTGATCGCCGCAAGGCCCCCGATGGCAAGACCAGAGCCGCGCAGGAAGCTGCGGCGGTCGACGGACTTGCCTGAAATTTCCGACAGAAGGCCGGTTCTCTGGGATCGGCGCGCGACCCCGCTTGTCTTTTTCCTGAGCATTGTTCCCTCCGCTATGTACCCGTGTCTTTATGACTTGCGGGCCAGGATCCGGCGTTCGGGCCGCGGCCCTGTCACCGGTTATCAATCAAAACCGTCCGTCAGAAACGGGCGCTGTCGAAATAGGCGCGGGTATGCGCCGTGTCCTGCATGCCGGATTTACCGGTTTCCGCGAGGTCCGCCGCTTCCGCTTCCGTGCCGCTGACCGCCACGGCCGCAAGGGCTGCGGGGGCTGAGGTTCCGGCAAGTTTCAGGAAGTCCCGACGGCCCTTGTCCGCCTTCTCGTCTTTCGACATCCCAGTGTCTCCCTTCTTCTGGTTGCGGGTCGCGTGCGACCCGAGCTGTGCGGTCCCGTCGATCTGCTCCCGGAACCGTTGGAGCGATGAGGCCCGGGCGCGGATGCGCCGGACCCGGGCCGGATCACTCCGGCGACAATCGGAACGCTTCGCGCTCGATTTCCATGAAGGCCCGACCGACCGAGCCCACGGCGGCGTAAAGCATCGCCGACTTCGCCGTTTCGAGATCGGCGAAGAAGTGCCCGGCCCAGGGGCCGATATGTCTGTTGAAGAACGTCTTCTGATCCTCGAGCCGCGCAGGCGCGCCGAAGCGTCCCACGATCAGCGCGCCCATGACCTCCATCAGCGACGCGATATTGTCCTCGGGCTCGAACACGTTCGGCGCCCGGGTAACACCACGGGCGCGCAGGTCCTGCCGCAGGGTGGCCAGCGGCTTTTCGTTGAGGAAACCGGTCAGGTAGTAGCTGGCATAGGGCAGAAGCTCACCCCGGCCGAGACCGATGAAAAGCGCGTTGAATTCGCGCTCCAGATCGCGTGGCTTCGATGTGGCGGCACATTCCGCAAGCCGCGTGACCGCCTGACCGAGATCGCTGTCATCGCCGGAAAGGCCCGCGACCTGCGCGAGCAGCAATTCATCGGGCGGGCCTGCCAGCAGCAGGCCGAGGAAATTGTAAAGGTCCGCGCGCAGGCGGTCCTCTTCGCTTACGATGCCGTCAGCCTTGGCAGCCTGTGTCATCCGGTCTCCTCGAATCGGAATCGCATCCGGCGCGGCCGGTGCGGACTTTCCTCAGTTGTATACGACGGTGTTTCGGAGGTCCCATGGGGAACGTCTGCGACTTTAGTCGTAGCCCGTTCGTTTTCCGCGGGAATTTCAGTGGTTTCTGCAGGTGCAGCATGGCCGGACGGTGGCGCGATGGCTGCCGGATCAGCCTGCGCGCCGACATCGGACATGGCGTCTGCTTCGGACACGGTGCCCGCTTCGGTGAGAGCAACCGCGTCGGGCGCGGTGCCGTCCTCCAAAGCCTCCGGGGGCTTGGCTGCAGCTTTTTGCTTCGCCTCTTCCTCGGCGGCGAGGGCCTCTACATGGGCCTTCATGCCCTTGCCGATCTGGTAGGCCGTCTTCACGCCCGGCATGTCGGTCGCGGCATTGGTGTAATCGTCGTCGTAATCGTTGAGCCCGTCGACACAGGCCAGGACCGGGTTCGACCGCCAGAGCTTGCGCATGGCGCGGCGGCGCAGGCGTTCGGGGATCTCGCGGCGCATGAAGCCCGCAATGCCGTCGCCCGGCACCAGATCGTCGGGATCGGGGAGGCCATATTCGGCGAGGATGTCTTCGTCGCTCTTCTCGGCGAGGTCCTGGGCCACGGCATCGGCGCGCGCCTCCTCCGCCCTGCGGGCGTCTTCGGCCGCTTCGGCTTCGACACGCGCCTTGCGGCGGGCCCAGAAGCTGCCCGGGCGGCTCACGTGTCGCCCCCGTGGCGGCGTTCGGTCGGTGCGCGGTAGATATCGGTGGGTTTCGCGATCCGCGGATCGCCCAGCGGCGTTTCGGCCTCGGGCCCTTCAGCGCGGCGCCGCTTGCGCTTCACGAACCGCTCCTCACGGTAATGCGCCTCGATCCAGCGTCCGGCCCAGCCGATCAGATCGTCGGGCAGGGCGACCTTCTCCACGAGCTCGTCGCCCGATTGCTCGAACAGAGCGGCCTCATGCGGCGATGCGGTGACGAGATGCACATACCAGGGAAACCCATCGCGTGCCGAGGGGCGCATGATGACATAGGCCGCCGGGACCGGTTCGCTGAGCGAGATCCGGTAAGCCTCCGCCTCGCCGCGATAGAGCGTGAGCGGAACGGTCGCGGCGTGGTATTCGATCCGGCCGCCATCCTCGCGCAGCACACGCCAATCGGCGGGCGGCGCGTTCGGCAGCAGGGCGCGCGGCTGCCAGATCTCGCGGACCCAGCGCGTGACGCCCGGACGCCGTTCGACAATCACCCCGACAGGGATGCTTGCCGCCTTGCGGTCGGTGAATGAAATCGAACTCTCTCCCATGGCCCTTGGCTATCGTTCTGTGAGCCTTGCCTTGTTTATACGGCATAAGCCCGCTATCGAAAATCACAATTTCCCCATCATGCGCAAGACAGGCCGGTTGCGTCCGCCTGGCGGGCGATGGGAAGCACGATCAAGGAGGGGATATCGTGAAACAGCTTCTGATCTGCGATTGCCTGGGGTCGCAATCCCTGAACCCCGAAAGCCTGCGCGCCGCGACAGGCCTCGAGGTCAGCCGCGTGCATCGCGCGCTGTGTCAAGATGACGCAGAGGCCGCCGCGAAGGCATTGGCCGGGGGCGACGTGCTGGTCGCCTGCCAACAGGAAAGCGCTTTTTTCGAAATGCTAGCCGAGGAGTTGTGCGTCGACGCGCCGGGCTTTGTTGACCTGCGGGACCGGGCAGGCTGGTCCGACGAGGGCGACCGGGCGGGGCCGAAACAGGCCGCACTTGCCGCCGAGGCGCTGATCGACATGCCGCCGCCGCGCAGCCGCGACGTCACCTCTGAAGGCACCTGCTTCATCCTGGGCTCGGGCGATGCGGCCTTCGAGACCGCGGCCTCGCTGGCCGATCAATTGGCGGTCACGGTTCTGCAGGGCGACGAGACCGCGCCGCCGCTCGACCGGCGCTTCGACGTGATCCGCGGCCGCGTCACCCGCGCGTCGGGCGCGCTTGGCGGCTTCACCGTGCGCATCGACGGGTTCCGGCAGCTCGTGCCCGGCGGTCGTGGCACGTTCAATTTCGGACCGGCGCGCGACGGGGCGACGGCAGAGTGCGATATCATCCTCGATCTGCGTGGCGAGACGCCGCTCTTTCCCGCACCGGAAAAGCGCGAGGGTTACCTGCGGGCCGATCCGGCGCGCCCCGTGGCGCTGGTCGAGGCCGCGGCGCAGGCGGCGCAGATGGTCGGCACCTTCGAAAAGCCGCTCTATATCCGGGCGGAGCCTGCGCTTTGCGCGCATTCGCGGGCGGGGCAGACGGGCTGTTCCAAATGCCTCGATATCTGTCCCACGGGCGCCATCAGCCCCGAGGGCGATCACGTCAGCATCGATCCGATGGTCTGCGCGGGCTGCGGCGCCTGTGCGGCTTTGTGTCCGTCGGGGGCGATCAGCTATGACGCACCGCCGGTCTCGGCGGTGTTTCGCAGGCTCGACGTTCTGGCGCGCACCTACCGCGAGGCGGGCGGCGCGGCCCCGCGCCTTCTGGTACATGATGCCGAGCATGGCGGCGAGATGATCCGCCTGGCCGCACGGTTCGGGCGGGGCCTGCCCGCCGATGTCATCCCCTTTGAAGCCGATGCCATCGCGCGGTTCGGTCATGCGGAGATGGTGGCCGCCCTCGCGGCCGGATTTGCGCGCGTCGACATTCTGTTGGCCCCGCGCACGGAGCGGGACACGCCCGAGGGCGAGGCGGCCCTGGCCAATGCGCTCTCCGGAACCGAGGCGGTGCGGATTCTGGACATCACCGATCCCGATGCGCTGCCCGAGGCCCTTTACGGCGGCGCGGCCGCAGCGCTGGCGGCACCCGCCCTGCCGCTCGGCACACGGCGGCAAGTCACGCGCGTGGCGGCCAAGACGCTGCAGCCCAAGGCCGAGATCATCGATCTGCCGGAAGGCGCGCCCTATGGCGCCGTGCTCGTCGATCAGGACGCCTGCACGCTGTGCCTGTCCTGCGTGTCGCTCTGCCCGTCGGGGGCCCTGGGTGACAATCCGGACAAGCCGCAGCTTCTGTTCCAGGAAGATGCCTGTCTGCAATGCGGGCTCTGTGCGAATATCTGCCCCGAGGACGCCATCGCCCTGCAACCGCGCATGAACGTCACCGATCATGCCTTCAGCCAGGTGGTTCTGAACGAGGAAGAGCCCTTTGCCTGCATCGAATGCGGCGCGCTTTTCGGGGTGAAATCCACCATCGACCGCATCACCGAAAAGCTTGCGGGCAACCACGCGATGTTCTCGAACCCGGATGCCGCGCGGATGATCCAGATGTGCGACGATTGTCGGGTCCGGGCGCAGTTTCATGCGCAGAACAATCCGTTCGCCATGGGCGAGCGGCCGCGGGTGCGCACGACCGACGATTACCTCGGCGAAAGCCCGTCGAAGCGGCGCGATCACTGATCGCGCGGCCTGCGGCGCGGGGGATCGCGGCCAAGGGGCCGCGCTGGAGGCCCTGCCTCCAGACCTCCGGAGGTATTTTTGGTCCGAACGTGAGGGGGTGTTTCGCGTCGGGCCGCCCCGTGGGACGCCAGGCCCGATCCCGTCAGCGTGACTGGACCGGCTCGCCGAGATCGGCGGGGGGAATATCCGCCACGAAGGCCAGGATATCGTCGAGCTCATCGAGCGTCATCTCGATGGGGGCGATGGGCGAGGGCCGCATCGGATCGAAGGGCAATGTCACCTCCTCGATCTGGGTGAAGGCAGGGTGGGGCGCCAGCGCGTAGAACCCCTCGAAGCGGCGGGACCAGTCGGGCAGGGTGCGCAGCATGCCGAAGGACGGGGTGGAGCCGATGGAATTCATGCGGTTGACCTCGCCCACGACGTGGCACCGTCCGCAGAGCGACAGCGACAGGCTGGCGCCGCTGTTCACATCGCCCGAATAGTTGAGCTTGGCCACGGCGACCGGGGCCTTCACTTCCGTCGAGAAGGGCGTTTCGCCATCGCGGCTGAAGGAGGCGACCGTGTCGCGCCCGATCTCGGAGCCCAGCCAATCCGCGAAGGCCTGCGCGTCCGGGTCGTCGCCCACGCGCAGGGCCCAGAGCCCGGTCGGGCCTTCGAAGACCGGGCGGCCGTCGCGCTCGAAGACCGCATCGGCACTGGCGGGATCGGCGCCGCGGGTGATGCGCGTCGCGGTCTTGAGCGCAAAGCGCGGCAGGAGGTAATCGAGCAGGCCGCTTTCCTCGAGCGCGGAGGGCGCCGCGAGAGTGAAGCGCTTGTCGGCCTCTGCCAGGGCCGGGCTTGCGGCCAAGGCTGCACACAGAACGGTGATGAGGCGCATCCGGCCCTCCCTGCCAGCGGTCTCGTGGCTTGCAAGGCTAGTGGGCCTATCCTAGAGAGGTCAACGCTTTGATTGGGGAGGCCAGGCGATGAACGAAGAACTGAACATGTCGATGCGGAAGTTCCTGAAGCAGGTGGGTGTCACCTCGCAGAAGGCCATCGAGGACGCGGTCGCCGCCAAGGGCGGGATCGAGGGAGAGAGCTTCGAGGCCCGCGTGACGCTGACGGTGGACGGGCTGGACCTCACCCATACCGTGACCGGCACAATCAAGGGATAATCACAAAAGTGGCTCTGACACGCGATGCGGTTCTGACCGCACTCAAAGGCATTTCCGATCCCGCGGGCGGCGACATCGTGGCGGCGAACCGGGTCAAGGCGCTGAATGTCGAGGATACGGGCGCGGTGCGCTTCGTGCTCGAGGTTCCGGGCGACAAGGGCGAGGCCTACGGGCCGGTGCGCGAGGCGGCGGAAGCGGCCGTTAAGGCGCTGGACGGGGCCGGGCAGGTCTCGGTCGTGATGACGGCCCATGCAGCTCCGAAGCCGCCGCCGGATCTCAAGCTGGGCGGCAAGCCCAAGCCCCAGGGCCCGCAGAAAGTGCCGGGCATCGACCGCATCCTCGCCGTGGCCTCGGGCAAGGGCGGCGTCGGCAAATCCACCGTGTCGTCGAACCTGGCCTGCGCTTTGGCCGCCGAAGGGCGCCGCGTCGGCCTTCTGGACGCGGATGTCTACGGGCCCTCGCAGCCGCGCATGCTGGGGGTCTCGGGCCGTCCGGCGAGCCCCGATGGCAAGACCATCCTGCCCTTGCGGAATTTCGGCGTCACAATGATGTCCATCGGCCTGATGATGAACGAAGGCCAGGCGGTTGTCTGGCGCGGGCCGATGCTGATGGGCGCGCTGCAGCAGATGATGAACCAGGTGCAATGGGGCGCGCTTGACGTGCTGATCGTCGATTTGCCGCCAGGCACGGGCGACGTGCAGATGACGCTGAGCCAGAAATTCGAGGTGGATGGCGCCATCGTCGTTTCGACCCCGCAGGACGTGGCGCTTCTCGACGCGCGCAAGGGGATCGACATGTTCACCCAGCTCAAGGTGCCGATTGTCGGCATGATCGAGAACATGTCGACGCATATCTGCTCCAATTGCGGACATGAGGAGCATATCTTCGGCCACGGCGGCGTCGCCAAGGAAGCCGAGAAACTGGGCGCGCCTTTGCTGGCCGAGATCCCGCTGCATCTCGACATCCGCACCGCCTCGGATGGGGGCGCGCCGATTGTCGTCTCGAAGCCGGATAGCCCGCAGGCGCATGCCTTCCGGGACGTGGCGCGCGACCTCGTCAAGAACGGGCATGCGTGACGGCATGAGCGGGGGCGCGCCGGATTTTCCGCCGCTTCTGACCGGCCGCGCCGTTGCGGGCGAGGCGCCGCGCGCGGCTGCGATCCGCGCGGCGCAGGAAGGTGCCGATCCGGGGCTCGTGCTCTACGATCCGCTCTCCGAAGATCTGCATGTGGCGATGGTCTTCGCCCCGGATCGCCCGCGTGCCGAGGCGGCAGTGGTTCTGCCGCTTTGCGGTGTTGCGTTGCAGAACGCGCTGGGATCGGTGGCGCCACCCGAAGTGGCGCTGCATCTGGGCTGGGAAGGGGCCGTCCATATCAATGGCGGTCAGGCGGGACGCATCGCGATGATCGCGCCGCCTTGCGCCGAAGACGACGTGCCGGACTGGATGGTGGTCACCATCGATCTGCATTTCGTGCCCCGCAGCGCCGATGGGGGTGAAACACCCGGCGAGACCAGCCTTTATGCCGAGGGCTGCGGCGATCTGACGCCCATGCCGCTTCTGGAAAGCTACGCGCGGCACCTGTTGCACTGGTTGCATGACTGGGAGACCGACGGCTTGTCCGCCCTGCACCGGGATTATTCCGGCCTTGTCTGGCAACTGGGCGAGGACGTGACGCTGGCCGGTCGATCGGGGCATTTCCTGGGTCTCGACGAGACGCTTGGCGCCCTTGTGAAACAGGACGGCACGACGCATCTTCTTCCCCTGTCCCTCATGATGGAGCAGCCCTGATGAACCTCGCCCGCGCGATCCATTTCGACGAAAGCGACACCCGCGTCTTTGCCAGCCCGGCGCGCACCGGCGAATGGTGCATCTCGGGCGGGTTCGAGTTCTCCAACTGGGGCGAGGGCGACCTCGAAGGCAAGGCGCGGCAGGCTTTCGCCAATGGCTGGCTCGGCCTTGAGACCTTCGGGCGCGTGACCTTCGTGGCCGTCACCCGGATCGAAGAGGCGGAGCGCGTGACACTTGTCGAGGGGCTCGCGCAGCATTTCGTGGCAATCTACGGCGCGCCGTCGCTGGAGGATGCCCGCTCCGTCGCGGAGGCGGAAATCGCCGAAATGGCTGAAATGTGCGCCGATTTCACGCCCAACACCATCCTGACCGTCAGCCGCGAGCTGACGGATGCGGGCGTGCGCGAAGCCTACCGCGTGATCGAACCGCAGGATGCCGAGCTCGAAGCCTTCGCCGTGCATGGCGACATGGATCATTAAGGTAAGTTCGAAACACATATTTCTATGTGTCTCCGGAACCGTGCCTGCGGCCGGCTCGTTGTGTGGATAGGCAACGCAAGGAGAGACGACATGAATATGGACGAACTCAAAGGCCGTTTCACCGAGATGAAGGGCCATATCCGCGAGCAATGGGGCGAGCTGACCGAAGACGAGGTCGCCGAGACCCGGGGCGAGCGCGAACAGCTGATCGGCAAGATCCAGGCCAAGTACGGCAAGACCCGTGAAGAAGCCGAGCGCGAATTCGACGAATTTGTCGCGAAGCTCTGATCGGCGGCGCAAGGCCCGAACATGCGAAAAGAGGCGGCCTACGGGTCGCCTTTTTGCTGTAGATCGTCCTTTTTCCATTCCGGGCAATCCGTGCCGGTTCCGGGTGGTTCCTTGACCGGGATCAACGACGCAGAGCCACCGGCATTGCAGGATGTGGGCATCTTCGCGAGCGAGGTTGCCCATGCGTGTCGTCTTCCGTCTCCCCCTTCTTCCGCTTTTTCTGGCCGTCTTGCCGTTCTCAGCCGCCGGGCAGGATGTCGGCGTGGGCAAATCCCTCTATGAGCGGCATTGCGCGACCTGCCATGGCCTTTCGGCCAAGGGCGACGGTCCGATGGCGCCCGCCCTTCTGATCCAGCCGACCGATCTGACGCTGCTGTCGTCCGGCGAGGATGGACGCTTTCCGCTGATGCGAGTGATCATGCGCATCGACGGGCGGGATCCGCTGGTCAGCCACGGCTCTCCCATGCCGGTCTACGGCGATTTCTTCGAAGGGGTGCAGTCGGTCGCGCTCAAGACCGGTGCGGGGCAGCCGGTGATGATGTCCGAGCCGGTCGCGGATCTGGTGACCTATCTGAAAAGCCTGCAGGAGTAAGAGGCCCGCGCGGCGCGGACGCGACGGCGATCATTCCGCGCGGCAGATATTCTCCGTCTCGGCCCCCGCCCAGGGAATGCGGATCTGCGGCGCGGTCAGCACGGTGTCGAGCCGCGAGATGTCCATCGCCCCCGCAATCATCCGGTGCAGCCGCGCGGTTCTGGGCGCCTCGGGGTCGAGCAGGCGACAGCAGACATATTCCTCCACGATGGAGCCCTGTTGCTCGTATCCGTAATCGAGGAAATCGCCCTGATCGGTCTCGAAGAGATAGGGATCGGCGGAGGCCGTATGCTCCAGCGCCGCACGCCATGGGGTGAAGCCCGTGCGGTCGCGGTTCTGCCATTGCCAGACATGCGTCATCTCATGTGCGAAGAGCATCGCGTCGAAGAGGTCGATCACCTCGGGCAATTCCGCAAGATAGTCGTCGCGGTAGAGATCCTCGCGGTAGAGCACGCGGTTGAAAAAGGCGGTGGCGCCGGGGGAGACGGTCACGCGTCCCGATCGCGGCGGGAAGATCCGCTCCTGGCAGGTCACGCGGGGCCGTGCCGGCCGGGTGTAGCTGTAGGAGCCCGCGAAATGCCCGTCATGGAAGCGCACGGCGCGTGTGTCGATGGCGTCCCCGTGGAGCGCGCGGGCGAACGCCGTCTCGTTTTCGGTCAGCGGACGTCCGCAGGCGGCAAGCAGGACGAGGGCGAGGATCAGGATCTGGCGCATGGCGGCACCGAAGCGCAAACCGGCGCGCGCGGCAAGCCCGTCAGGGGCCTGCATGTCGCGGCAGGGCATGGGTGCCGGAGATTTCGAGGATCAGCTTGCGTTTCACAGCCTCGGCAAAGCTCGCGCGGTTTTCGGCGGTGACGACGAAGGCCCCCATCCCGCCGATGATCTGGTTGGCATAGGCCGCCTCCAGCCCGCCATGGGCGCGGCCGGGATCATCGGGCCGCAGGATCGGCAGGGCGTTGATCGTCACACCCTCGGCCAGGACGCGGGCGCGGGCATCGGCGATGGATGGCCCGCCGTAATTGTTCACGCTGTCGCCCGAGAAATCGATGACGCGGCGCCAGCCCTCGATGTCGTTCGTCTCCATCAATTCGAGGCCCGCGAGAAGGGCTGCGCCGATGGCGTTGCGTCCGTAGGCCTGGCGCGGTTTCGACAGCAGTTCTGCGGCGAAGCGTTCGGCCTGATCGGCGGTCGCGATACGGGTCCAGGGGGCGACGACCGCCTGGTTCGCGGCCCATTCAACATATGTGACGGCGATGGAGCCGTAGGCCGTGTCGGCGATGGCGGCGAGCACGTCGGGATCGGTGATGGCCTGCGCGTAGCCTTCGCGTTGGAAGGCAATCTCGGAGGCGTCGATGGAGCCCGAGGCGTCGGCGAGGAGCACCAGTTCGAGATCGGTGTCCTGCGCTGCGGCGGGTGTGGCGAGGAGGGCGAGTATAAGGAGGAGGTGGCGCATGGCGTGAGGTTAGCAGCCGCTGCGCGCTTTGGGCTCACGTTTTGGTGGGTGAGAGGTTGGGCGGTTCGGTTTTGTGGGGATCGGTTTGTTTGGGTCTAGGGCCCCGGATCCGGTCCGGGGCAGTGAAGAAAGGCTGCCTAGGCAGAACGCGGGATCAAGGCTGGGTGTAAGAACGCGCAGTGGGGTTCATGCCCAGACCTTGCGACCTAAAGGCCTCAGCCTCACCAGCTTGCACGTTCAGCCGTAGGGTGGGTGAAAACCCACCGCCACGGGCCAAGGTCCTCGTCACAGACCCGGAAGCGGTAGACGCGCGCGGGCGATGTCGCGGTGGATGGAGGAGTAGGGCCAATCCCGGGCGACGCTTACCAGACCATGTTTGACCGGGTTGCAAAGCACGTATTGCAGATGCGCATGGAAATCCTCCGGATCGCGCAGACAATGTTCCCAATACCGCCGCTGCCAGAGACCGCGCTCTCCCTTGCGATGCTTGCTGGGCGAACGAGGGTGCGAAATGGAAAGGCTGCGGCTGAACCCTGCCTTGATCCTTCGCCAGCGGGTGGAAAAGTCGGCATCCCCTTCAGGCAGCGTCCAGATCGCATGGATATGGTCCGGCAGGACGACAATGGCGTCGGTCCGAAACGGTGTATCCGTGACGCAGCGTGCGTAGCACCGCCTAAGCTCCGCGACATGGTCCGTCAGAAGCGCACCGCCCCGATGCGCGAGATTGACCGTGAAGAAATATGAGGCGCCGGGCCTTTTGAGACGCAGATAATTCGACATATCCGGAGGGTTGCCGGAGGTCGGTTAGGTTTTGGTTAACGGGGTTGGGCGTTTGGTGGGTTTTCACCCACCCTACGGAATGGCGTTCTCACTCACACATCCAACTCCTCGACGAACCGCGCGTTCTCCTGGATGTACTGGAACCGCAGCTCGGGCTTCTTGCCCATAAGACGCTCCACGAGATCGCCGGTCTCGCCCGGTTCGTCCTCGTCGATGGTCACGCGGATGAGTTTCCGGGTCGCGGGATCCATCGTCGTCTCCTTGAGGTCCTTCGCGTCCATCTCGCCCAGACCCTTGAAGCGCTGCAGGTCGATCTTGCCCTTCCCGCCGAGGCCCTTCTCCATCCACATCTCTTTCTCGGCATCATCAGCCACGTAGACGCGCTTGGCCCCTTGGGTCAGGCGATAGAGCGGCGGGCAGGCGAGGTAGAGATGCCCGTTATCGATCAAGGGCCGCATCTGCGAGAAGAAAAACGTCATCAGGAGCGAGGCGATATGCGCGCCGTCCACGTCGGCGTCAGTCATGATGATGATCTTCTCGTAGCGCAGATCGTCGATGTTGAATTTCGACCCCAAACCGACACCCAAAGCCTCGCAGAGATCGGAAATCTCGGCGTTCGAGCCCAGCTTCGACGACGCAGCGCCCAGCACGTTCAGGATCTTGCCCTTGAGCGGCAAAAGCGCCTGCGTCTCGCGGAACCGTGCGCCCTTGGCCGAGCCGCCCGCGGAATCGCCCTCGACGATGAAGAGCTCCGTGCCCTCGCGGGTCTTCGAGGTGCAGTCCGTCAGCTTGCCCGGCAGGCGCAGCTTCTTCGTCGCGGATTTCCGCGCCGTCTCCTTCTCCTTGCGCCGCCGCATCCGTTCCTCGGCGCGCAGGACGAGGAAATCGAGGATCGCACCGGCGGACTTGGTGTCCGAGGCCAGCCAATTGTCGAAGTGATCGCGCACGGCGCCCTCGACGAGCTTCGCGGCCTCGACAGTAGCCAGCCGGTCCTTGGTCTGGCCCACGAATTCCGGCTCGCGGATGAAGCAGGACACGAGCGCGCAGCCCCCTGTCACCAGATCCTCGCGCGTGATGCTCGCGGCCTTCTTGTTGCCCGCAAGCTCGCCGTAGGCCCGGATGCCCTTCAGGATCGCGGCCCAGAAGCCCGCCTCATGGGTGCCGCCTTCGGGCGTGGGCACGGTGTTACAATAGCTTTGCAGGAAACCATCGCGCGAGGGCGTCCAGTTGATCGCCCATTCCACTTTACCCGGCTTGCCGAAGCGTTCCTGGAAGCTGACCGTGCCCGCGAAGGGGGCGCTTGCATAGGTGGCCGCACTGCCCAGCGTCTCTGTCAGGTAATCCGACAGGCCGCCCGGGAAGTGGAACGTGGCCTCCGTGGGCGTGTCGCCATCGTCGATGGCGGACTTCCAGCGGATCTCCACGCCGGAGAACAGATACGCCTTGGAGCGGACCATCTGAAAGAGCCGCGCGGGCTTGAGCTTGTGCGTGCCGAAGATCTCCGCATCGGCATGGAAGGTGATCGTGGTGCCGCGCCGGTTGGGCGCCTGGCCGATCTTCTCGACCGGGCCCTGCGGCAGACCGCGCGAGAAGCGCTGCTCGTAAAGTTCGCGGTTGCGAGCGACCTCGACCACCATCAGGTCGGACAGCGCGTTGACCACGGAGGCGCCAACCCCGTGCAGGCCGCCCGAGGTCTCGTAGGCCTTGCCCGAGAACTTGCCGCCCGCATGGAGCGTGCACAGGATCACCTCCAGCGCGGATTTGCCCGGAAATTTCGGATGCGGGTCGATCGGGATGCCGCGCCCGTTGTCGCGAATACGGCAGGACCCGTCCTCCAGCAGGTCCACCTCGATGCGGTTCGCATGACCCGCCACGGCCTCGTCCATCGAGTTGTCGAGGATTTCCGCCACCATGTGATGCAGCGCGCGCTCATCCGTGCCGCCGATATACATGCCGGGGCGTTTGCGAACGGGCTCCAGCCCCTCCAGCACCTCGATGGAGGAGGCGTCGTAATCGGTGGGCTCCTGCCCTGCGAGGAGGTCTTCGGCCATGCGCTGCTCGTCCCGGATTCTGTGGTTGGGTTAGCCGTGGATTAGACCATCTGGCAGGCCGGGGAGCAAGCGTCGCAATATCTGGCGGGGGACAATGCAGGGTGATAGCACCGGCAGGATGACCGATGACGCAGACAATCGTCGCGGGGCGGGGCTGATGATGGCCTCGATGGCCGCATTCACCATCAACGACGTCTTCGTAAAGGCGGCGTCGGCGGAGCTGTCGCTGGGGCAGATCCTGCTGTTGCGGGGCGTGATCGCGATTGCGGTTCTCTTCGGGCTCGCGCGGCACTTCCGGGCGTTCCGCCGAATCCCCGGCCGGGATGCGCGGTTGATCGCGCTGCGCTGCGCGGCCGAGATCGGTGCTGCGTACTTCTTTCTCACGGCGCTTCTGGCGCTGCCCATCGCAAATGTGACCGCGATCCTGCAATCGGTGCCGCTGACCGTGACGCTCTGCGCGGCGCTGTTTCTGGGCGAGGCGGTGGGCTGGCGGCGCTGGTCGGCGATTGTCGCGGGCTTCGTGGGCATGCTGCTCATCACACGGCCGGGGACCGGGGATTTCACCGCCGCCTCGGCCTACGTGCTGATTGCCGTCTGTTTCGTCACCCTGCGCGATCTCGTCACGCGGCGCATGTCGGTTGAGGTGCCGTCGCTTCTCGTCACGCTGTCGGCGGCGATCGCCGTGACGCTTTTCGCGGTTGGGCTGACAGCGGTGCAGGGCTGGGCGCCGGTGACCGCGCGGGCCTCTGGCATGGTCGTGGGCTCTGCGCTGTTTGTCACGGCGGGCTATTTCCTGTCCGTCGCGGCGATGCGGGTGGGTGATGTTGGCGCGGTTTCGCCGTTCCGCTACACCTCGCTGATCTGGGCGCTGGTGCTGGGCTGGGCGGTCTTCGGCGAATGGCCCGAGCCGCTGACCTTCCTTGGCGCCGCGATCATCGTGAGTGCGGGGGTCTTCACGTTAAGGCGCGGGCGCAGGGTCAGGGCCCGGAGCGAAACACAGCCCGCACGCGCTCCGCGTCCACGTTGAAGCGCGCCTTGATCGCGTCTTCGCCCGCCGCGTCGAGGCGGGGCAGGGGATGCGGCTTCACATGGTTCTTCTGCCGCGAGTCGTTGAAGCCGTTATGGCCGCGCAGATACATCTCGGGCGCGTTGAAGGTCACGGTCGGCATGTGCAGGTTGATCTTCTGGTGGCCGAAATTCATCACGCTCTGCCGCACGCCGCCTTGCACATAAAGCGCCTGCGCGACGCCCCAATAAGGATGAGTGACGGGCTCCGCACAGAGGCCACGCGCGTCGGCGCTGACCAGATAGCCACGGTTCCAGTCGAAGCCCACGAGCCGGTTGGCCGCACAAAGGGCCGCGCAATCCGTCGCCGCCTGCCGCAGCGACGCGACGAAATCCACCGCCACCGCGTCGTCGTCGTCATGGCGGAATTGCAGGCAGGGTTCCGCGATGTCGTGCCGCGCGGCGTTGATGGCATCCTGACAGACCTTGCGGTGTGGGCCGGGCGGACGCGCTTCGATCACCGCCTGCGGCACATCGGCGATCAGCGCGTCAAGCGTCGCGCGGGTCGCGTCCGGCAGGCTGTCGCCGGTCAATATTACGAAGGTGAAGTCGGGATCGGTCTGGGCGGCAATGGAGGGGAGGCAGATCGTCTCGAAGAGGCGCAGCCTTTCCTCGAGGCGGGCGGGCGCATAGAGATAGGCCATGCGCTCTGCGAGGTCGTCATGTTCGACCTGGAAGCCCCCCTCGGCGGGATAGGAGAAGCGGCAGAATCCGATCACCTGCATGTCGATTGTGCCTCGCGCGAAACCATGCTTTTCCGCGCTAGGCTGACATTGGGCGGCGATGCGGACAAGAGCCGTGCATGCTTGGCCGAAACACGCCCCGAATGTGTGCTCCCGCGGCTGTTGACAAGCTATCCGACTCCCCATATACGCCGCCCATCCTGACCGGACCCGCATCCATGCGCCCGGTCTGAACACACAGACGAGAAGCGGTCATGATCCGGGCCCAGTTGCCCCGATCCTCTGGTATCTCCCGCGTCGTTCCCGAGATGAGGGAACGAATGCGGCTTTTTGCGTCGGGCTATCGTGGCCCCGGCGGGGACCAGACCGGAGACGGCGGCGCGGCCATTCAGGCGCCCCGGAGGCCCTCTCAGAGAGACAGCAGGTATTCCCGCGGACGCGCGGGCATGCCGAACGATTGAACCGCGCCGGGCCCGGGCCTTGCGCACCCATATGTGAGCTATACGGGGAATCCGGAATGCCAACGATCCAGCAGCTGATCCGCAAGCCGCGGCAGCCCAAAGTCAAGCGCTCGAAGTCGATGCACCTCGAGCAGTGCCCCCAGAAGCGGGGCGTTTGCACGCGCGTCTACACCACCACACCGAAGAAGCCGAACTCGGCGATGCGGAAAGTGGCCAAGGTGCGTCTGACCAACGGCTTCGAAGTCATCAGCTACATTCCGGGCGAAAGCCACAACCTGCAGGAGCACTCGGTCGTGCTCATCCGCGGCGGTCGTGTGAAAGACCTTCCGGGTGTGCGCTACCACATCCTGCGCGGTGTGCTTGATACCCAGGGCGTCAAGGACCGTAAGCAGCGCCGTTCGAAGTATGGCGCCAAGCGTCCGAAGTAAGAGGATTACACCATGTCCCGTCGTCACTCTGCTGAAAAGCGCGAGATTCTGCCCGACGCCAAATTTGGCGATACGGTTCTGACCAAGTTCATGAACAACCTGATGGTGGACGGCAAGAAATCCGTCGCCGAGCGGATCGTCTACAACGCGCTCGATCGCGTCGAAGGCAAGATCAAGCGCGCGCCCATCGAGGTGTTCCACGAGGCGCTCGACAACATCAAGCCCGCCGTCGAGGTTCGCTCGCGCCGCGTCGGTGGTGCCACCTACCAGGTGCCCGTCGAAGTCCGCCCCGAGCGCCGCGAAGCGCTGGCGATCCGTTGGCTGATCACCGCATCGCGCGGCCGCAACGAGAACACCATGGAAGAGCGCCTTGCCGGTGAACTTCTGGACGCTGTTCAGTCCCGTGGCTCGGCCGTGAAGAAGCGCGAAGACACGCACAAGATGGCCGATGCCAACAAGGCATTCAGCCACTACCGCTGGTAATATCACTTTAGCCTGAGGACCATTCCCAATGGCACGCGAATATACTCTCGACCGCTACCGGAACTTCGGGATCATGGCGCATATCGATGCAGGCAAGACCACCTGCACCGAGCGCATCCTGTTCTACACCGGCAAGTCGCACAAGATCGGCGAAGTCCATGATGGCGCCGCCACCATGGACTGGATGGAGCAGGAGCAGGAGCGCGGGATCACCATCACCTCCGCTGCGACCACGACCTTCTGGTTCCGCACCGAGGATGGCGAGAACCCGACCGGCATTTACGGTGACACGCCGCAGGAAGCCAAGTTCCGCTTCAACATCATCGACACGCCCGGACACGTGGACTTCACCATCGAGGTCGAGCGTTCGCTCGCCGTGCTCGACGGTGCCGTTGCCGTTCTGGACGCGAACGCAGGCGTCGAGCCGCAGACCGAAACGGTGTGGCGTCAGGCCGACCGCTACAAGGTCCCGCGCATCGTCTTCGTCAACAAGATGGATAAGATCGGCGCGGACTTCTACAACTGCGTCCACATGATCAAGGACCGCACCGGTGCCATCCCCGCGCCGATCCAGCTGCCCATCGGGGCCGAGGATCAGCTCGAGGGCATCATCGACCTCGTGACCATGAAGGAATGGGTCTGGAAGGGCGAAGATCTCGGCGCATCCTGGGTCATCCAGGACATCCGCGACGACATGAAGGCGAAGGCCGAAGAGTATCGTGCCAACCTCGTCGAGCTTGCCGTCGAGATGGATGACGACGCGATGGAAGCGTACCTCGAAGGCGAAGAGCCCGATCTGCCGACCCTGCGGTCGCTGATCCGCAAGGGCACGCTGTCGATGTCCTTCGTTCCGGTGCTTGCAGGCTCCGCGTTCAAGAACAAGGGCGTGCAGCCCCTCCTGAACGCCGTGATCGACTACCTGCCGGGTCCGCTCGACGTGCCGCCCTACATGGGCTTCGCACCCGATGACGAGACCGAAACGCGCAACATCGAGCGTCGCCCCGGTGACGAGCAGCCCTTCGCGGGCCTCGCGTTCAAGATCATGAACGACCCGTTCGTCGGCTCGCTGACCTTCACCCGGATCTATTCGGGCTTGCTGGAGAAGGGCGGTTCCGTCTTCAACTCCACCAAGGGCAAGAAAGAGCGCATCGGCCGTATGATGATGATGCACTCGAACTCGCGCGAAGAGATCGATTGGGCCGGTTCCGGCGACATCATCGCCATCGCGGGCCTGAAGGACACGACCACGGGCGACACGCTCTGCGACAGCCAGAAGCAGGTTGTTCTGGAAACGATGACCTTCCCCGATCCGGTGATCGAGATCGCGGTCGAGCCCAAGACGAAGGCCGACCAGGAGAAGATGTCCGCCGGTCTGCAGCGCCTCGCCGCCGAAGATCCGTCCTTCAAGGTCGAAACCGATCTCGAATCGGGCCAGACCATCATGAAGGGCATGGGCGAACTTCACCTCGACATCCTCGTCGACCGCCTCAAGCGGGAGTTCAAGGTCGAGGCGAATATCGGTGCGCCGCAGGTGGCTTACCGCGAGACGATCTCGCAGCCGATCGAGCATACCTACACCCACAAGAAGCAGTCGGGTGGTTCGGGTCAGTTCGCGGAAGTGAAGCTCGAGATCTCCCCGACAGAGCCGGGCGAAGGTTACTCCTTCGAAAGCCGGATCGTCGGTGGCGCGGTGCCGAAGGAATACATCCCCGGTGTCGAAAAGGGCATCAAGTCGGTGATGGATTCCGGTCCGCTCGCAGGCTTCCCGGTGATCGACTTCAAGGTCGCTCTGGTCGACGGCAAGTTCCACGACGTGGACTCCTCGGTCCTCGCGTTCGAAATCGCGGCCCGCATGGGCATGCGTGAAGGTCTGCGCCGCGCCGGTGCAAAGCTTCTCGAGCCGATGATGAAGGTCGAGGTGGTGACGCCCGAGGATTACACCGGCAACGTGATCGGTGACCTCACGTCCCGTCGCGGTCAGGTGACCGGTCAGGAACCGCGCGGCAATGCCGTGGCGATCCACGCCATGGTGCCGCTGGCCAACATGTTCGGCTACATCAACAACCTGCGCTCGATGTCCTCGGGCCGCGCGCAGTTCACGATGCAGTTCGACCATTACGACCCGGTTCCGCAGAACATCTCTGACGAGATCCAGTCGAAATACGCATAAGCCGGGTGGCGGGGGAGACCCCGCCCTACCCATCACCGTAGGGTGGGCCATGGCCCACCATCCGCTAGAGAACAGGAGGCCATATCATGGCAAAGGAAAAGTTCGATCGCTCGAAGCCGCACTGCAACATCGGCACGATCGGTCACGTTGACCACGGCAAGACCACGCTGACGGCGGCGATCACCAAGTATTTCGGCGACTTCCAGGCGTATGACCAGATCGACGGCGCGCCCGAGGAGAAGGCCCGCGGCATCACGATCTCGACCGCACACGTGGAATACGAGACCGAGAACCGTCACTACGCACACGTCGACTGCCCCGGCCACGCCGACTACGTGAAGAACATGATCACGGGTGCGGCGCAGATGGACGGCGCGATCCTCGTTGTGAACGCGGCCGACGGCCCGATGCCCCAGACCCGCGAGCACATCCTGCTCGGCCGTCAGGTGGGCATCCCCGCCATGGTCGTCTTCCTCAACAAGGTCGACCAGGTCGATGACGAGGAGCTCCTCGAGCTCGTCGAGATGGAAGTTCGCGAGCTTCTGTCCGCCTACGATTTCCCGGGCGACGACATTCCGATCGTGGCAGGCTCGGCGCTCGCTGCGATGGAAGGCCGCGATCCCGAGATCGGCGAGAACAAGATCAAGGAACTGATGGCTGCCGTGGACGAGTACATCCCGCAGCCGCCGCGTGCGACCGACCAGCCGTTCCTGATGCCGATCGAGGACGTCTTCTCGATCTCCGGCCGCGGCACCGTCGTGACCGGCCGCGTCGAGCGTGGCGTGATCAACGTGGGCGACGAGATCGAGATCGTCGGCATCCGCGACACCAAGAAGACGACCTGCACGGGCGTCGAGATGTTCCGCAAGCTGCTCGACCGCGGTGAAGCGGGCGACAACATCGGCGCGCTGCTGCGCGGTGTCGACCGTGAGGGCGTCGAGCGTGGCCAGGTGCTCTGCAAGCCGGGCTCCGTGACCCCGCACACCGAGTTCGAAGCCGAGGTCTACATCCTGACCAAGGAAGAGGGCGGCCGCCACACGCCGTTCTTCGCGAACTACCGCCCGCAGTTCTACTTCCGCACGACGGACGTGACCGGCACCGTGACGCTGCCCGAGGGCACCGAGATGGTCATGCCCGGTGACAACCTGAAGTTCGGCGTCGAGCTGATCGCGCCGATCGCGATGGAAGACGGCCTCCGCTTCGCCATCCGCGAAGGCGGCCGGACCGTCGGCTCGGGCGTCGTCTCGAAGATCATCAAGTAATCGGCTCTTGGCGTCCCGTGCCTGCGCGCGGGACGTCGGATCACCGTTGAAAAAAATTGGATCAAAGTTCCTCTCGGACGCCGGATGATATCCGGACCGGGCCAGGGCGATGGTCCAGCTGGGGTTCGAAGAAGCGGCAGGGTGGTCCTGCCTCTTCCTCTCAACTCAAACGCGCCAAGATAAGGCCAGACTTATGCAAAGCCAGAACATTCGCATTCGGCTCAAGGCGTTCGATTACCGCGTGCTGGATGCCAGCACCCAGGAAATCGTCAACACCGCCAAGCGGACCGGCGCCGATGTGCGCGGTCCCATCCCGCTGCCGAACAAGATCGAGCGCTTCACCGTTCTGCGTGGTCCCCACGTGAACAAGAAGTCCCGTGACCAGTTCGAGATCCGCACCCACAAGCGGCTTCTCGACATCGTCGATCCCACCCCGCAGACCGTCGACGCGCTGATGAAGCTCGACCTCGCGGCCGGTGTGGACGTCGAGATCAAGGTTTAAGGAGGGCAGATCATGATGCGCTCTGGAGTGATCGCAAAGAAGGTCGGCATGACCCGGCTCTTCATGGAAGACGGCAAGCAGATTCCCGTCACCGTTCTGCAACTGGACAAGTTGCAGGTCGTGGCGCAGCGGACCGTCGAAAATCATGGCTATGCGGCTGTCCAACTCGGCAGCGGCACAGTCAAAGCCAAGAACGTCTCGAAGCCGATGCGCGGCCATTTCGCCGCCGCGAAGGTGGAGCCCAAGCGCAAGATCGCGGAATTCCGCGTGGCGCCCGAGAACCTCATCGAGGTCGGCGAAGAGATCACGGCGGACCATTACTTCGAAGGTCAGTTCGTGGACATCTCCGGCACCTCGATCGGTAAGGGTTTCGCCGGTGCGATGAAGCGTCACAACTTCGGTGGTCTGCGCGCTTCGCACGGTGTCTCGATTTCGCACCGTTCGCACGGCTCGACCGGCCAGTGTCAGGACCCCGGCAAGGTGTTCAAGGGCAAGAAGATGGCGGGCCACATGGGCGCCGTGCGCGTGACCACGCAGAACCTGCAGGTCGTCAAGACCGACGCCGACCGTGGCCTGATCATGGTCAAGGGCGCGGTTCCGGGCGCCAAGGGTGGCTGGGTCACCGTCAAGGACGCCGTCAAGAAGCCCACGCCGGAGAACATCATTCTCCCCGCGGCGCTGAAGTCGGCTGCCGACGAAGCCAAGCGTCTTGCCGAGGAAGCCGCCAAGGCCGCTGAAGAGGAGGCGAAAGCCGCCGAAGAAGCGCGTCTGGCAGAGGAAGCCGCTCAGCAGGAAGAGGCCCTGAAAGAGGCGGAAGCCGACATCGCGGCCGATGCCGAGGGCACCGAGAAGAAGGACGGTGAGGAATGAAACTCGACGTGATCAAACTCGACGGCGGCGCAGCCGGGTCGGTCGAGCTCGGTGACGAGGTCTTCGGCCTCGAACCCCGCGCCGACATCCTGCACCGCGTCGTCCGCTGGCAGCGCAACAAGGCGCAGCAGGGCACCCACTCCACGCTGGGTCGCTCGGAGGTCAGCTACTCGACCAAGAAGATCTATCGCCAGAAGGGCACCGGCGGCGCACGCCACGGCTCCCGCAAGGCGCCGATCTTCCGCTCGGGTGGCATCTACAAGGGCCCGACGCCCCGCAGCCACGCCCATGAGCTGCCCAAGAAGGTGCGCGCGCTTGGTCTGAAAATGGCCCTGTCGTCGAAGCTGAAGGACGGCTCGCTGGTCGTGATCGACACCGCGGATGCCGATGGCAAGACCAAGACGCTCGCCAAGATGGTCGCGGATCGCGGCTGGAAACGCGCGCTCGTCATCGACGGCGCCGAGGTGAACGAGAACTTCGCTCGTGCCGCGGCCAACATCGATGGCCTCGACGTGCTGCCGTCCATGGGCGCAAACGTCTATGACATCCTCAAGCGTGACACGCTGGTGCTCACCAAGGCGGGTGTCGAAGCACTGGAGGCTCGTCTGAAATGAGCGCGAATGCTGAACATTACGATGTGATCCGCAAGCCGATCATCACCGAGAAGTCCACGATGGCGTCTGAAAACAACGCCGTGGTCTTCGAAGTGGCCATCGACAGCTCCAAGCCGCAGATCAAGGATGCGGTCGAGGCGCTGTTCGGTGTGAAGGTCAAGGCCGTAAACACCTCGATCACCAAGGGCAAGACCAAGCGGTTCCGCGGTCGCCCCGGTCGTCGGTCGGACGTGAAGAAGGCCTACGTGACGCTCGAAGAGGGCAACACGATCGACGTGACCACCGGTCTCTGATCGGATCACGGGGCCGGACTTCGGCCTCGCAGAAAAATGGCGAAACCCCGGCTGCAGACGCGGTCGGGGTTTTTGCTTTTCACGCGAAGGTTCGCGCATGTGGGACGTTCGCCCATGGCAGTTCCCGTGCGACCTGCATAGGGTCCGGCTTGGCAGCCATCGAGAGTGAACCCGTATGAGACAACTGGCCCGATTCCTGGTGGCGCTTTTGTTCCTGGCGCTGGCCGCCTGTTCTGCGCCGCCGCCGGACGGGCAGGGCGGTCCGGAGGCGCTGGCGCGGGCGCTCGTGGCCCTTGGTCCGGAGGTCGATCCGGAGGAGGCCCGGCGCGCGGCAGAGATCGCCTATGCCTATCCTTTGCAGTTGAAGGAGGAGTGGCAGGTCACGGATCCGCCGCTCGTCCATAACTTCAAGGTGCTGGAGGGCATCCGTGAAAAGGGCCTCTGCAACGACTGGGCGCGCGCGATGCTGGAGCGCCTGCGGGAGGAGCAGTTCGAGACGCTGTCGCTGCATTGGTCGACATCGCCGCCCGAGGGCTTCCGGGTGATCCATCATTCCGCGGTGATCTCAGCGCGCGGCGGAACGCTCTATGACGGGATCGTGCTCGATCCCTGGCGGTGGGGCGGGGTGCTCTACTGGTCGGCGGATGAGGACGACCCGCGCTATGAATGGGGACCGCCGATCTGAAGGTCTGGGCATGGATTGGGCATTGGACGTTGTGGTGTGCGGCAGGGGCTTTCGGGCGCGCTGGAGGCCTTTGGATCGGGAATGGTGGGTTTTCACCTACCCCACGTGTCAGCCCGAGATACACCGCCCCGTAGGGTGGGTGAAAACCCACCATTCCCTACACCCTGCATCACCGCTTGACCCTCGGGACATCCTTCCTTAAACGCCACCCAACCGCACCGCCCCGGATTCGTCCGGGGCTTTGCGTTTGCTCGCAAGAGCCATACCACCGGGCACCTAAGGGGGCCTATATCCGAAGGAGGGCACCACGCCTTCCCTCATCACATAAGCGCGGTGCTCCCGATCGGGGAGAGCCGGGCTGCATATACGGAAGACAGAAAGCATGGCACTCAAGTCGTACAAGCCGACGACGCCGGGCCAGCGCGGGCTGGTGCTGATCGACCGTTCGGAGCTGTGGAAAGGACGTCCCGTCAAAGCCCTCACCGAGGGTCTGACGAAATCGGGCGGCCGTAACAACACCGGACGTATCACGGCACGACGCCGCGGTGGCGGGGCGAAACGCCTCTACCGGATCGTCGATTTCAAGCGGAACAAGTTCGACGTCGGCGCAACCGTCGCGCGCATCGAATACGATCCCAACCGGACCGCCTTCATCGCCCTCATCCAGTATGACGATGGCGAGCAGGCCTACATCCTGGCACCCCAGCGCCTCGCCATCGGCGACCGCGTGATCGCCAGCGCGAAGGCCGACATCAAGCCCGGTAACGCGATGCCCTTCTCGGGCATGCCGATCGGTACGATCGTCCACAACATCGAGCTGAAGCCCGGCAAAGGTGGTCAGATCGCACGCGCCGCAGGCACCTACGCCCAGTTCGTCGGCCGTGACGGTGGCTACGCGCAGATCCGCCTCTCCTCGGGTGAACTTCGCCTCGTGCGTCAGGAATGCCTGGCCACGGTCGGTGCGGTGTCGAACCCCGACAACTCGAACCAGAACCTCGGCAAGGCCGGCCGCGTGCGCCACATGGGCAAGCGTCCCTCGGTCCGCGGTGTGGTCATGAACCCGATCGACCACCCGCACGGTGGTGGTGAAGGCCGGACCTCGGGTGGTCGTCACCCCGTGACCCCGTGGGGCAAGCCCACCAAGGGCGCGCGCACCCGCAACACCAACAAGGCGTCGCAGAAGCTCATCCTGCGTTCGCGCCACGCTCGCAAGAAGAGGCGCTAAGTCATGACACGTTCCGTATGGAAAGGCCCCTTCGTGGATGCCTACGTCCTCAAGAAGGCCGAGGCGTCGCGCGAATCCGGGCGCAATGAAGTCATCAAGATCTGGTCGCGCCGCTCGACGATCCTGCCCCAGTTCGTGGGCCTGACGTTCGGCGTCTACAACGGTCGCAAGCACGTTCCCGTCAACGTGACCGAGGACATGATCGGCCAGAAGTTCGGGGAATACTCCCCCACCCGCACCTATTACGGGCATGCGGCGGACAAGAAAGCCAAGAGGAAGTAAGCCATGGGCAAGGATAAGAATCCCCGCCGCGTGGCGGACAATGAGGCGATGGCCAAGCTGCGCATGCTGCGCACCAGCCCGCAGAAGCTGAACCTCGTCGCTGCCATGATCCGCGGCAAGAAGGTCGAGAAGGCGCTGACCGATCTGACCTTCTCGAACAAGCGCGTCGCCATTGACGTGCGCAAATGCCTGCAATCGGCGATCGCCAATGCCGAGAACAACCACGGTCTCGATGTCGACGAACTCGTCGTCGCAGAAGCCTGGGTCGGCAAGAACCTCGTGATGAAGCGCGGGCGTCCCCGTGCCCGTGGTCGCTTCGGCCGCATCATGAAGCCGTTCTCGGAAATCACCATCAAGGTGCGTCAGATCGAGGAGCAAGTCTAATGGGTAACAAGACCAATCCGATCGGCATGCGCCTCCAGGTCAACCGCACCTGGGATAGCCGCTGGTACGCCGATACCAAGGACTATGGTGATCTCCTCCTGGAAGACATCGCAATGCGCGAGTTCATCCACGAAGAGTGCAAGCAGGCCGGCGTCGCCCGCATCATCATCGAGCGTCCGCACAAGAAGTGCCGTGTCACGATCCATGCCGCCCGTCCGGGTGTCATCATCGGCAAGAAGGGCGCGGATATCGAGGTGCTGCGCAAGAAGCTCGCGGGCATGACCGACAGCGAGTTGCACCTCAACATCGTGGAAGTGCGCAAGCCCGAGCTTGATGCGCGTCTCGTGGGCGAGAACATCGCTCAGCAGCTCGAGCGTCGTGTCTCGTTCCGTCGTGCCATGAAGCGCGCGGTGCAGAACGCGATGCGCATGGGCGCACTCGGCATCAAGGTGAACGTCGCGGGCCGCCTCGGCGGCGCCGAGATCGCCCGGACCGAGCATTACCACGAGGGCTCCGTTCCGCTGCACACCCTGCGCGCGGATATCGACCACGCCATCGTCGAGGCGCAAACGCCTTACGGCATCATCGGGATCAAGGTCTGGATCTTCAAAGGCGAGATCATGGAGCACGATCCCCAGGCACGTGACCGCAAGGCGCAGGAGCTGCAAGACGGCCCCGCACCCCGCGGCCCGCGTCGCTGAGGAGGTTTGACAGATGCTTCAACCGAAGAGAACGAAGTACCGCAAGCAGCAGAAGGGCCGGATCAAGGGCGTCGCCAAGGGCGGCTCTGATCTCAACTTCGGCACCTACGGTCTGAAATCGATCGAGCCTGAGCGCGTCACCGCGCGCCAGATCGAGGCTGCCCGCCGGGCCATGACGCGTCACATGAAGCGTCAGGGCCGGGTCTGGATCCGGATCTTCCCGGATACCCCGGTGACCTCGAAGCCCACCGAAGTGCGGATGGGTAAAGGTAAGGGCTCCGTCGATTTCTGGGCCTGCAAGGTCAAGCCGGGCCGCGTCATGTTCGAGATCGACGGCGTCGCCGAAGATATCGCGCGCGAAGCGCTGCGCCTTGCGTCGATGAAGCTGCCGGTCAAGACCCGCGTCGTGGTGCGCGAGGACTGGTAAGCGCCGGTCCTGCCGAGATGCTTTGAAAATCGAAGCGCCCCTGCCGATATGTCGGTGGGGGCGTTTTCCGTTCCGGGAGGCTTGCCGCGTGGGTGTTGCGGAGGCGTCGTCTAGCCGGGAAAGATCTGATCCATCCTCGTGCGGAACACATCCCAGGTCATCGTGGCGCTGTTGCCCGCATAGCCGTCATAATAGCTGCGTCCATTCGCGGTGGGCAGGCCCGCCCATATCTTCGCGAGATTGTGCATGAAGGCTTCGGTACTTGTCGCGCCGCGTCGCATGTCGGAAAACCCCGCCTCTTCCAGAAGTTGATCCGCCAGTCGGTCCTGCACAGACGCGGAAAATCGCGTCGCGGGGTCAATCCCGAGCTTGCGTACCAATCGGCGCAGGGTGGCGGGAATGAACTGATACCGACCGATTGCGTGCGGCTGCCCGGGCGTCCGGTCGATCCAGGCATATATCTCCGCGATGGTCATCTGTGTGGGTGGGTGTTTGGGCCGGATCCGGGCGCCGTGCTGCACGGCGTCGTAGCCCATCGGCCCGGCCTCCGCATCGGCGATCAGGTGGCGCAGATGCGTGGCGGCCGTGTCGCCAAAAGCGGCAAGCGGGGCCGCATGGATCACCTGCCGAAAGAGCGTCGTACCTTCGCGCCCCGCAAAGAGCGAGCTGGGATTGCGCGTGTCCGGCGCGGCGGCCCTGTCCACACCCTCGAAAAGTGGGGCCCGCGCGGCGAACAATCCGCCCGACAGGGCCAGGCTGCCGGCCGAGGCCACAGCGCCGATCAGCAGGAATACCATGGTCAGGAAAACGCGGAGATAAGCGGTGATCATGCGGTCCTTCCCGGAAGCGGCGACGCGGGAGAGCTACCAGCACGGAGTTGAGATTTCCTTTATTCCGGATCGCTCGGCGCAGGGGGACTCGCCTCGGCCGCGCGGCTGATCTAGAAGGCGCCATGGCCCAGATCAGATCGCTCTTCCCAACCCGTCTCTATCAAGCGCCCCTGTCCGCGCACGGCCCCGCCGTCGATGCCGCGGAAATGGAGGCGTCGTGCTATTCCATCGCCGAGGATGACGAGGCGGGGCAGGACTGGTGCGAGGCCAATGATTACCCGGGCTACACCTCCTATGCTTCGCTGACCGACCTGCCGTGGCGGTTTCCGATCTTTGCGGATGTGGTGAAGGCGCTCGACGCCCATGTCGCGGCCTTTGCGGAGGATCTGGGCTTTGATCTGGGCGACAAGGCCCTCGTGCTGGAGGATCTGTGGATCAACATCCTGCCCGAGGGCGGTTTTCATTCCAGCCATATCCACCCGCATTCGGTGATTTCCGGCACGACCTACGTGGCGATGCCCGAGGGGACCTCTGCGCTGAAGCTCGAGGATCCGCGCCTGCCGATGATGATGGCCGCACCGGTTCGGAAAAAAGACGTGCGCGAGGAGCTGAAGAGCTTCGTCTATGTCGCCCCCGCGGTGGGCGATGTGCTGCTTTGGGAAAGCTGGCTCAGGCACGAGGTGCCGATGAATGCCAGCGAGGACGAGCGGATTTCGGTGAGCTTCAATTACAAGTGGGAGTGAGCGCGGCGCGCGGTGGGTTTTCACCCACCCTACGGCTCCTCAGTCCTCCGCGCGCTTTGACGCGGTTTGTAAACGCGTCGAGAGGGTCTTCGATTGAGCAGTGCATCCCGAGCGCGGAGTCGAGGCTCCTTTGGCAACCGCCGCGCTCCAGCGCCTGCCTAGCCCCGGGTGCTGCCGATTTGGTAAAGCCTGGACTTGCGTTCGACAGGCGTGCGAATTTGGCAGGGGTAAGGTGCCTGCGTTCGGCGGGCGGGGCGCCATCCCACTGGGCAGGCGCTCAATCGTTTCGCGATGTGGCCCAACGAACGGTTTCCAATCGAAACAGCCTTGCCCAAATCAACCCTTGCGCCAAAGCCGCTTCCCTTGTATGCGGCGCACTCATCCACGGACTCCACCGGAATCAG
Organism: Roseivivax sp. THAF197b; assembly: GCF_009363255.1. Classification (NCBI taxonomy): domain Bacteria; kingdom Pseudomonadati; phylum Pseudomonadota; class Alphaproteobacteria; order Rhodobacterales; family Roseobacteraceae; genus Roseivivax; species Roseivivax sp. THAF197b. The sequence continues at coordinate 2,859,770 of NZ_CP045318.1, read as the reverse complement.
GGTGACCCTGTACGCACAGGCAGGGGCTCTCCGGTGATGTTGAAGAAAGGGGCGACATGAACGCCAGCGACCTCCGTGACAAGACCCCGGACGAACTCCGGGACCAGCTTGTCCAGCTCAAGAAAGAGGCTTTCAACCTGCGCTTCCAGCAGGCGACCGGCCAGATGGAAAACACCGCGCGCATGAAGATCGTGCGTCGCGATGCCGCACGGGTCAAGACCGTGCTCAACGAGAAGGCCGCCGCTGCGGCCTCCGCAGAATAAGAGGGACGGACACATGCCCAAGCGTATCCTTACTGGCACCGTGACCTCGACGGCGAATGCCCAGACCGTGACGGTCTCGGTCGAGCGTCGCTTCAAGCACCCCGTGCTGCAGAAGACGATCCGGAAGTCGAAGAAGTACCGTGCTCACGACGAGGCGGAAAAATTCACGGTCGGCGACAGCGTGCGCATCATCGAATGCGCGCCCAAGTCGAAATCCAAACGCTGGGAAGTGATTGCCGAATAAGGCGGTCACAGACCCGGTTTTAGCGAAACCCTGGGGGAGCTAACGAGAACAGCCCCCAAAGGTCGGGAGAAACCACATGATCCAGATGCAGACCAATCTGGATGTCGCTGACAACTCCGGCGCACGCCGAGTTCAGTGCATCAAGGTCCTGGGTGGTTCCAAGCGTAAATACGCCTCCGTCGGCGACATCATTGTCGTCTCGGTGAAGGAAGCCATCCCGCGCGGCCGCGTGAAGAAAGGGGACGTCCGCAAGGCCGTCGTCGTGCGCACCGCCAAGGAAGTTCGTCGCGAAGATGGCACCGCCATCCGCTTCGACCGCAACGCCGCCGTCATCCTGAACAACGCGGGCGAGCCTGTCGGCACCCGTATCTTCGGGCCCGTCGTGCGCGAGCTGCGGGCGAAGAACTTCATGAAGATCATCTCGCTTGCTCCGGAGGTGCTGTAATGGCTGCGAAACTCCGCAAAGGTGACAAGGTCGTCGTGCTTGCCGGCAAGGACAAGGGCAAGGAAGGTGAAATCACCTCCGTCGACCCGAAATCCGGCAAGGCCGTTGTCGATGGCGTGAACATGGCCATCCGCCACGTGCGCCAGAGCCAGATGAACCAGGGCGGCCGCCAGCCCAAGGCGATGCCCGTCGATTTGTCGAACCTCGCCATCGTCGACAAGAACGGCAAGGCAACCCGCGTCGGCTTCCGTGAGGAAGACGGCAAGAAGGTCCGCTTCGCCAAGACCACGGGGGACGTGATCTGATGCTCGATACCGCGAATTACACCCCGCGCCTCCGCGCGCTCTTCGATGCCGAGATCAAGGCGAAGATGAAGGAAGAGTTCGGTTACACGAACGACCTCATGATCCCGCGTCTCGACAAGATCGTCCTGAACATAGGCTGTGGTGCCGAGGCTGTTCGTGACAGCAAGAAGGCGAAATCGGCTCAGGAAGACCTGACCAAGATCGCCGGTCAGCTGGCCGTCGTCACCAAGGCGAAGAAGTCCATCGCGGGCTTTCGCGTCCGTGAGGACATGCCGCTCGGTGCCAAGGTCACGCTGCGTCAGGCCAAGATGTACGAATTCCTGGATCGTCTCGTGACGATCGCAATGCCCCGCATCCGCGACTTCCGCGGCCTGAAGCCCAGCTTCGACGGTCGTGGCAACTTCGCCATGGGCATCAAGGAACACATCGTCTTCCCCGAAATCGATTTCGACAAGGTCGACGAGGTCTGGGGCATGGACATCAACATCACCACGACCGCGAAGACCGACGCGGAAGCCAAGGCGCTGTTGAAGCATTTCAACATGCCGTTCAACGCGTAAGGAGATTTGACCAATGGCTAAGAAATCCATGGTTGAACGCGAAAAGAAGCGCCAGCGCCTCGTGGCCAAGTATGCCGAGAAGCGCGCCGCGCTGAAAGAAATCGCGAACGACGAATCGAAGCCCATGGAAGAGCGTTTCAAGGCGCGGCTGAAGCTTGCTGAGCTTCCCCGCAACAGCTCGCCCACCCGGCTTCACAACCGCTGCCAGCTGACGGGGCGTCCGCACGCCTATTACCGCAAGCTGAAGATCAGCCGGATCATGCTCCGCGAGCTCGGCTCGCAGGGCCTGCTTCCCGGCATGGTCAAGTCGAGCTGGTAAGGAGGGCATGAGATGAACGATCCTATCGGCGATATGCTGACCCGCATCCGCAATGCGCAGATGCGTGGCAAGTCCACCGTCTCGACGCCTGCCTCCAAGCTGCGCGCCTGGGTCCTCGATGTCCTTTCGGACGAGGGCTATATCCGCGGCTACGAGACCGGCACCGATGCCAATGGCCACGGTACGCTCGAGATCAGCCTCAAGTACTACGAAGGCACGCCCGTCATCCGCGAATTGCAGCGGGTCTCGAAGCCGGGCCGTCGCGTGTACATGGGCGTCTCGGACATCCCGCAGGTCCGTCAGGGCCTCGGCGTTTCCATCGTCTCCACCCCCAAGGGTGTGATGTCGGATGCAAATGCACGCGCAGCCAATGTCGGCGGCGAAGTGCTTTGCACCGTATTCTAAGGAGGACCTGAGCATGTCTCGTATTGGTAAGGCACCGGTCGAACTGCCCTCGGGGGTCTCCGCGTCCCTGTCGGGTCAGACGATCGAAGTGAAGGGCCCCAAGGGCACGCAGAGCTTCACCGCGACGGATGACGTCACCATCACCATCGGCGACGATGCCGTGACGGTGACGCCGCGCGGCAAGTCCAAGCGTGCGCGTCAGCAGTGGGGGATGACCCGCACCATCGTGGCGAACCTCGTCCACGGTGTGCAGAACACCTTCAAGAAAGAGCTGGAAATCCAGGGCGTGGGTTACCGCGCGCAGGTTCAGGGCAATGTCCTGAAGCTGAACCTGGGCCTGTCTCACGACGTCAACTTCCCCATTCCGGACGGTGTGACCGTCACTGCGGCCAAACCCACGGAGATCACGGTCGAAGGCCACGATCTCCAGCAGGTCGGCCAGGTGGCAGCCAACATTCGCGACTGGCGGCGTCCCGAGCCCTACAAGGGCAAGGGCATCCGCTATAAGGGCGAATACATCTTCCAGAAGGAAGGCAAGAAGAAGTAAGGAACGCAGGAAATGGCAAACAGCAAAAGAGATCTGTTCCAGAAGCGCCGCCTGCGCGTCCGGAGCAAACTTCGCAAGTCGAATGCCGGGCGTGCGCGCCTCTCGGTGCATCGCTCGAACAAGAACATCAGCGTTCAGCTGATCGACGATGTGCAGGGCGTGACCCTGGCCTCGGCCTCCAGCCTCGAGAAGGATCTGGGCGTCGTCGGCAAGAACAACGTCGAGGCGGCCGCCAAGATCGGCACTGCCATTGCAGAGCGCGCCAAGAAGGCGGGCGTCGAGCAGGCCTATTTCGACCGCGGTGGTTTCCTCTACCACGGTCGCGTCAAGGCGCTGGCTGACGCAGCACGCGAAGCAGGTCTGAAGATCTGATCGGGGGGGTGGGTTTTCACCCACCCCACGATCGTCGCGCCTGTGTGTAGGGTGGGTGAAAACCCACCATCCACCGGGACACAATGATAGGCGAGGGGCGGCATCGCCCCTCCGATGATCCGGGCACCGGGCCGCGTTCCGGGCACTTGGATTGGATAGATTGGCGCCCATGCGCCGCAGGAAAGGATTTGCCACATGGCAGAACGTGACAACCGCCGGGGCAACCGTCGCGACCGCGACGAGACACCGGAATTCGCAGATCGCCTGGTTGCGATCAACCGCGTCTCCAAGACCGTGAAGGGCGGCAAGCGCTTCGGCTTTGCGGCACTCGTGGTCGTGGGCGACCAGAAGGGCCGCGTGGGCTTCGGCAAGGGTAAGGCCAAGGAGGTCCCCGAGGCCATCCGCAAGGCCACCGAGCAGGCCAAGCGCAACATGATGCGCGTGCCGCTGCGCGAAGGCCGCACCCTGCACCACGACATCGAGGGCCGTCACGGCGCCGGTAAAGTCGTGATGCGGACCGCACCGCAGGGTACCGGCATCATCGCCGGTGGTCCGATGCGTGCCGTCTTCGAAATGCTGGGTGTTCAGGACGTCGTCGCCAAGTCGAACGGCTCGCAGAACCCCTACAACATGATCCGTGCCACGCTCGAAGGTCTGACCCGGCTGTCCAGCCCCCGTCAGGTCGCACAGCGTCGCGGCAAGAAAGTGGCTGACATCCTGCCCAAGCGCGACGAAGCGCCGGCCGAGTCCAGCCAAGTGGCTGAGGAGGCCTGATCCCCATGGCAAAGACCATCGTCGTGAAGCAGATCGGCAGCCCGATCCGTCGCCCCGAGAAGCAGCGCCAGACGCTGATCGGCCTCGGGCTCAACAAGATGCACAAGACCCGCGAGCTGGAGGATACCCCCTCGGTCCGCGGCATGATCCGCAAGATCCCGCATCTCGTCGAGATCGTCGAAGAGCGCGGCTGATCCCGCCCTCGAACACATTCGAAACGCCCGCCCTCATCGGCGGGCGTTCTGCGTTTCGGCGGGCTGTCCGACGAGAAGGCGTTGGTTCGCGGCCCCGCGTCCAAACATGCAACACGCTGTCCGACAGGGCAGGGCTGGGCAGGGCAGGGCGCACGCGCGCGCACAGCAATTCCGGGTCGTCGGTAAAAAACATACCCGGAGCGTCATGGTCCGCCCGCGGTAACGTGCTCTCTATCACCTCGCCTATCAGGACTCACTCTGGCAAATGGGCGGCCCGCCGAACACATGGGGCAGTGTGACCCGACGGGGCCTTGATCCGCCGACTGCAACCTCCTATACGCCGCGGGTGGCCTCAGGCCGCAGAATCAAAATCAACCATGCCGCGTTCGGTCCATTTCGCTTCGGGGACCGTATCCGGCTTAAGGAGAAGCGAAATGAAACTGCATGAATTGCGCGATAACGAAGGCGCCACGAAACGCAAGAAGCGCGTGGGCCGTGGCCCGGGTTCCGGCCTCGGCAAGATGGGTGGCCGCGGTATCAAGGGTCAGAAGTCCCGCTCGGGTGTGGCCATCAATGGCTACGAGGGTGGCCAGATGCCGCTCTACCAGCGTCTTCCCAAGCGCGGCTTCAACAAGCCGAACCGCAAGTCCTTTGCTGTCGTGAACCTCGGCATGATCGAGAAGTTCATCGAGGCAGGCAAGCTCGACGCCTCCGCCACGATCGACGAGGACACGCTGGTCGCATCGGGCCTCGTGCGCCGCAAGCTTGACGGCATCCGTGTTCTCGCGAAGGGCGACATCTCCTCGAAGGTAACGCTGGACGTGACCGGTGCGTCGAAGTCCGCGGTCGCTGCGGTCGAAAAGGCCGGCGGCGCGCTCAAGACGGCTCAGGCGGCCGAATAAGGTTGTAGGCGGCCCGCGCGCCAACTACATCTTCCCAGAGTTTTCGACGCCGCCTCCAGCCGGACATGGCTCGGGGCGGCGTTCGTCTGAAAAGAGAGACCGCTTCATGGCATCTGCTGTCGAACAAATGGCTGCGAATACGAGCTGGTCCGCGCTCGCATCCGCCACCGATCTTCGCAAACGCATCTTCTACGCGCTGATGCTGCTCTGCATCTTTCGGCTCGGGACCTTCATCCCGGTTCCGGGGATCGACGGGCAGGCGCTGCGCGAATTCATGGAGGGCGCGCAATCCGGCATCGGCGGCATCCTGACCATGTTCACCGGTGGTGCGCTCGGACGGATGGGGATCTTCGCCCTCGGCATCATGCCCTATATCTCGGCCTCGATCATCGTGCAGCTTCTGGCCTCGATGGTGCCCGCGCTTGAGCAGATCAAGAAAGAGGGCGAGCAGGGCCGCAAGAAGATCAATCAATATACCCGCTACGGCACGGTCGTTCTGGCCACGTTCCAGGCTTACGGCCTGGCCGTGTCGCTCGAGGCGGGCGATCTGGTGACCAATCCGGGCCTTTATTTCCAGGCCTCCACGGTCATCACGCTGGTGGGCGGCACCATGTTCCTGATGTGGCTCGGTGAGCAGATCACCGCGCGCGGCATCGGCAACGGCATCTCGCTCATCATCTTCGTGGGCATCATCGCCGAGGTTCCGGCAGCGCTTGCGCAGTTCTTTGCCTCGGGCCGTTCGGGTGCGATCAGCCCCGCCGTCATCATCGGCGTGATCGTCATGGTCATCGCGGTCATCACCTTCGTGGTGTTCATGGAGCGCGCGCTCCGCAAGATCACGATCCAGTATCCGCGCCGCCAGGTCGGCATGAAGATGACCGAAGCGCAGAACAGCCACCTGCCGGTGAAGGTGAACCCCGCGGGCGTGATCCCGGCGATCTTCGCCTCCTCGCTGCTGCTGCTGCCGGTCACGATCTCGACCTTCTCGGGCAGCGAGACCGGGCCGATCATGTCGACGATCCTGGCCTATTTCGGACCGGGTCAGCCGCTCTACCTGCTGTTCTTCGCAGCGATGATCGTCTTCTTCGCGTATTTCTACACGTTCAACGTGTCGTTCAAACCCGATGACGTGGCCGACAACCTGAAGAACCAGAACGGCTTCGTGCCGGGCATCCGTCCGGGCAAGCGGACCGCGGAATACCTCGAATACGTGGTGAACCGGGTGCTGGTGCTGGGTGCGGCTTACCTCACATTCGTCTGCCTCCTGCCGGAGATCATCCGCAGCCAGTTCGCGATCCCGTTCTATTTCGGCGGCACGTCCGTGCTGATCGTCGTGAGCGTCACGATGGACACGATCCAGCAAGTGCAAAGCCACCTGCTTGCCCATCAATACGAAGGTCTCATCCAGAAATCGCAGCTGCGTGGTAAGGGTAAGGGCCGCAAGAACAGGGGGCCGCAGCGCCGATGAACATCATTCTTCTAGGACCGCCGGGCGCCGGCAAAGGCACGCAGGCCCGTCACCTGGTCGAAGCGCGGGGCATGACCCAGCTGTCGACCGGCGACATGCTGCGCGAAGCCAAGGACTCGGGCACCGAGATGGGCAAGATCGTCGCCGACGTCATGGCCAAGGGCCAGCTCGTCACCGACGAGATCGTGATCGGCCTGATCCGCGAAAAGCTCGAAGGCGAGAAGACCGAAGGCTTCATCTTCGACGGCTTCCCGCGCACGCTGGCCCAGGCCGACGCGCTTGCGGATCTGCTGAAGGAGCAGGGCGAAAGCCTCGATGCGGTGATCGAGATGCGCGTCGATGACAGCGCGCTCGTCCAGCGGATCACGGCACGCTCGACCTGCGGGAATTGCGGTGAGGTCTACAACGACGTCACGAAGCCGATCCCCGAGGACGGCGTCTGCACGAGCTGCGGTCAGAAGGCGGAGTTCAAGCGCCGCGCCGACGACAACGAGGACAGCCTCAAGCAGCGGCTTCTGGAATACTACAAGAAGACCTCGCCGCTGATCGGGTATTACTACGCGAAAGAGCAGCTTTCGGTTGTCGATGGTCTGGGCGAAATCGATGAGGTCCGGGCCGCAATCGCAGGTGTTCTCGACGCCTGATCGCGGGCAAGTGTCCGCGCTACGAGAAGGGGCCGGACGGGCCCCTTTTTGCTGCCTGCAGAAAGCCGGGCGCTCTGCCCTTGACCCACTGATCAATTCGCACTAACCACCGGCATCTCTGCTGAAGAGATTCGTTTCTGCACGCCCATTTTTCGGTCGTGCGACCACCTGATCGACCTTTGGCCCGCCTGCCGCGGCATACCGGGCCCGAAGTTGTGAAAAAAGGTTCTGGTGCTACGGAACCGCAACGAAAAGGAATATGGACTTGGCACGTATTGCCGGCGTCAACATCCCGACCAACAAGCGAGTGCCGATCGCACTCACCTACATCCACGGTATCGGCGACACTTCCGCAAAGGAAATCTGCGCCGCTGTCAACATCGACGAGACCCGTCGCGTCAACGAGCTGAGCGATGCCGAAGTCGTCGCCATGCGCGAGCATATCGACGCGAACTACACCGTCGAAGGCGACCTGCGCCGTGAGCGTCAGATCAACGTAAAGCGCCTGATGGACCTCGGCTGCTACCGTGGCCTGCGTCATCGTCGCAACCTCCCCGTTCGCGGTCAGCGGACCCACACCAATGCGCGCACGCGCAAAGGTCCGGCGAAAGCCATCGCCGGCAAAAAGAAGTAAGGGAGGGCACGAGCAATGGCACGAGATACCCGTCGCGGAGGCAAGAAGAAGGTCTCCAAGAACATCGCAGCTGGCGTCGCGCATGTGAATTCCAGCTTCAACAACACCAAGATCCTGATCTCGGATGTGCAGGGCAACGCGATCTCCTGGTCGTCTGCCGGCACGATGGGCTTCAAGGGTTCGCGCAAGTCGACGCCTTACGCCGCTCAGCTCGCCGCTGAGGATGCAGGCCGCAAGGCGCAGGAGCACGGCGTCAAGACCCTTGAGGTCGAGGTGCAGGGCCCCGGTTCCGGCCGCGAAAGCGCGCTGCGTGCTCTGGCTGCCGCAGGCTTCAACATCACGTCGATCCGTGACGTGACGCCCATCGCGCATAACGGATGCCGCCCGCCCAAGCGTCGCCGCGTCTGAGACTTGACTATTACGCCCGGGGTCGTGTCACGCGCACGGCCCCGGTCCGCCGTTTTACTTCACCTCGGGCGTCTTGGACCTTTCGGACATGGGGCCAGGACAGGAATGGAGGTCATACATGATCCATAAGAATTGGGCCGAGCTCATCAAGCCGACGCAGCTTGACGTCAAGCCGGGCAACGATCCGGCCAAGACGGCCACGCTCGTCGCCGAACCGCTGGAGCGGGGCTTCGGCCTCACGCTCGGCAACGCGCTTCGCCGTGTGCTGCTGTCCTCGCTTCAGGGCGCGGCTATCACCAGCGTCCAGATCGACAACGTCCTGCACGAGTTCTCCTCGGTTGCGGGCGTGCGCGAAGACGTCACAGATATCGTGCTGAACCTCAAGGCCGTCTCCCTGAAAATGGAAGTCGAGGGGCCGAAGCGCGTCTCGATCTCCAAGAAGGGCCCGGGCGTTGTCACCGCAGGCGACATCTCCGAGACCAACGGCATCGAGGTTCTGAACCGCGATCACGTGATCTGCCACCTCGACGACGGTGCAGATCTCTACATGGAGCTGACGGTCAATACCGGCAAGGGCTATGTTTCGGCAGACAAGAACAAGCCCGAAGATGCGCCCATCGGCCTCATCCCGATCGACGCGATCTACTCGCCCGTGAAGCGCGCCTCCTATGACGTGCAGCCCACGCGCGAAGGCCAGGTTCTGGACTACGACAAGCTGACGATGAAGATCGACACTGACGGCTCCGTCACGCCCGAGGACGCCATCGCTTATGCGGCGCGCATCCTGCAGGACCAGCTGTCCGTCTTCGTCAACTTCGACGAGCCGGAAAGCGCCCAGCGTCAGGACGACGACGATGGTCTCGAGTTCAATCCGCTTCTGCTGAAGAAGGTCGACGAGCTGGAACTGTCGGTCCGTTCGGCCAACTGCCTGAAGAATGACAACATCGTCTATATCGGCGATCTCATCCAGAAGACCGAAGCAGAGATGCTGCGCACGCCGAACTTCGGCCGCAAGTCGCTGAACGAGATCAAGGAAGTGCTCTCGGGCATGGGTCTGCACCTTGGCATGGATGTCGAGGATTGGCCGCCGGAGAACATCGAGGACCTCTCGAAGAAGATGGAAGACCAGTTCTGAGAACGGTCGCCGCGCGCATGATGCGCGCCTGCGAATTTGCCCGGGCGGCCCACCCGGCCGGGCAAAACGACCGGGCATAAGCCCCAAGGTGAGGGCCTGACACGCATCGGGTCCCGGACAAAGCAAAACCGCCCGTAGAGGGCAAAAGGAGAAAGACCATGCGTCACGCAAAAGGCTACCGCCGCCTGAACCGCACCCATGAGCACCGCAAGGCGCTCTTTGCGAACATGGCCGGCTCGCTCATCGAACATGAGCAGATCAAGACGACCCTGCCCAAGGCCAAGGAACTGCGCCCGGTGATCGAGAAGCTCGTCACCCTCGGCAAGCGCGGCGATCTGCACGCCCGCCGTCAGGCCGCATCGCAGCTCAAGCAGGACATCCACGTCGCCAAGCTGTTCGAAATCCTCGGCCCGCGCTACGCCGAGCGTCAGGGCGGCTATGTTCGCATCCTGAAGGCCGGTTTCCGCTACGGCGACATGGCGCCCATGGCGATCATCGAATTCGTGGACCGCGATCCCGAGGCGAAAGGTGCCGCCGACAAGGCGCGCGTCGCAGCTGAGGAAGCGGCGGCCGACGCGGAATAATCCGCGCGTCCAACCGAACTTAGAAAGCCCCGTCGGTTGGCCCGGCGGGGTTTTTTCTTGCCCGGCGCATTTCCTTTACTGACCGGCGAAGATCGCACGCGCGGCTCTGGCCTGTGCGACCGCCTCTCGCGATGCGATGCGCGCGACCCCCGCGCCTCGCTTGCAATCGCGCGGACGGGCGGACATATCCGGGATATTGCGAATGAAAGCCGTCTCATGCCTCTGCCCGGTCTCCATCGTCTCAGCCTGTGCCTGCTTGTCGGTCTTGTGATGGCCATGCCGGTCCGCGCCGAGGAGCGCGTGCCGCAAAGCGCCTCCGAGATCACCCTGTCCTTCGCGCCCCTGGTCCGCGAAGCGGCCCCCGCGGTCGTCAACATCTATGCAAGCCGCATCATTGAGCGCCGCTCGCCATTCGCGGACGATCCGTTCTTCGGCAACTTTTTCCGCGACTTCGCTCCCTCCCGTCCGCGCGTGCAGAACTCACTCGGATCGGGAGTGATCCTGTCGGCGGACGGGATCGTCGTGTCGAATTATCACGTGGTCGGCGAGGCGCAGGATATCCGCGTGGTGCTGAACGATCGCCGTGAATTTCGTGCGCGCGTCCTGCTCGGAGACGAGGAATCGGATCTCGCCATCCTGAAGCTCGAGGAGGCCACGGACATGCCGTTCCTGCCCTTGCGCAGCGGCGATCCCGTGGAAGTGGGCGAATTGGTGCTCGCCATCGGCAACCCGTTCGGTGTCGGGCAGACGGTGTCGTCTGGTATCGTCTCGGGGCTGGCGCGGTCGGGGACGGCCACGGGCAATGCGCGGGGCTATTTCATCCAGACCGACGCACCGATCAACCCCGGCAATTCCGGGGGCGCACTGATCGACACGCGCGGTCGCCTGATTGGGGTGAACACCTCGATCCTCAGCCGCTCCGGCGGGTCGAACGGCATCGGGTTCGCGATCCCCGCAGCGCTCGTGGCGCAATTCGTGCGCCAGGCGGAGGCGGGAGCCGATCGCTTCACGCGCCCCTGGGCCGGGCTGACGGGGCAGCCCGTGGATCAGGACCTCTCCGACAGTCTGGGGCGCAGCCGTCCGAGCGGTATCCTGATTGCGGATGTGCATCCGCTGTCGCCCTTCGCCGCAGCGGGGATCGAGGTCGGGGACGTGATCGAGGCCGCCGATGGCGCGCCGGTGAACACGCCCTCCGAGATGATCTACCACATGTCGGTGCGGGGCATCGGCGCCGAGATGCAGGTCCGTGTCATGCGCGGCGAGACCGTGCGCGATGTGCCGGTGACGCTGATCGCCGCGCCGGAAACGCCGCCACGGGACACGGTGTCGCTTGGCGAGATGAGCGTGCTGCCGGGGCTTGTCGTCTCGCGCATCAATCCCGCATTGGGCGAGGAGATGTCGCTTGATCCGCGCGCGGAGGGGATGATCGTCGTCGATCCTGGACCATGGGGGGCGCGGGCCGGGCTGCGCCGCGGCGATATCCTGCGGGCGATCAACGGGCGCGCGCCGGAGCGTCCGGCGGATGTGGCGCCGCTTCTGCAACGGGCAGCGCCGGGCATCCAGATAGATATTTTGCGCGGCACGCGCCGCCTTGCCGTGAGGTTCCGCGCCTGATGGCTGATCTTTTCGATAGTGCCACGGATGACGGCGAGCGCGACAACCAGGGCCGGGCACCGCGCCCGCTGGCCGACCGCATTCGCCCGCGCAATCTGTCGGAGGTGATCGGGCAGGGCCAGCTCCTCGGCCCGGACGGGCCTCTTCGCGTGATGCTCGATGCGGGCGCGCTTGGCTCCATCGTGTTCTGGGGGCCGCCGGGGGTCGGCAAGACCACGATTGCGCGGCTGCTGGCCCATGAAACGGATCTGGAATTCGTGCAGATCAGCGCGATCTTTTCGGGTGTTGCAGAGCTGAAGAAGGTGTTCGAGGCCGCCAAGCTGCGCCGCAGATCCGGGCAGGGCACGCTGCTTTTCGTCGACGAGATCCACCGCTTCAACAAGGCCCAGCAGGACAGCTTCCTGCCGCATATGGAGGATGGCACGATCCTCCTTGTCGGGGCGACCACGGAGAACCCGAGCTTCGAGCTCAATGCCGCTCTTCTCAGCCGGGCGCAGGTCATGGTGCTCGAGCGGCTTTCCGAGGCCGATCTCGCGGCGCTCATCGCGCGTGCCGAGGCGGAGCTGGATGCCGCCTTGCCGCTCGATCCGGAGGCTCGTGCGGCCCTGATCGAGATGGCCGATGGCGATGGCCGCGCGCTTCTGAACCTCGTGGAGCAGATCGCGGCCTGGCGCGTTGCGGCCCCGCTTGACCGCACCGCCTTGTCGCAGCGACTGATGCGGCGCGCGGCGCAATACGACAAATCCGGCGATGGGCATTACAACCTGATCTCCGCACTGCACAAATCGGTCCGCGGCTCCGACCCCGATGCGGCGCTCTACTGGTTCGCGCGCATGCTCGAAGGTGGTGAGGATCCGCGCTACCTCGCGCGGCGGATCACCCGCATGGCCGTGGAGGATATCGGCCTTGCCGATCCCGAGGCGCAGGCGCGTTGCCTCGAAGCGTGGCAGATCTTCGAACGGCTAGGCTCACCCGAAGGCGAGTTGGCGCTGGCGCAAGCGGTCACCTATATCGCCCTCGCACCGAAATCGAACGCGGGCTACGCGGCCTATAAAGCCGCGCGGCGGGCAGCAAAGAAGACAGGCTCTGCACCGCCGCCCAAACACATCCTGAACGCGCCCACGAAGCTGATGGAAGAGCAGGGATACGGCGCGGGCTATGCCTATGATCACGATCAGGAGGATGCGTTTTCGGGGCAGAACTACTTTCCCGACGGCATGGAGCGGCCGGATTTCTACCAACCGGTGGAGCGCGGCTTCGAGCGGGAGCTGAAAAAACGCACCCAGTATTTCAATCGCCTGCGGAAAGAACGCGGCGCCAAATAACCCCCCCACAGAGCGTCCCACTCCAACGCATCAAGCGCCACACCCTGTCACGTTCGGACCCAAAATACCTCCGGGGGTCGCTATTGTTGCGCCATTGGTCCGAGCGACAATGGCGACGAGGCAGAGCCCCCAACGGATCCGATGCCAAGGGCATCGGATCCCGTCTCAAAAAGAAACCAGACCAGGCTCAGAGCCCGATCATCTCCGCCTGGCGCACGATCACCTCTGCCTGCTTGATCGAGGCGATGTCGACCAGCCGCCCCTTGTAGACGGTCGCACCTTCGCCGCGGGCCTTGGCCTCTTCCATGGCCGACAGGATCTCGCGCGCCTCGCCCACGGCCTCATCGGACGGCGTGAAGACCTCGTTTGCGAGCGCCACCTGCTTGGGGTGGATGGCCCATTTCCCGACCATGCCCAGCGTGGCGGAGCGGCGTGCCTGGGCTCGGAAACCCTCGTCATCGGAGAAATCGCCGAAGGGGCCGTCGACGGGCAGGACGCCATGGGTGCGGCAGGCGGCGACGATGGCGGCCTGCGCCCAATGCCAGGGGTCGGACCAGTAATTCACGCCCTCGTGGTGCATGTAATACCATTTCTGGGTGCCGCCGATGCCCGTGGTGGCCATGCCCATGGAGGCCGCGAAATCGGCAGCCCCGAGGCTCATGGCCTCAAGGCGCGGTGTGGCGGCGGCGATTTCCTCGACATGGGAGATGCCGGCGGCCGATTCGATGATGACCTCGAAGGCGATCCGCTTCTTGCGGGCTTTCGCAGCCTCCACGGCGGTGACGAGCGCATCCACCGCGTAAAGATCGGCGGCATTGCCCACTTTGGGGATCATGATCTGGTCGAGCCGGTCCGAGGCCTGTTCCAGAAGGTCCACCACGTCGCGATACCAGTAGGGCGTATCGAGCCCGTTGATGCGTACCGACAGGGTCTTGTCGCCCCAATCCACGTCGCCGATGGCCTGAATGATATTGGCGCGCGCGCTGTCCTTGTCATCGGGCGAGACCGAATCCTCGAGGTCGAGATTGATGACATCGGCGGCGGAGGCGGCCATCTTCTCGAAGATCGCGGGGCGGGAGCCGGGCCCGAACAGCTGGCAGCGATTGGGGCGTGCGACGGGCGCGGGCTGGATGCGGAAGGACATGGAGAGCGAGCCTCCTTGGGCTAAGGAAATTTCAAAGTTGATCACTGGATCGGTATAAAATTGCTGCAACGCGCGCAAGGTTATTTTGCAGCTGCAGCATTCCCTGTGCCAATTGGTGAATTCTTCGTCAAATCCCCCGTGTTTCGCGACTTTCTTGCGGGGCGGGCGCATTTTCCGCCCAAGACGCGCAGGACATTCCGTCACATCCTGTTAGGTTCTGCCAAAATATCTGGAGGATGCGATGATCGAGACCCCATATCTGCTGTTTCTGGGCGACGCGCCTGACCCGCTGGCGGCCAAGGTGGCCCAGGGCATCAAGGATTGGCGACCGGAGAATTGCGTGGGCCAATTGCGTCTCGACGGGTGCAATGCCGATATGGGCCTCACCGACATGACGCTCGAAGAGGCCAAGGCGGCGGGCGCCAAGACGCTTGTGATCGGCGTGGCCAACCGGGGCGGCAAGATCTCGGCCAAGTGGAAAGAGGTGCTGCTTGCCGCCTTGGATCACGGCTTCGATATCGCCAGCGGTCTGCACAATCTGCTGCGCAAGGAGGCCGACCTTGCCGCAAAAGCCGCCGAGACCGGCCGCACTCTGCATGACGTGCGGATCCCGGAGGTGGAATATCCCATTGCGGACGGCAAAAAGCGCACCGGCAAGCGCGTGCTCGCCGTGGGCACGGATTGCTCCATCGGGAAGATGTACACGGCACTCGCGCTTGATCGCGAGATGAAGGAGCGGGGCATGAAATCCTCGTTCCGGGCCACCGGACAGACGGGCATCCTGATCACCGGCGAAGGCGTGCCGCTCGACGCGGTGATCGCGGATTTCATGGCCGGTGCCGTCGAGTGGCTGACACCCGACAACGATCCCGACCATTGGGACGTGATCGAGGGGCAGGGGAGCCTCTACCATGTCTCCTATTCCGGGGTGACCATGGCGCTGATCCATGGTGGCCAGCCCGATGCGCTGATCCTCTGCCACGAGCCGACGCGCACGCATATGCGTGGTCTGCCCGACTACAGCCTGCCCTCGCTCGAGGAACTGCGCGACCTTGCGCTGACGCTGGCCCGCGTGGCCAATCCCGACTGCGCGGTGGTGGGGATTTCGGTCAACACGAAGGCGCTCGGCGACGACGAGGCAAATGCGTATCTCACGGATCTCGAGGCGAAGTTGGGATTGCCGGCCGTCGATCCCTATCGTCACGGGGCGGGCAAGCTCGTCGATGCACTGGCGGCCCACTGAGGGGCGGCAGCTTTTCAAGCCCGGGCGGGCTTTCATCGCGGGAGAGACGACATGACCATCACCGTTACGCCGGATATCTTCAAGCTGGCCGAGGCCTTCACGATCAGCCGGGGCTCGCGCACCGAGGCCAAGGTGCTGACCGTGCGCATCACGCGCGACGGCGTCACGGGCTGGGGCGAATGCGTGCCTTATGCGCGTTACGACGAGACGCTCGACAGCGTGACCGCCCAGATCGAGGGGCTGCCCGAGGGCATCGACCGGACCGCCCTGCAGGATGCGCTGCCCGCCGGTGCCGCGCGGAACGCCGTCGATTGCGCGCTTTGGGACCTTGAGGCCAAAGCGGCAGGGTGCCGCGTCTGGGAACTGGCGGGTCTGCCCGCACCCAAGCCCGAGGTCACGGCCTTCACCCTGTCGCTCGACACTCCTGAAAAGATGGAGGCCGCGGCCCGCAAACACGCGCACCGCCCGCTTCTGAAGATCAAGCTCGGCACGCCCGAGGACATGCCCCGGCTCGAGGCCGTGCGGCGTGGCGCGCCCGAGGCGCGGATCATCATCGATGCCAATGAGGGCTGGTCGGCGGAGGTCTATGCCGATCTCGCGCCGCATCTCGTGAAGCTCGGCGTCAGCCTCGTGGAGCAGCCGCTGCCCGCAGGCGAGGATGACGCGCTTCTGGGCATCGACCGGCCTGTGCCGCTTTGCGCGGACGAAAGCTGTCACGATCGCGCCTCGCTGCCGGCACTCAAGGGCAAGTATGACGTGGCCAATATCAAGCTCGACAAGACCGGCGGGCTGACCGAGGCGCTGGCCCTGCGCGATCAGGCGCTGGCCGAAGGCTATGATGTCATGACGGGCTGCATGGTCGGCTCGTCGCTGGCCATGGCCCCGGCCACGCTGGTGGCGCAGGGCGCGCTTGTCACCGATCTCGACGGGCCGCTTCTGCTGGCCGAGGACCGGGAGGTGCCGCTTCTGTTCGACGCGGCGGGCGTGCACCCGCCCGAGCGCGGGCTTTGGGGCTAGGGGGCAGCGCACCCGCCATTCCGCATGACAGATCGTCCTATTGACGGCATGCGCGAAGCCGTGGAAACCATCGCGCGGATTTACAAGGAGCTCGATCATGACCCGCACCGTCTACGTCAACGGAGAGTACCTGCCCGAGCACGAGGCGAAGATCTCGATCTTCGACCGCGCCTTCCTGATGGCCGATGGCGTCTACGAAGTGACGAGCGTTCTCGACGGCAAGCTCATTGATTTCGAAGGCCATGCGAAGCGGCTGGAGCGGTCGCTGTCGGAGCTGGAGATGCGCAGCCCGGTCACCATGGACGCGCTTCTGGATATCCACCGCCAGCTTGTGACCCGGAACGAAATCCATGAGGGGCTGGTCTATTTGCAGATCACCCGCGGCGCGCCCGGGGATCGCGATTTCGTCTTTCCCGACCCCGAGACGACCGAGCCCACGATCGTGCTGTTCACCCAGAACAAGCCGGGACTGGCGGACAGCCCCGCCGCCAAGAAGGGCATGCGGGTCATCTCCATCGAGGATCAGCGCTGGGGCCGCCGCGACATCAAGACCGTGCAGCTTCTCTACCCGTCGATGGGCAAGATGATGGCCAAGAAGGCCGGTGCGGATGACGCCTGGATGGTCGAGGATGGCTTTGTGACCGAGGGCACCTCGAACAACGCCTATATTATCAAGGGCAACACCATCGTCACGCGCGCGCTGTCGAACGACATCCTGCATGGCATCACCCGCGCGGCCGTCCTGCGCTTTGCCGCCGAAGCGCAGATGAAGGTCGAGGAGCGGAACTACTCCATCGACGAGGCGAAGGAGGCCGACGAGGCGTTCATCACCTCCGCCTCGGCCTTCGTGATGCCGGTCGTGGAAATCGACGGCGTCAAGCTGGGTGACGGCACACCCGGTGCCCGCGCAGCCCGGTTGCGCGAGATCTACCTGGAAGAAAGCCGCAAGGCCGCGATCTGACCGGCGGCTCTTCCACCCGCTGCCAAGGCGAGGCACCGTGCCTCGCCTTTTTCATTGCGCGGGATCGAGGCTGATCTGCTGATAGAGACACCCGGTTTCGGGATCGAAACTGCCCGCACGGCGCGACAGGCGGGCGGCATCCTCGAAATCGGCGCAGAGGCGGTATTCCTCGCGATCCACCACCTCGTAGCGGTAGGGCGCGCCGGTATAGGGGTCTTCGCGGCGCGCGTCGTAATAGCAGGACGTGCTGGCGCTCAGATCCTCGGGCAGGACATTGCCTTCGGTCGTGGCCTTGCAGGTGACGACGGAGGTCAGGGCCAGCAGATCGTCGAAGCGGGCGGCGTCCCGCGCCTCCATCCGCCCGGCCTGCGGGCCGCCCACCTGCACCAGCGCCAGCGCGACAAGCCCGATGCCGAGGACGCTCACGCCCCAGACGGCGATGCGGTCGGGTCTCATGGCGCGGCCTCCTCGGACATGACGCCCCGGATGTACAGAAACACGAGCCCGGCGGCGACCGCGACCAACGCGGCCTTGGCGATGAAGCGCATCGTCAGATCGCCCGACAGAAACGCGTAGAGCACCGCGACCGCATCGCAGATCAGCGTGGCCGCGGCGAGAAACAGCAGCACATGGCCGAGCCAGGCGCGCGTGGCCGAGCGACCGCCCGCGGGATCGTTGCTGCGGTTCTGAACCATGCGTCGGTCGAGCAGGAGAAAGAGCGGCAGGAAGATCAGCAGGTTCGCAATGGACCAGCGCATCACGCCGTTGAAGCCCCTATAGGGCCGGTCGCCGGGATCGGGCAACCAGGCATCAATGAGGTTGAAGCCAAGGGCGACGCTGTAGCCGATGATCGCGGCCAGCGACAGGAACATCACGGCGTAAAGGAAGGCATCGCGCGCGCCCAGGACGGCACGGGGGCGCGGCACGGGCAGGGGCCCGTCGCCCTTCGCCCATTGCGCAAGAGCTGCCCGGGTTTCGCCCTCGGACCAGCCTGCTGCGATCAATTGCCGGGATATCGCCGCGTCGCTTTGCCCGGCGTGCAGCGCCTCGCGCACGAAGTCGTCCCGCCGGTCCTCCGGCCGCATGGCAGGCTCAGCCCTTCGAGCCGACGTTTTCCTCGAACGCCTTCTGGAACGCGGCCTGTTTCTCGCCCGAGGCGTCGGTCTGGTAGTTCGCTTTCCATTCGGACATGGGCATGCCGTAGAAGATCTCGCGCGCTTCTTCCTTGCCCATCTCGATGCCCTTTTCGTTGGCCGCTTCCTGATACCAGCGCGACAGGCAATTCCGGCAGAAGCCCGCAAGGTTCATCATGTCGATGTTCTGCACGTCCGTCCGGTCCTGCATCAGGTGCTGGCGCAGGCGGCGGAAGGCGGCGGCTTCGAGCTCGATCCGGGTCTGGTCGTCCATAATGTCCTCCTGAACTTTCATCGTAACGTCGTGTCTTTCAGTATCATGTGCAAGTGGCTCGGCATCCGGACACGGACCGGCGAAAGGGGCTTTGACATTCGGGTCCGGTCGCGGTTCAGGTTGAGCACACCGAAAATATGCGCCATAAGCGCGACAACTGGTAGCGGTAACGGCAGCCCTTCGGGTTGCGAGAAACGAACAGGATTCTGCGATGAGACGGATGCGAAATGTGAAGATCGTGGCCACTTTGGGCCCGGCCTCCTCGTCCTACGAGATGATCCGTGCGCTGCATGAGGCGGGCGCGGATGTCTTTCGCCTGAACATGAGCCACGGCACCCACGAAGAGATCGCCGAGCGTCATGCGATCATCCGGCAGGTGGAAAAGGACCTTTCATCGACCATCGGGATCCTCGCGGATCTGCAGGGCCCCAAGCTGCGCGTCGGCGCCTTCGCGAAGGGCGAAGAGGAGTTGGCCGAGGGCCAGAGCTTCCGCCTCGACCTCGACCCCGCCGAGGGGGACGCCACCCGCGTGAACCTGCCGCATGCCGAGATTTTCGAGGTGCTGGAGCCCGGCGCGTCGCTTTTGGTCAATGACGGCAAGATCCGCCTCAAGGTCGAAAAGTGCGGCGCGGATTTCGCCGATTGCACCGTGACCGTGGGCGGCACGATTTCGAACCGCAAGGGCGTGAACGTGCCCGACGTGGTGCTGCCGCTTGCTGCCCTGTCGGAGAAGGACCGCAAGGATCTGGCTTTCGTGGCAGATCTGGGCGTCGATTGGCTGGCGCTGTCCTTCGTGCAGCGTGCCGCCGACGTGGAAGAGGCGCGCGAGCTTGCAGGCGGGCGTGCCGCGATCCTGTCGAAAATCGAGAAACCCGCGGCGGTGAAGGCCTTCGACGAAATCCTTGCCGTGTCCGACGGCATCATGGTTGCCCGGGGCGATCTGGGTGTCGAATTGCCGGTGCAAAACGTGCCGCCCATTCAGAAGCGCCTGATCCGCAAGTGTCGCGCGGCGGCGAAGCCCGTGATCGTCGCCACGCAGATGCTGGAATCGATGATCGAAAGCCCGATGCCCACCCGTGCGGAGGTCTCGGACGTGGCCACCGCGATCTACGAAGGCTCAGACGCGATCATGCTCTCGGCGGAATCGGCGGCGGGGGATTACCCGATCGAAGCCGTGACCACGATGAACAACGTGGCCCAGGAGGTCGAAAGCGATCCGACCTATACCGACATCATCGAGGCGTCGCGGTCCTCCAACCAGGGCACCGTCGCCGATGGCATCGTGGCTGCCGCCCGTGAGATTGCCGAAAGCGCGCAGGTGAAGGCCATCTGCTGCTACACGCAATCGGGGACAACGGCGCTCCTGGTCGCGCGCGAGCGTCCGCGCGTTCCGATCCTGGCACTGTCTTCGTCGCCCAACACCGCGCGTCGGCTGGCGCTGAGCTGGGGCACCGAATGCGTCATCACCGGGCCGCTCGACCGGTTCAAGATGGCGGTGGTCAACGCGGCGAAGGCTGCGCGCTCGATGGAATATGCCACGCCGGAGGATCTGATCGTGGTCACTGCAGGTGTGCCGTTCAACACATCCGGGACCACGAACATCCTGCGCGTCGCACCCTGCGATGAGCGTTTGATCTACGCGACCGACCCCGAATAAGCTCTCCCGAAAGGGAGGGGACATGGCACCTGATATTGCGCTTGCGTTGGGGCTGTTTCTGGCAGCCCTGGCGATCACGTCCGCACTTGCGGCCTTCGCCGAAAAGCGGCGTCCGGTCATGGCGCTGATCCTCGGGATCGGGGCAGGCGGGGCGATCTATTTCGCCTGGCAAAACTCCGAAGACGGCTACCGGCTGGCCGATATCCCCATGGTCTTCTACGAGGTGATCGGCGCGCTGCGCTAGCCGCGCGCCACGCCTCGCAGAAAGCCATGCAGGCCGGGCTTGCAATCCCATGGAGCCTTGTCTAAAGGGGCGGCTCTGACGTCGCGCGTCCGGCCAAGTGGCATTGCCGAGTCGCGCGTTTTCGACGCTCAAGCAGATGGAGATGGAAATGCCCAAGATGAAGACGAAGTCGAGCGCCAAGAAGCGTTTCAAGGTCTCTGCCAGCGGTAAGGTTATCGCGGGCCAGGCCGGCAAGCGCCATGGCATGATCAAACGCACCAAGAAGTTCATCCGGGATGCACGCGGCACGACGACCCTGTCGGAGCCCGATGCAAAGATCATCAAGGGCTTCATGCCCTACGACCGCTGATCCCACCCGAGAGACACCAGAATTAGGAGCTAGATCATGGCGCGAGTCAAAGGTGGGACCGTTACCCACGCCCGTCACAAGAAGATCACCAAGGCAGCCAAAGGCTATTACGGCCGCCGCAAGAACACCTTCAAGGTCGCCACGCAGGCGGTCGACAAGGCCAACCAGTACGCCACGCGCGACCGCAAGAACCGCAAGCGGAACTTCCGCTCGCTGTGGATCCAGCGGATCAACGCCGCCGTGCGCGCGCATGACGAGGCGCTGAGCTATTCGCGCTTCATCAACGGCCTGGCACTGGCCGGGATCGAAGTGGACCGCAAGGTTCTGGCCGATCTCGCCGTGCACGAGCCCGAAGCCTTCGGCGCGATCGTCGAGCAGGCGAAGGGCGCGCTGGCCGCGTAACACGCGCAAGCCAAGCCAATCAGAAAAGACCCCGGATCGCAGGCGCGGCCGGGGTCTTTTTCTGTTCGGGCAATGTGCTGTCGTGCAGGCGCGCCCCTGACCTCTGGCGCTCCCTGCCTAGCGCGCCAGTGCAGGGTCCGCCGCGCGCAGGGCCTCCGCGATCAACCCGGCAATGCGGTCCGATCCCGCGGCCGAGGGGTGGATCCGGTCGCGCGCAAAAAGCGAGAGGTTCGAGAAGGGCACCACATCGCCCATATCGACAAAGACGATCCCGGTATCCCTGTCGGCCATGCGCGCGACGCGCGCCCCCATCAGGTCATAGATCTGCCCACAGGACGTGCCCGCGAAATTTGGCGAGGTGTAGTAATCCGCCCAGAGAACCCGAACGCCCCGCGCGCGCAGCCCGGACACCATGCGCGGTATCGCGCCGGACGCGCCATCGACCGAGACGAGTTGGTCGAGGATGGCGTTCGTCTCGGCCCCCGAACAGCCGACGCGCAGATCGTTTGCGCCGCCATTCATCACCACCCAGCGGGGCGACAGGTCGCGCACCTGCCGAGAGATATTGAGCGGCCCGCCACCGGTCGATCCGGTCACGCTGGCAAAGGGCAGGGACACATCGCCCACGGGCAGCGAGAGGCGGCGCGACAGCCCATCCGCGACCGAGCCGCCCTGGCTGCGGTTCCAGGCCATCACGGAATCGCCCGCGACGACGATCTGCGCATCATTGGGTACGCCGCGTCCGCATGCCGAGACGAGGGCGAGCAGCAGAAGCGCGATGAGAAGACGCATGGTGGCGGTCCTTTTACGAGGGTGCGGGCAGCTTATCGCGGCGGTGGTGCCTCGCAAGCCGCATCCGACAACGGGCATCGGGCAAAAAGAAGGGGCGGCTGAACACAGCCGCCCCATCATATTCACTTGGAAACGATGGCTTACATGCCCATCGACGCGGCAAAGCCGGTAAAGCCACCCATGCCGAGATCGCTCAGCAGGGTCGCAGCGCCCGTCTCGAGATCGATGGTGTAAAGGCCCGCCGTCTCGGCGCCTTCCATCTGCAGGATGGCGTAGGCTGCATTCTCGCCCTCGGAGGCCGAGATGATGTCGAAGCCGCCCATCGGGGCGAGGTCGACCGCTTCACCGTCGACCATGATCGCGCCGATCGTCTCGAGCGTGCCTGCATTGTTGGCGACGCTGACCAGCGCATCGGTTTCTGCGTCGAGCCCGTATTGGAAAGTCTCGGAGGCCGTCTCGCCGTTGATCGCGTTGGTATAGGCGTTGGCGAAGACCATCGGTGTGGTGTCCGCATTGTCGTCGCCCTCTGCATAGGCGAGGTCGGTCATGCGCACGACAGAGTTGGCGCGCTCGTCATTGTCGCCGAAGCCCACGGGGAAATAGACGAGGTTGTCGCCCGTGGTCGTCACCGCGCGCACGGCGTCGATGGCGTTGTTGAAGTCGAAGGCCACCATGGCGCCGTCGCCGATGGTCGCGTCCTCGCCGAAGCTCGCCTCGAGGTCGGTCAGCGCGCCCGATGTGGGATCCACGGTGTAGATGGCATCCGCCGTGATGCCGACGATGTCGCCGGTGACGGGACGGTACGCGATGGCGGAGAGGGCGGTGTCGAGCTCATAGGTCTGGGCTTCGCCCGGAGCTGCGATATCGGCCATGACGACCAGTGTGCCGCCGTCATTGGCGAGGGCATAGCCCGAATTGCCGGCATGGGCGGCGGCATTGGCCGCGCCTGCGGAGAGGGCAAGAATGGAGGTGGCTGCGAGAGTGCGGATCATCTGTCGTACTTCCGTGTTGTTGGGTCGACGGCATGGCTTGTCCGTGCCGTATGCCTCCATTCACGAAGGCCCGTGTCGGAAAGTTTCAAACGCTCTTCACAAGGATCTTCACGCAGGCGCGCGCGCTCCAGTTGCGCCCCTCGTGACCTGCCTGTAGCAAGGCGCTCGAAATCAGGGCCGAGCTGGGCGAGGACGACATGGACGATCTGCGCGACAAGTACATTCAGGCGATTGCCGGGGCGGGGGACGAAGCCGCGCTCGAGGCGCTGCGCGTCGAGGCGCTGGGCAAGAAGGGCGAGATCAGCCTGAAGATGCGCGAACTGGGCAAGATGACGCCCGAGGAGCGCCAGACCGCAGGGCCCGCGCTCAACGCGCTCAAGGACGAGATCAATTCGGCCCTGTCGGCAAAGCGCGAGGCGCTGGCGGATGCCGCCCTCGATGCGCGGCTGAAGGACGAATGGCTCGACGTGACCCTGCCGGGGCGGGGACGCCGCGCGGGCAGCATCCACCCGATCAGCCAAGTGATGGAGGAGGTCAGCGCGATCTTCGCCGATCTGGGCTTTGCCGTCGCCGAAGGTCCGCAGATCGACACCGACTGGTACAATTTCGACGCGCTGAACATTCCCGGCCACCACCCCGCGCGGGCCGAGATGGACACGTTCTACATGCACCGCGCCGAGGGCGACGACCGCCCGCCGCATGTACTGCGCACGCATACCTCGCCGGTGCAGATCCGGCACATGGAAAAGCACGGCGCGCCCTGCCGCATCATCGCGCCGGGTCGGGTCTACCGTGCCGATTATGACCAGACGCACACGCCGATGTTCCACCAGGTCGAGGGGCTGGCCATCGATCGCGATATCTCCATGGCGAACCTGAAATGGGTGCTGGAGGAGTTCTTCGCCGCCTTCTTCGAGGTGGACGGCATCAAGACCCGCTTCCGCGCCTCGCATTTCCCGTTCACGGAGCCGTCGGCCGAGGTCGACATCCAGTGCACCTGGGAAGACGGGCAGCTGAAGATCGGGCAGGGCGATGGCTGGATGGAAGTGCTGGGCTCCGGCATGGTGCATCCGAAGGTGCTGTCCGCCGCGGGCGTGGACCCGTCGGAATGGCAGGGCTTTGCCTTCGGCATGGGGATCGACCGGATCGCGATGCTGAAATACGGGATTCCGGATCTGCGTGCGTTCTTCGATTCAGACCTGCGTTGGCTGCGGCATTACGGCTTTGCAAGCCTGGACGTGCCGACGCTGCATGGGGGGCTGTCGCGGTAGTGCCGCGATGTTGTTGCGCAGCGTGACGCGCCGTTACGCTTTGCGTTCAAAGGTTTTTGCGCGTCGAGTTGAGTTCATCAAGGGCCCGGAACAAGGCTGCCTTTGGCAGCCGCCGGGCCAGCGGTCATGCCGGAGGCATGCGTCCCGCATGACCCGGCCCGACCGGTCTGGCGCTTTGGGGACGAAAGCGCGCGGATCGCATGGCGCGATGATCTGACGAGATAAAGCGCTTAGCACAATCGTGGTTGCGCCAGCCCGCCGGTCCGGCGCTGGCCCGGCGACGCCGCGCAGCTCCGTAGGGTGGGCGAAAGCCCACCACCCACCCTGACCCCTGAAGGCTGGACCTGAAGCCTCGCGCGCCTAGGCTCCAGGGTTCCCAAAACTGGAGACCCGCCATGCCGCTCTTCCACCACGAAAACCGCGACCGCAACGACCGCACCCGCGCGCTCTATGCGCTTTACGAGATCGCCCATACGGTCGTCGATTTCGCCGCTGCGATGCTCTTTCTCGTGGGCTCCATCCTGTTCTTCTGGGCCGAATACGAAACGCAGGCGATCTGGTGTTTCGTCTGGGGCTCGGTCTTCTTCGCGGTCAAGCCGACCCTGCGGCTGATCCGGGAAATCCACCTTCTGCGCATTGGCGCGACCGAGAAGCTGGCCCGCGCGCAGGACTAGCCCGCACCGGCCCCTTTCCCCCCGGCGGGCGATCCGCTAACACCCCGGCCAACACCGCACCAAAGGGCTCTGACGCGATGAAATTCACCCTCTCCTGGCTGAAAAGCCATCTCGACACGAATGCCTCCGTCGATGAGATCGCCGAGGCGCTGACCGATCTGGGCCTCGAGGTCGAAGGCGTGGAAAACCCCGCCGAGAAACTGCGCGACTTCACCATCGGTCGCGTCGTCGCCGCCGAGAAGCATCCCGATGCGGACAAGCTCAAGGTCTGCCGGGTCGAGACCGATGAGGGCGAGAAACAGATCATCTGCGGCGCGCCCAATGCCCGGACCGGCATCACCGTCGTCGTGGCCAAACCCGGCACCTACGTGCCCGGCATCGACACCACGATCCAGGTGGGCAAGATCCGCGGGATCGAGAGCCACGGCATGATGGCCTCCGAGCGCGAGATGGAGCTGTCGGACGAGCATTCCGGCATCATCGAACTGCCCTCGGGCGAGGTCGGCCAGAGCTTCGCCGATTGGCTGGCCGAGAACGATCCCGCCAAGGTCGATCCGGTGATCGAGATCGCCATCACGCCCAATCGCCCCGATGCGCTGGGCGTGCGCGGCATCGCGCGGGATCTCGCGGCCCGCGGGCTCGGCACGATGATCGCGCGGGACGCCGATCCGGTGCCGGGCGCCTTCCCGAGCCCGATCAACGTCACCATCGACGAGGATGCGCGCGAGGCCTGCCCGGTCTTCTATGGCCGCGTGATCCGGGGCGTGAAGAACGGACCCAGCCCCGACTGGCTCCAGGCGCAACTGAAGGCCATCGGCCTGCGTCCGATTTCGTTCCTCGTCGATGTGACCAACTTCTTCACCTTCGACCGCAACCGCCCGCTGCACGTCTTCGATGCAGGCAAGGTGCAGGGCGATCTGCGTGTGCATCTGTCGAAGGGCGGCGAGGAACTGCTCGCGCTCGATGAGAAGACCTACACGCTGGGTCCCGGCATGACCGTCATTTCCGACGACAACGGCGTCGAAAGCTTGGGCGGCATCATGGGCGGCGAGGCGTCGGGCGTGACCGAAGAGACGACGGATGTCTTCCTCGAGGCCGCGTTCTTCGATCCGGTGCGCACCGCCTATACGGGCCGCGCGCTGAAGATCAATTCCGATGCGCGTTACCGCTTCGAGCGGGGGATCGATCCGGCTTGGACGCCCGAGGGTATCGAGCACGCGACGCGGATGATCCTCGATCATGCGGGCGGTGAGGCCTCCGAAGTCGTGGTGGCCGGTGCGGTGCCGGACCATGCGCGCGCCTACCGGCTCGATACCGACCGCGTCGTCAGCCTTGTGGGCATGGAGATCGCGGCGGAGACGCAGCGCGCCAGGCTGGAAGCCCTGGGCTTCACGATGGAGGGCGACATGGCGCATGTGCCCTCCTGGCGGCCCGACGTGCAGGGCGAGGCGGATCTTGTCGAGGAGGTCGCGCGCGTGGCTTCGCTCACCAAGCTCGAGGGCAAGCCGCTCCTGCGCAGCACGCCCGGCGTGCCGCAGCCGATCCTGTCGCCCGCGCAGATCCGCGAACGGGCAGGGCGGCGCACGGCGGCAGCGCTCGGTTACAACGAATGTGTGACCTACAGTTTCATCGATCAGGCAGCGGCGACGCTGTTCGGCGGGGGCGATGATGCCACGATGCTCGCCAATCCGATCTCGTCAGAGATGAGCCATATGCGTCCGTCGCTTCTGCCGGGCCTGTTGCAGGCGGCGGCGCGCAATCAGGCGCGCGGCATGTCGGACCTGGCGCTTTTCGAGATGGGCCATGTCTTCGCGGGCGGCGAGCCTGGTGAACAGGCGCTGATGCTGGCGGGTCTTCTCGTGGGCAAGACCGGTCCGAAAGACGTTCATGGCGCATCGCGCGCGGTCGATCTTTACGATGCCAAAGCCGATGCGGAGGCCTGCCTTGCGGCAATGAACGCGCCTGCCAAGATGCAGATCCTGCGCGGCGCCTCCGAATGGTGGCATCCGGGGCGGCACGGAATGCTTTGCCTCGGACCGAAAAAAGTGCTCGGCGTTTTCGGGGAATTGCACCCTAAGGTGCTGCGCGCGCTTGATGTGAAGGGTCCCGCAGTGGCCTTCACGATCTGGCCCGCAGAGATCCCGATGCCGAAATCGCGCACGACGACTCGGCCTGCGCTGCATCTCAACGACCTGCAGCCGGTCGAGCGGGACTTTGCCTTCGTCGTGGATGCGGATGTGCAGGCGCTCGACCTGGTGAACGCAGCGGCAGGGGCCGACAAGGCGCTGATCGAAGAGGTGCGCGTCTTCGACGAATTCATCGGCGGCAGCCTGGGCGAGGGCAAGAAGAGCCTTGCGATCACCGTGCGCATGCAGCCGACGGACAAGACGCTGAAGGAAAAGGATATCGAGACGGTCGGTGCGAAGATCGTCGAGAAGGTTCAGAAAGCCACGGGCGGCACGCTTCGGGGCTGAGACTTGGCGCGCGGGCTGCGCCCACTAGGTTGACATCAAAGCGGGCGCTGCGGCGCCCGTTTCCATGCGAACGAAAAACATCAAAACGGGAGCGAGACTATGGGCCTCAACGTGTATCTGGCAGGCGAAATCCACACCGATTGGCGGGATCAGATCATCGAAGGCGCGCAGGGCCTCGACGTGACCTTTTCGGGCCCGGTGACCGATCACGCCGCCTCTGATGATTGCGGGGTGGAGATCCTGGGCGCGGAGGATCAGAAATTCTGGCATGATCGCAAGGGCGCGCTCGTCAACGGCATCCGCACCCGCAAGGATCTGCACGATGCGGATGTCGTCGTCGTGCGCTTCGGCGACAAGTACAAGCAGTGGAACGCGGCGTTTGATGCGGGCCAAGCGGCGGCGCTGGGCAAGTCCATGATCATCCTGCAGCCCGAAGAGCATGACCACGCGCTGAAAGAGGTGAACGCCGCAGCAGACGCTGTGGCGCGCACGCCCGAACAGGTGGTGCAGATCCTGCGCTACGTGCTGACCGACAAGTTGCCGGGCTGACCCCGCTACGCGCGGCCCCGGAGCATGTCCGGGGCCAACCCGCGTGCGAAATTGCGACAGCGCGCGACAATCGGCATGGAAACGCGCACTGGCCCAAACCTGCCTGACCCATTTCGTTTCAACGGGTTGCATCATGCTCCGTGTTTCAGAGCATCTGCATCTCCCCATATTTCTCAGACTTCCTGATTTTTTTCTCGCCCGCGGCAGGATGTCGCGCTATGAGCGGCGTCGCCTCCAGAATGTCGGGGCGCTACTGGGAAATGGGACATGATTAACGAATTCAAGGATTTTATCGCCAAGGGCAATGTCATGGACATGGCCGTCGGCATCATCATCGGTGCGGCCTTCACCGCCATCGTCACTTCGCTCGTGGGCGACCTGATCAACCCGATCATCGCGCTCTTTACCGGCGGGATCGACTTCTCGGGCTGGTTCTACACGCTCGACGGGTCCGAGCAATCCTCGCTCGAGGCGGCGCGTGAAGCCGGTGTGCCCGTCTTCGCGATCGGCTCGTTCCTGATGGCCGTGATCAACTTCCTGATCATCGCCTTCGTGGTCTTCATGCTGGTCAAGATGGTGAACCGCGTGAAAGCGGCAGCCGAGACGCCCGACGAGGTGGCCCCCGAGGTCGAGACCGGGCCGTCGGAGCTCGATATCCTGATCGAGATCCGCGACGCACTGAAGAAGTAATTGACGCCGATCCGGCCGCCCGCGCGCCCTTGCTGCGCGGGTGGCGCGCTTTGCCCCGCGTAACCCGACCGAAAGGTTGAGTGCGCGGGCTTCGTCTTTTAAGACCTGCGCGACTCCGGCGCAGGACAGGATCCAGTCCCCATGACGAAAACCGCCCGCATCGCCGCGATCTCGGTCCTCGTGGGAATCGTCGTACTTGCCGTGAAGACGCTGGCCTGGTGGGTGACCGGATCGGTGGCCCTTCTGTCGGACGCCCTGGAAAGCATCGTGAATGTTGCGACCGCACTGGCAGCACTGATCGCGGTGCGCATCGCGGATCGCCCGCCCGACGCAGATCATCCTTACGGACATCACAAGGCGGAACTGTTCTCGGCCATCATCGAGGGCGTGCTGATCATCCTCGCAGCGCTCTTCATCCTGCGTGAGGCTTGGGACGCCTTCTTCGATCCGCGCGAGATCGCGGCCCCCTGGACCGGCCTTGCGATCAACCTCGCGGCCAGCGTGCTGAACGGCATCTGGGCCTTCGTGCTGATCCGGCAGGGGCGCGCGCTGCGCTCACCGGCGCTGGCGGCGGACGGGCGGCATCTTCTGACCGATATCGTCTCTTCCATCGGGGTGGCGTTCGGGATCGCGGCGGCGACGCTGACGGGGTGGCTCTGGCTCGACCCGGCGCTTGCGGCCTTCGTGGCGCTGAACATCCTCTGGGCCGGATATCACGTCATCTCGGGCTCGGTCGGGGGGCTGATGGACAAGGCGGTGCCGGAAGAGCATCTGAACGCGCTGCGCGAGCTGATCTCGGAACATGCAGAGGGCGCGATCGAGGCCCATGACCTGCGGACCCGCCATGCCGGGCGGCACACCTTCATCGAGTTTCACCTGATCGTGCCGGGCGAGATGAGCGTGCATGACGCGCACCAGATCTGCGACCGGATCGAGGCGGCCCTGCGTCAGGTCGTGCCCGACTGCACCGTGAACATTCACGTGGAGCCCGAGCACAAGGCCAAGCATAGCGGGATCGTGGTGCTTTAGGCCTCGGGTTGTCCGTTGTGTCGGCGGCAGAAGCGAGGGGGCTGTCTGCCCCACCGCCATTTCGCTTGAGAAATGGCGCGCTTAGAAAGGCGAGGGGGCTGTCTGCCCCCTCGCGCTCCCCCGAGAGGTATTTCTGGTCCGGTCGTGACAGGGGCGGCGCATCCATTCGCGGCGTGGGACGCAGGGATGATGAGCGGGGCCGGGGCGAGACGGGTGCGCGGCAGGCGCGGATCAGCCGAGCGCGATGTGATCGAGATAGGTCTGGGTCGCGGTCTTCACATGGCGGAAGCGGTCGCCACCCAGATGCGTGCCGCCGAACCAGCGGGTGACGATGACCACATGGTTTTCGATGCCTGCGCCTTCGAGGCAGTTCAGGATGACCATGCCCGCGCCGCCTTCGCCATCATCCTGTTTCACCGGGCCGTCGGGCAGGAGGGCGGCCCAGGTATTATGCGTGGCCTTGGCGAATTTCTTGCGGCGCTTGAGCTCGGTCACCAGCGCCTCGGCTTCGGCGCGGCTGGCGGCAGGCCCGCCCGCGACCGCGTATTTCGATCCGCGATCGCTGAGCACGTTGGGAAGGATCGTCAGGCGGGGCATATCCCCCGCCTGAGCGATTTGGCGCGAGGCGTCAAGCGCCCTCCTTCAGGATCACCTGCGGTGATGTGACATCGATGCCGAGCGCGCGGCCCACGGCATAATAGGTCAATTTGCCGTCATGCACGTTGAGCCCGTTGAGGAGGTTCGGATCGTCCGCGCAGGCCTGCCGCCAGCCCTTGTCGGCCAGTGCCAGCATGTAGGGCATGGTCGCATTGCCAAGCGCCAGGGTCGAGGAGCGCGCAACGGCGCCGGGCATGTTGGCCACGCAGTAATGCATGATGCCGTCCACCTCGTAGATCGGGTCCTGGTGCGTGGTCGCCTTTGAGGTCTCGAAACAACCGCCCTGGTCGATGGCCACGTCCACCAGCGCGGCACCGGGCTTCATGCCCGAAAGCTGGTCGCGGCTGACGAGTTTCGGGGCGGCGGCCCCGGGGACCAGAACCGCGCCGATCACCATGTCGGCCTCGGCCACCAGCTCCGCCGTGGCGGCGCGGCTCGCATAGACGGTCTTGAACGTGCCGGTATAGACCTCGTCGAGATGGCGCAGGCGCGCGATCGAACGGTCGAGCACGGCCACATCGGCGCCCATGCCCGCGGCCACGCGCGCCGCGTTGGTGCCGACGATGCCGCCGCCGATCACGACGACGCGGGCGGGAAAGACGCCCGGCACGCCGCCCATCAGCACGCCGCGTCCGCCATTGGCCTTCTGCAGCGTCCAGGCGCCCATCTGAGGCGCAAGGCGACCCGCTACCTCGGACATCGGCGCGAGGAGCGGCAGGCCGCCCCGATCATCCGTGACCGTCTCATAGGCGATGCAGGTCGCCCCCGAGGCGATCAGGTCATGCGTCTGCTCCGGGTCGGGCGCGAGGTGCAGATAGGTGAAAAGGATCTGGCCTTTCCGCAGCATCTTGCGCTCGGAGGCCTGCGGCTCCTTCACCTTCACGATCATGTCCGCCTCGGCGAAGACGCTTTGCGCGTCGGGCAGGATGCGCGCGCCCTGTGCGGTGTAATCGTCGTCCGTAAAGCCCGCGCCGTCGCCCGCGCCCGCCTGGATCAGGACCTCGTGGCCATGCGCGACCGCTTCGGCGGCGGCTTCGGGCGTGATGCCGACGCGAAATTCCTGCGCCTTGATTTCCGTGGGACAACCGATCTTCATCTCATCCTCCTTGGTGCTTTTCCCGACTGTCGCGCGCTTTCCCGGAAATGTCTGCGTCGAATCTCTGGAAAAACCGGCGGGCTTACGCAATGATCCACCGCTGAAAGCCAATTGGGAGGGAGATTTTTCGAAAGATGTCCATCGATACGATAGATCGTCGCCTTCTCGGCATCCTCCAGAAGCGCGGGCGCATCTCGAATGCGGATCTGGCCGAGGAGGCGGGGCTGTCCCCTTCGGCATGTCACCGCCGCGTCGCGCGACTGGAGCAGGAGGGCATCGTGGACAAATACGTGGCCCTGCTCGATCCCCGAACCCTGGGCCTGCCTGCGACAATCTTCGTGGAGATCACCCTGTCGCGGCAATCGGACGACATCCTCGACAGTTTCGAGACGGCGGTGCGGCGGATCCCGAACGTGCTGGAATGCCATCTGATGGCCGGCACGGCGGATTACCTGCTGAAGGTGGTGGCCGAGGACACGGAGGATTTCGCCCGTATCCACCGCCGCTACCTGACCCGTCTGCCGGGCGTGGCGCAGATGCATTCCTCCTTCTCGCTGCGCACCGTCTCGCAGACCACGGCGATGCCGCTGTAAGTTTTTTCGGAACCCTGCAACCGCGCAGGCGTTTGAACAGCTAAGCCACAGTCAAAGTTGCCATCGCCGGGCGCGACGCCTCTCGCACCGCAGATCACGCGGGCAGGGCGCACAGCGTTTGAGCGAGCGGGCCGGATCAACCGGCCTTGGCCAACAGATACAGGGAGAGTGCGCAATGAGCGACCACATGGACAAGATGCGGCAGGAGCCGCTTTTGTTTTTCCCCAAGGTCAACAAGCGGGTATTTTCCGTCTCCGCCATACTGATCCTGGGCTTCATCATCTTCGGCGCGGCCTTCAACGAGACGGCGGGCGCGATTTTCTCCGCGATGCAAAGCTGGCTCGCGGGCAATCTGGGCTGGGCGATGATCGCGCTGGTCAACATCCTGCTGATCGCCGTCCTCTACCTGGCCTTCGGGCGCTTCGGCGACATCCGCCTCGGGCGCATGACCGAAGAGCCTGCCTATGACCTGTTCTCATGGGTTGCGATGCTGTTCTCGGCAGGTATCGGCATCGGCCTCATCTACTGGGGCGCGGCAGAGCCGATCTATCATTATTTAGCGCCGCCTTTCGGTGATCCCGAGACGGAGGAAGCAGCCAAGCAGGCAATGACCATCTCCTTCCTGCATTGGGGATTTCACGCTTGGGCCATCTACGCCATCGTCGCGTTGAGCCTTGCCTATTTCCACTTCCGCAAGGGCCTGCCGCTGACGATCCGCTCGGCGCTCTATCCGCTTCTGGGCGACAAGATCTTCGGGTTCTGGGGTGATGTTGTCGACATCCTTGCGGTCTTCGGCACGATGTTCGGCATCGTCACCTCGCTTGGGCTTGGCGCGATGCAGATCAATTCCGGCCTCGGCACGGTCTTCGGGATCGAGCAGAGCGTCACGGTGCAGATTCTCGTCATCGCCTTCATCACCGCGATGGCGACGATCTCGGTGGTGGCGGGTCTTGATGGCGGCATCAAGCGGCTGTCGTCGATCAACATCCTGCTGAGCCTTCTGTTTCTGGTCTTCATGGTAATCGTCGGGCCCACGCTCTTCATCTTCGACACATTCGTGCAGAGCTACGGCGCTTACGTGCGCGATCTCGTGTTCTGGGGCACCTGGTCGGAGGCCTGGACCGATGGCGGCACTTGGCAAAATGGCTGGACCATCTTCTACTGGGCCTGGTGGGTCAGTTGGGCGCCCTTCGTCGGCGTCTTCGTGGCGCGCATCAGCCGCGGGCGCACGATCCGGGAGTTCCTCGTGGGGGTCATGTTGATCCCGGCCTCGATCATGTTCTTCTGGTTCTGCGCCTTCGGCGGCACCGCGTTGTCGATCTCGCTTTCGGGCGATCCCGCGCTGGTCGAAGCCACACGCAACTCCTATGGCGACGCGATGTTCGTGCTCCTGGACTATTTCCCGATGGCCGAACTGACCTCGGGCTTCGCGATCGTCCTGATCGTGCTGTGGTTCGTCACCTCGTCGGACTCGGGCTCCTTCGTGATCGACATGCTGACCGCGGGCGGCGATCCCAACCCGCCCAAGGTGCAGCGGATCTTCTGGGCGATCTCCGAAGGTGCCGTGGCCTCGGTGCTCCTGCTGGCAGGCGGCCTGTCCGCTTTGCAAGCCGCGGCAGTCGTTGCGGGCTTTCCCTTCGCGATCATCGTCTTCCTGATCCTGATCGGACTCGTGAAGGCGCTGCGCTGGGATCCCCTGATCGTCTACCGGCACAACAAGCAGTACCGGAACGACGACGAGGCGGATCACGCCATGCCGAACGAATTGCCGGGTGAGCTTTACGGCGCGGATCCGACGCCTCCACCCTCGGCCCAGGCGGCACCCGCCGAGTAACGCCCAAGGCAAAAGCACCCTCTAGCGCCCCGTCTGGTCCACCGGGCGGGGCGTTTTTCTGTCTGCCTGCCTTGTTCGCCACGCGCCGATCCGGCACATCTCTATGCCGGGAGGATCGTTATGCGGATTGAAACGGATTACGTGGTCGTCGGGGCCGGGAGTGCGGGCTGTGTCGTGGCGCGCAGGCTGGCGGATGCAGGCCACCGGGTGACGCTTCTGGAAGCGGGCGGGCGCGACAATTATCACTGGGTGCATATCCCGATGGGATACCTTTATTGCATCGGCAATCCGCGCACCGACTGGATGTTCAAGACCCGGGAAGAGCCGGGCCTGAACGGCCGCGCGCTCCTCTATCCGCGGGGGCGCATCCTGGGCGGCTGCTCGGCGATCAACGGCATGCTCTATCTGCGCGGGCAGGCGGCCGATTATGACGGCTGGCGCCAGATGGGCCTTGCCGGCTGGGGCTGGGACGACGTGCTGCCCTATTTCAAACGCAGCGAGGATTACGTCGACGGCGAAAGCGAACATCACGGTGCAGGCGGGCCCTGGCGGATCGAGAACCAGCGCCTGTCCTGGACCGTGCTCGACGATTGGATGGAGGCCGCGGCCGAGGCAGGCATCCCGAAAGTGGCCGATTTCAACACCGGCAACAACGAGGGCGTCGGCTATTTCCGCGTGAGCCAGAAGCGCGGCTGGCGGGTCTCCATGGCCAAGGCCTTCCTGAAAGGCGCGCCCGAGGGGCGGCTCCGGGTGGAAACGGACGCGCAGGTCAAGCGGCTGGTGATCGAGGAGGGCCGCGCGACCGGCGTTGTCTTCGAGCAGAACGGCACAGACTGCACCGCGACGGCGCGGGCCGAGGTCATCCTATGCGCCGGTGCCATCGGCTCGCCGCATATCCTGCAACTCTCTGGGCTGGGGCCTGCGGCGCATCTGGCGGATCACGGCATCGACGTGCTGCGCGATATCCCGGCGATCGGTGGCAATCTGCAGGACCATCTGCAGATCCGCTGTTCCTGGCGGCTGACCGGCGCCAAGACGCTGAACACGCTGGCCAGCACGCTGCTGGGCAAGGCCCGGATCGGGCTGGAATACGCGCTGACCCGCTCGGGGCCGATGTCGATGGCGCCTTCGCAGTTGGGCGCATTTGCCAAGTCCCGACCGGATCTCGCAACGCCGGATCTGGAATATCACGTGCAACCCCTGTCGCTCGGAGCCTTCGGGGAGCCCTTGCACGATTTTCCCGCCATGACCGCGAGCGTCTGCAATCTCAGGCCCGAAAGCCGGGGCGCGGTGCGGCTGACCTCGCCGGATTTCCGCGCCTCTCCAGATATCGCGCCGAATTACCTCTCGACCGAGGGGGACCGCCGCGTGGCTGCCGACGCGATCCGGCTCACCCGCCGGATCATGGCGCAGCCTGCGCTTGCGCACTACGCGCCCGAGGAGATGAAACCGGGCACGGGCTTCGAGACCGACGCGGAGCTCGCGCGCGCGGCAGGCGATATCGGCACGACGATCTTCCACCCGGTGGGCACGGTACGCATGGGCAGCGATGACGCGGCCCCTGTGGATGGCGCGCTGCGGCTCCGCGGGATCGGCGGTTTGCGCGTCGTGGATGCGAGCGTGATGCCGACGATCACCTCGGGCAACACCAACGCGCCCACGGTGATGATCGCCGAGAAGGCCTCCGACATGATCCTCGAGCACGCACGCTGAGGACGTCGCACCGCGCCCCTGTCTCGACCGGACCATAAATACCTCCGGAGGTCTGGAGGCAGAGCCTCCAGCGGGTCGCCGCGGCACGCGGCGATCCGATCACGGGGTCCCACACGCGCAAACCCCTTTGCGGAGCACGGCGTGCCCAAATGCCAGGCCTCAAAAACGACAAACCCCCGACCGGTTTTACCGACGGGGGTCGTCTGAACCGGCAGCTTGCGCTGCCAAGTGTCCAAAAGCTTACATCATGCCTTCGCGCTGCGCCTTCTTGCGCGCCAGCTTGCGCGCACGGCGGATCGCTTCAGCCTTCTCGCGCGCTTTCTTCTCGGACGGTTTCTCGAAATGCTGCCGAAGCTTCATTTCACGGAACACGCCCTCGCGCTGCAGCTTCTTTTTCAGGGCACGAAGCGCCTGATCGACGTTGTTGTCGCGAACACTAACCTGCATGTGGTTGTCACCACCTTCCTAGATTGAGTTGCAATATTTGCAGGAGGTGGCCGTATAGCAAAGCGCTCCTATCTTGTCCATAGGACACCGAACCAGCCCCGGAGGCCCCGATCATGCAAGACAATCTGCAAGACGATCCGACCGAAAAACTGATCGACGCGGCATTGATGCATGTGCCGTTCGATGGCTGGACGGAGACCACCTTTCGCGCGGCGATTGCCGACGCCGATGTCTCGCCGACCGTTGCCAAGGCGCTCTTCCCGCGCGGCGCGGTCGATCTGGCGCTGGCCTTTCACCGCCGGGGCGACGCGCAAATGGTGGAAAAGCTGAAGGAAGCGGACCTGTCGAACATCCGCTTCCGCGACAGGGTGGCCTTTGCCGTGCGCACCCGGATCGAGGTTGCGGAGGATCGCGAGGCAGTGCGCCGGGGCACCACGCTCTTCTCGCTGCCGCCCTATGCGCCGGACGGGGCGCGCGCGATCTGGGGCACCGCGGATGCGATCTGGACCGCGCTTGGCGACAATTCCGACGATCTGAACTGGTATACGAAGCGCGCGACGCTCTCGGGTGTTTATTCGGCCACCGTGCTCTTCTGGCTGGGCGACGATTCGATCGACAACCAGGCGACCTGGGAATTCCTCGACCGGCGGATCAACGACGTGATGCAGATCGAGAAGGCCAAATCGGTCTTCCGCGACAATCCGCTTCTGTCGAAGCTGATGGCGGGGCCTGCGCAGCTGGCCTCCGCGATCAAGGCGCCGAAGCGTCGGGACGACGTGCCGGGCCAGCGCGAGAGCGACGCTCAGCTGTAAAGCGTCACCATCGTCACGAGGTGAAGAAGGGCCAATGCGCCCGCGATCTGCGCGGCCCGCGCCTTGAGGCCCAGTAGCGGCAGCGCGATCAGCGTCGCGAGGATCTGCAGCGGGAAAAGCGTATGGGCGATTTCAGCGGCCTTGTCGGGCCGTCCGAGCCCTGCGATCGAGGCGCAGACCAGCGTGGCGAGGATCGCCGCCAGGAGCCGCCGCGACGGGCTGTCCGGGCCAAGCGCACCGCGCATGTCCGGCACGCCGCGCCACAGGCCCCAAAGTGCCAGAAGGCCAATTGCGAGGTTCGCCGCGAAGGAAAGCATCATCATCATGCTTGCCGTTCTAGCGGATGCGCGGCCAAGGGCAATCGCCGGATGGGCGGCTTGTCTCCGGCGCGGGCAAAGGCCAAGGTCGGCCGACACCGACGGGAGATGACGATGACAGAGACGATGCGCGCGGTTGAGATCGCAAAGGCCGGCGGCCCAGAGGTCCTGACCCCGGTCACGCGGCCCCGGCCCGAGCCGGGCCATGGTCAGGTGCTTCTGAAGATCGCCTATGCCGGGGTGAACCGGCCCGATGCGTTGCAGCGTGCGGGCATGTATGACCCGCCGCCCGATGCGTCCGACCTGCCAGGACTCGAGGCCTCGGGCGAGGTCGTGGCGATGGGCCCGGGCGCCGAGGGCGTGGCCTTGGGCGATCAGGTCTGTGCGCTTCTGCCCGGCGGCGGATATGCCGAATATGCCGTGACGCAGGCCGCGCATTGCCTGCCCGTGCCTGAAGGGCTCGGGTTGAAGGAAGCGGCCTGCCTGCCGGAGACATATTTCACCGTCTGGTCGAACGTGTTCCAGCGCGGCAACCTCCAGGGCGGGGAACGCTTCCTCGTTCATGGCGGATCGTCCGGCATCGGCACCACGGCCATTCAGCTTGCCCGCCAGATGGGCGCGCGGGTCTTTGCCACCGCAGGCTCTGCCGACAAGTGCCAGGCCTGTCTCGATCTCGGGGCCGAGCGCGCGATCAATTATCGCGAAGAGGATTTCGTGCAAGTGCTGCGCGCGGAGGGCGGCGCGGATCTGATCCTCGACATGGTCGGCGGCGATTACATCCCGCGCAACATCAAGGCGCTCGCGGATGACGGTCGGCTTGTGCAGATCGCCTTTCTGGGAGGCCCCAAGGTCGAGATGAACTTCGCGCAGGTCATGACCCGGCGGCTGACGATCACGGGCTCGACCCTGCGCCCGCAATCGGATCTCGCCAAGGCGCGGATCGCAGAGGCGCTCAGCCGCGAGGTCTGGCCGCTTCTCGACGCAGGCCGGATCGGACCGGTGATGGATTCGGAGTTTCCGCTGGCGGAGGCCGTAGCGGCCCATGCGCGGATGGAGGGCTCGGGTCATATCGGGAAGATCGTCCTGAAGGTCGGCGGCTGACATGGGCGAGGAGGGGCCGCAGCGGAGCCCGCTCGATCTTCTGGTCGAGTGGTCCGTGCAGGACAGTTTCGAGACCTTCCGCGAGGCCATGTCGGGCGCGATGCTGTTTTCCGAAAAGCGGCAAATCCGGAAATATTGCCTCGCACAGGCCGTGGCGCGGCGTGGCGCGGACGGGCTTTTCGCCGAGTTCGGCGTCTGGCGCGGGCACGGCGTGAACCTCTTTGCCAAGCAATTGCCGGACGCCATCATCTGGGGCTTCGACAGTTTCGAGGGGCTGGAAGAGGACTGGACCGGTCACGCCAAGGGCGGGCAAGCGGGGCGCTTCACGCTGCGTGGTCAATTGCCGGAAGTGGCCGCCAATGTTCGGCTGGTGAAGGGCTGGGTGCAGGACACCGTGCCGGGCTGGCTTGCGGATCAGGGGAGCGCCCCGATCCTCTTCGCGCATCTCGATCTCGACACCTACACGCCCACGCGCTTCGTGCTGGAGGCGCTGCGTCCGCGGCTCGTGCGCGGGACCGTCTTGTTGTTCGACGAGCTTTACGGCTATCCGGGCTGGCGACATCACGAATGGAAAGCGCTGCAGGAGGTGCTACCTGACGGCGCATACAGGTTCCTGGCCTTTTCCGAACAGGCGGTCGGGATCGAAATTCTGAAAGACAAAGGGGAGACGTGACATGGCGCGGACAGTGATCATCGAGGAACATGGGGGCCCCGAGGTCTTCAAGGTCGTGGACCGCGAGGTGGGCGATCCCGGTCCGGGCGAGGTGCGGATCCGACACGAGGCGGCGGGCCTCAACTTCATCGATGTCTATCAGCGCACCGGGCTCTACCCGATGCAGCTGCCGCAGGCGCTGGGCATGGAAGCCGCAGGCGTGATCGAGGCGGTGGGCGAGGGTGTGACGCATCTGAAAGAGGGCGACCGCGCGGCCTATGCAGCACAGCCGCCGGGCGCCTATTGCGAAGCGCGCGTCATGCCCGCGGCACAGGTCTGCAAGCTGCCCGACGGCATCGATTTCGACACCGGTGCCGCGATGATGTTGCAGGGGCTGACCACGCAATACCTGTTTCATCGCACCACCCCGATTGCGAAAGGCGACACCGTGCTCTTTCACGCGGCGGCAGGCGGCGTGGGCCTCATCGCCTGCCAATGGGCCAAGTCCGAGGGCATCCGCCTGATCGGCACGGCGGGCACGGATGAAAAGTGCCAGCTTGCGCTCGATCACGGCGCGGATGCCTGCATCAATTACCGCGATGGCGACTGGGCGGCCAAGGTGCAGGAGCTGACGGACGGCAAGGGTGTGCATGTGGTCATGGATGCGGTGGGCGCCGACACGTTCGAAGGCTCTCTGAACTCGCTGCGCCCCTTGGGCATGATGATCTCCTTCGGCAATGCCTCGGGTCCGGTCCCGCCGTTCAATATCGGCGAGCTGGGCCCCAAGGGTTCGCTCAAGATCACACGCCCGACGCTCTTCACGCATATCGCCGATCACGCAACCTGCCAGGAGATGGCGGCCATGCTCTTCGACAAGGTGGAAAGCGGCGCGGTGAAGATCCGCATCGATCAACGCTTCGCGCTCGAGGATGTGGCGGATGCGCATCGGACGCTCGAGGCGCGAAAGACCACAGGCTCTACGATCCTGACCCTCTGATCCAGCGGTGCAAGGCCCCTTGGGGCCTTGCGCATGTCTGGCCCGCTGATCGTTCCGATCATCAGGCAGTTGGGGGCTTTTTGCCCCCAAACCCCTGCGCGTGTTTCCGGAAAGGTGAAGCGCAAGAGGGGGCGCTTTTGATGAAAAGCAGGGCGGGGCCTGAATGCGGGGTCCGCTAAAGCGTCGGAAGGACGCCGCGCCGCGCCTTAGCCGTCGCTGTCTGCAAGCGCGCGCCAGCCGATATCGCGGCGGCAGAACCCGTCTTCCCAATCGATCGCGTCGACAAGCGCATAGGCACGGTCCCGCGCCTCCGACAGGGTCGCGCCGCGGGCTGTCGCGTTCAGGACGCGGCCGCCTGATGCCACGGTTTTCCCGTCCTTCCTTGCGGTGCCCGCATGAAAGGTCATGTGGAAGCTGTCCTCGGGCAGGGCTTCGAGCCCGCCGATGGCCGTGCCTTTCGTGTAGGCGCCGGGATAGCCTTTCGCCGCGAGGACCACCGTCATCGCGTGATCGTCGGCCCAGGTCACATCGTGATCGGACAGGCGGCCCTCCGCACAGGCCTGCATGACATCGAGCGCCTGCGCGCCGAGCCGCATCATCAGGACCTGCGTTTCGGGATCGCCGAAGCGGACATTGTATTCGACCAATCGCGGCTGGCCGTCCGAGATCATCAGGCCGGCATATAGCACGCCATGATAGGGCGTGCCGCGACGGGCCATTTCCGCCACCGTGGGGCGGATGATCCGCTCAAGCGCGGCTTCGGTCACGTCGGGGGTCATGATCGGGGCCGGGGAATAGGCGCCCATCCCGCCCGTATTGGGGCCGGTATCGCCTTCGCCGACGCGCTTGTGGTCCTGCGCCGTGCCGATGGGCAGCACATCCGTGCCATCGACCAGCACGAAGAAGGAGGCTTCCTCGCCCTGCATGAATTCCTCGATCACGACTTCGGCGCCCGCCTCCCCAAAGGCCCCGCCGAACATGTCATCAAGGGCGGCTTCGGCCTCGGGCAGGGTCTCTGCAATCACCACCCCCTTGCCTGCGGCCAGGCCGTCCGCCTTGATCACGATGGGCAGGGTTTGCGCCTGAACGTAGGCACGCGCGGCGTCATGGTCGCTGAAATGCGCATAGGCGGCGGTTGGGGCTCCGCAGGAATCGCAGATGGCCTTGGTGAACGCTTTCGACGCCTCGAGTTCCGCTGCTGCCCGGCCTGGCCCGAAGACCGGAATGCGCGCCTCGCGCAGGGCATCCGCGACGCCCGCGGCCAGGGGCGCTTCGGGTCCGATGATCACGAGATCGATCGCGTTCTCGCCCGCAAATTCGCACACCGCGCCGCCATCCTCGATGTCGAGCGTGGCGCAGGTGGCGATCTCGGCGATTCCGGCATTGCCCGGCGCCACGATCAGCTTGTCGCATTTGGGGTTCTGCATCACGGCCCAGGCCAGCGCATGCTCGCGTCCGCCGCCGCCCAAGATAAGGATGTTCACGATCCGGCCCTTCCGATTGTCCCGCGCTGCCCCGCGTTCTAGGATCGTGCCGGGCAAGACACAAGCGAGGCAGGCGATGGATCTGATCGAGGGCGACGAGACCGGCAACACACCCGAATTCACCGTCTCGGAGATCTCGGGCGCGGTGAAGCGCGTCATCGAGGGCGAGTTCGGCCATGTGCGCATCCGGGGCGAGGTCGGGCGCGTCTCGCGGCCGCGCTCGGGGCATGTCTATCTCGATCTCAAGGACGACCGCTCGGTCATTTCGGGCGTGATGTGGAAAGGGGTCGCCGCGCGCCAGGACACCCAGCCCGAGGAAGGCATGGAGGTGATCGCCATCGGTCGTCTGACGACCTTCCCGGGCCAGTCGAAGTACCAGGTGGTGATCGAGGAGATCCGACCTGCAGGCATGGGCGCGCTGATGGCGATGCTGGAGAAGCGGCGCAAGATGCTCGCGGGCGAGGGGCTCTTCGACGAGGGGCGAAAGCAGCCCATTCCCTTCCTGCCCGAGGTGATCGGCGTTGTGACTTCGCCCTCGGGTGCCGTGATCCGCGACATCCTGCACCGGCTGCGCGACCGGTTTCCGCGCAAGGTGCTGATCTGGCCGGTGGCGGTGCAGGGCCAGGCCTGTGCGCCCGAGGTGGCGCGTGCGATCCAGGGCTTCAACGCGCTCACACCCGGCGGCGCGCTGCCCCGGCCCGATGTTCTGATCGTGGCGCGGGGCGGCGGCTCGGTCGAGGATCTGTGGGGCTTCAACGAGGAAGCGGTGGTGCGCGCGGCGGCGGCGTCCGACATCCCGCTCATTTCGGCCGTGGGGCACGAGACGGACACGACGCTCATCGATTTCGCCGCTGACCGGCGCGCGCCCACACCCACGGCGGCGGCCGAGATGGCGGTGCCGGTGCGGCGCGATCTTCTGGTCTGGTCGGACGAGATGCAGGCGCGCCTCAGCCGGGCGGTGAGTCAGCGGCTGGAACTCAGGGCGCAGCGTGTGGGCGATCTGGCCCGGGCTCTGCCGCGCCCCGAGACCCTTCTGGAGACGGCGCGCCAGCGGCTTGATACGGCCTCGGACCGGCTGCCTGCCGCGCTCATACGCGGGGTGCAGACGCGGCGCGTGACATTGTCCGAGACGGCTGGCGCGCTGCGCCCGTCGAGCCTGCGCGCGCGCAGTGCCGAGGCGCGGCGCATGCTGGAGAGCTGGGGCGCGCGGCTCGATCCGGCCTTGGCGCGCTTGACCACGACAAAGCGCGAGGCGCTGGGCCGCCGCACGGACCGGCTCAGGATCGATCCCATCGCGGCTCGCGTGTCGGAGGCGCGCACCCGCCTCGACGCGCTCACCGCCCAGCTTGAGACCACGCAAAAGACGCGCCTCAGGACGGAGCGCGACCGGCTCGACGCGGTGGCGCGGCTCAACGAGACGCTGAGCTACAAGGCGACGCTCGCGCGCGGCTACGCGGTTGTGCGCGGAGACGGCCAGGTGACGACGACCAAGGCCGCCGCAGAAGCCGCAAGCGGGCTCGAGATCGAGTTCCAGGACGGGACGCTGCGCCTTGGCGGCACGGCCCCGAAATCGAAACCAAAGGCGAAACCGCCCGAACAAGGCAGCCTCTTCTGATCCGCGTGACGTCCTTTGCCTCATAGCGGACCCCGCAGCCGGGGCCCGCGCCGCCCTCTCCATGGCAGGCGCTCCACTTGCGCTTCACCTTTCCGATAAAACGCAAAAAACAGCCCGGTGATCCAAGGGATCACCGGGCCAGACATGCGCAGCCAAAGGCTGCACATTCAGATCACGCGGTTTAGGCCGCCTCCGCCGCCGGGGCGAAGCGTCCGTAGAAGCTCTGGTTCTTCTCCGCCATCTCGCGCAGCAGCGCGGGGCAGGCAAAGCGATCACCGAAGGCTTCGGTCAGCTGATCGCAGCGCTCTGCCGCGTAAGGCGCGCCCAGGATGTCGAGCCAGGAGAGCGGGCCGCCCGACCAGGGCGCAAAGCCCCAGCCCAGGATCGCGCCCACATCGCCTTCGCGGATGTCCATCAGAACTCCGTCCTCCAGCGCACGCACCGCTTCCAGCGCCTGCGCGAAGAGAAGCCGGTGCTGCACATCGGCCAGCTCGGGCTGGTCTTCGACCACCGGGTACTTGGCGGCGAGGCCGTCCCAGAAGCCCTGGCGTTTGCCCTTCTCGTCATAGGCGTAGAAGCCCGCGTTTGCCTTTCGACCCAGACGCCCTTCGCCTTCCATCCAGAAGATGACCTCGTCCACCGCCTCATCGGGGTACTCGTCGCCCATGGCGGCCTTCGTCGCGCGTGCGATCTTGGCGCCGAGATCGATGGAGGTCTCGTCCACCAGCTGCAGCGGCCCCAAGGGCATCCCCACCATCTTCGCGGCATTCTCGATAAGCGCGGGTGCTACGCCCTCGGACACCATGCGGATGCCTTCGTTGATGTAGGGAATGATGCAGCGATTGGCGTAGAAGAAGCGCGCGTCGTTCACCACGATGGGCGTCTTGCGGATCTGGCGCACGTAATCGAGCGACTTGGCCACCGCGCGGTCGCCGGTTTCCTTGCCCTTGATGATCTCCACCAGCATCATCTTCTCGACGGGCGAGAAGAAGTGGATGCCGATGAACTGCTCAGGCCGCTTCGAGGCCTTCGCGAGGTCCGAGATCGGCAGGGTGGAGGTGTTGGTGGCAAAGATGCAGTCTTCCCCGATCACCGCTTCGACCTTCGCGGTCACTTCGGCCTTGATCTTCGGGTCCTCGAAGACGGCCTCGATGATCAGATCACAGCCCTCAAGGGCGGCGTAATCCGTGGTCGCATTGATCAAGCCCAGAACCTTTTCCTTCTTGGCCTCGTCGACCTTCTTCTTCTTGATGCCCTGATCGAGATAGGCCTCGGTATAGGCCTTGCCCTTGTCCGCGGCCTCCTGCTTCTGGTCGATCAGCACGACCTCGATCCCGGCCATGGCCGAGACGAGGGAAATGCCCGCACCCATCATGCCGGCACCCAAGACGCCCACTTTCTTCACCGACTGGTCGTCGACGCCCTCAGGCCGGACAGCCCCCTTCTCGAGCGCGCCCTTGTTGATGAAGAGCGACCGGATCATCGCGGACGACGACGGGTTCATCAGCACGTTGGTGAACCAGCGCGCCTCGATCTTGAGCGCGGTGTCGAAGGGCACGAGCG
This sequence comes from Roseivivax sp. THAF197b, assembly GCF_009363255.1. NCBI lineage: Bacteria > Pseudomonadati > Pseudomonadota > Alphaproteobacteria > Rhodobacterales > Roseobacteraceae > Roseivivax > Roseivivax sp. THAF197b. The sequence continues at coordinate 2,814,852 of NZ_CP045318.1, read as the reverse complement.
CGCCTTCATAGACCGCCGACAGCAGCGCCTTGGCCGCCGGATAGACGCCCTTGGTCTTGCCGTGCACCATCGCGGAGGCGCCGACGAAGGTCATGAAGCCCGCGGGATGATAGGGCGCGCCGCCGGGCATCTTGTAGCCCTTGGCGTCCCAGGGTTTCACGATATCCGCATCGCCCGCCTGCAGAACCCATTCCTTCGCCGCCGCGACCGGATCGGCCACGACTTCGTCCACGAGACCTGCGGCCTTGGCCTTCATCGGATCGGAAAGCTTGCCTTCCAGCAGGAAGGGCGAGGCCGCCATCGCGCCCATCTTGCGCACGAGGCGCGTGGTGCCGCCGGCGCCCGGGAAGATGCCGACCATGATCTCGGGCAGGCCGATCTTGGCCTTGGGATCGGGCGTAACGAAGATGCGGTGACACGCCAGCGGAAGCTCGAGCCCGATGCCAAGCGCGGTGCCGGGCAGGGCCGCCGCGATGGGCTTGCCACCCTTCTGGGTCTTGGGGTCCATGCCCGCCAGTTCGATCTTTCGCAGCGCCTTGTGCAGCGACATGATGCCGTTGAAGAGGCCCTCGGCGGCATTGTCCCCGGCCTCGGCCTTCATCGCGGCGATGACGTTCAGGTCCATGCCCGCGGCGAAGCTGTCCTTGCCGGAGGTGATGACGATGCCCTTCACGGCATCATCCGCGAGCGCGTCGTCGATCAGGCTTTCGAGATGCAGGGCGGCATCGATGGAAAGCACGTTCATGGTCTTGCCCGGGCAGTCCCAGGTGATGAGAGCGACGCCGTCGGCGCCTTTGTCCATCGTGAAATCGGTCATATCTCAGGTCTCCTGTCGGGCCGCGCTTACACGCGCTCGATGATCGTGGCCGCACCCATTCCGGATGCGATGCAAAGCGTGGCGAGGCCGGTTTCCTTGTCCGAACGCTCCAGCTCATCGAGCAGCGTGCCGATGATGATCGCGCCGGTGGCCCCCAGCGGGTGGCCCATGGCGATGGAGCCGCCGTTCACGTTCAGCTTGGAGTGGTCTACATCGAAGGCCTGCATGAAGCGCAGCACCACGGACGAGAACGCCTCGTTCACCTCGAAGAGGTCGATATCGCCAATCTCCATGCCGTGATCCTTGAGGATCTTCTCGGTCACCGGGACGGGACCCGTCAGCATGATGGTCGGATCGGTGCCGATCTTCGCGGTGGCGCGGATGCGCGCGCGGGGCTTCAGGCCGTGCTTCTCACCCCATTCCTTGGACGCGATCAGAACGCCCGCAGCCCCGTCCACGATGCCGGATGAATTGCCCGCGTGGTGGATGTGGTTGATCTTCTCGAGATGGGGGTACTTCAGGAGCGCCACCTTGTCGAAGCCCGGCATCATCTCGCCCATATCCTTGAACGATGCCTTGAGCCCGCCCAGCGACTGCATGTCGGTGCCGGGGCGCATGTATTCGTCATGGTCGAGGATCGGCAGGCCATTCTGGTCGCGCACGGTCACGATGGACTTGGCGAACCGGCCGTCTTCCCAAGCCGCCGCAGCACGTTTCTGGCTTTCGACCGCGAAGGCATCGGCATCGTCGCGCGAGAAGCCGTATTCGGTGGCGATGATATCGGCAGAAATGCCCTGCGGCACGAAATAGCTTTCCATCGCGATGGAGGGATCGACGGCGATGGCCGCCCCGTCCGAACCCATCGCCACGCGGCCCATCATCTCGACGCCGCCCGCGATATAGGCCTCGCCTGCGCCGCCACGGACCTGGTTTGCCGCGAGGTTCACCGCTTCCATGCCGGAGGCGCAGAAGCGGTTGATCGCAAGGCCCGGGATCGACTCGTCGAGATCCGACGCCAGAACGGCGGTGCGCGCCAGGCAGCCGCCCTGTTCGCCCACTTGCGTGACGTTGCCCCAGATCACGTCCTCGACCGCATGGCCTTCGAGGTTGTTGCGCTCCTTGAGGTTGTTCAGCACCTGCGCCGACAGGCGGGCAGAGGTCACCTCGTGCAGGGCGCCGTCCTTGCGGCCTTTGCCACGCGGTGTGCGGATCGCGTCATAGATATAAGCGTCGGTCATGGGTCGTCCTTTGACAAACTTTTTCGGATCTTGCCCCTGATGTGGAGGGGCAGGGGGGATGTCTTCAAGAGTGACGTGACGGCGGTTTACGTAAACGTCGCGACGTCAGGGGCGGATCGGATCACACCCGGTCGGCAGGGCTGCCGGGCATCAATTCATATGGCGACTTCCAGCCGGGCTGCTGCGACAGGCGCGTGAGCCAGGCGTCGATATTGGGCCAATCCTTGCGGTCGAAGCCGAAGGGTTCGGGGTAGTAGAGATAGCCGCAGCAGCTCAGATCGGCATTGGTGACGCCGTCGCCCACGATCCAGTCGCGCCCCGAAAGATGCGCATCGAGCGTCGCATAGGCGGCCTTGAGCCTGCCTTGCATGAAGTCGATCACCGGCTGCGGGCGCTTCTCCTCGGGCAGGAAGTTCATCAGGAACCGCGTCATGCCCGCCTGGGATGACAGCTTGTGATTGTCCCAGAACACCCAGCGCATGACCTCACGGGCCTGGTTTGGCGTCGCACCGCCGAACTTGCCGGTCTTTTCGGTCACATACATCTGGATCACGCCCGATTGGGTCAGCTTGACGTCGCCGTCCACCATCACGGGGGCCTCGCCCATCGGGTTCAGGTCGCGGCGGTAATCCTCGCTGCGGGTCGCGCCGCCGAAGAAATCGACGAAGACCGGCTCCCAGTCGAGGCCGGAAAGTTCGAGGGCGAGGGCCGCCTTGTAGGCATTGCCGCTCTCGCCGAAGCAGTGAAGCTGAATGGTCATGTCGCCGCTCCGTTCCGCGTCTTGGCGGTCCGCGCGGGGCTGTGATCGGGGGTCATGGTCATCATTCCTCCTCCCAAAGGTCAGATGGTCAGCGCTTGCGGGCGTCGAGCTCCGCATTGAAAAGGCGCAGCCGGTGGGGCAGCGCCTCGTCGTCGGTGATGCTGTCGAAATTCTCGAATAGGAAGCTCAGGGCTTCGCCTTCGTCGAGCCCCGCCTCGGAGGCGAACCGCTTCAGCCTGCGGTAGCCGTCCTCCGTCATGGCGACGGGGAAGCGGCGGGTCAGGCGGAAGCGTTTCGGCATCGGGTCCTCCGGGCAGGTGAATGCGGTGGGCGTTTCCGCCCACCGTCGCCTCAGAAGTTCGCCGCGTCCAGTTCCATGACCGTCTCGGCGCCGGATTCGATCCGGGCGAGGTGGGTCGCGGTCGCGGGCAGCTGGCGCGCCATGTAGTAGCGGCCCGTGGCGATCTTGGTCTTGTAGAAGGCCTCGTCGGAGGCGCCTTCCGCGAGCGCCGTCTTGGCCGCGAGACCCATGCGTGCCCACATCAGGCCAAGGCAGACATGGCCGAAGAGGTGCATGAAGTCATAGGAGCCCGACAGTGCGTTGTTGGGGTTCTTCATGCCGTTCTGCATGAAGTACATGCCCGCCTGCTGCAGGTCCTTCGACGCCTTCTTCAGGGGCTCGATGAAGTCCCGATCGAACGCCTCGTCCTGGCCCTTGTTTTCCTTGATGAAGTCCTTGACCATCTCGAAGAACGCCATGACGTGCTTGCCGCCATCCTGGCCCAGCTTCCGACCCACGAGGTCGAGCGACTGGATGCCGTTCGTGCCTTCGTAGATCATGGTGATGCGCGCGTCGCGGACGAACTGCTCAAGACCCCATTCCTTGGTGAAGCCCGAGCCGCCGAGCGTCTGCTGCGCCAGGACCGTGGTCTCGAAGCCCTTGTCGGTCAGGAAGCCCTTCAGCACCGGCGTCAGGAGCGAGATCAGGCCTTCGGCGGCGGCATCGTCGTTGCGATGCGCGCGGTCGATCAGCAAAGCGCCCCAAAAGGTGAAGGCGCGCGCGCCCTCGACGAAGCTTTTCTGGTGCAACAAGTTCCGGCGCACATCGGGGTGCACGATGATCGGATCGGCGGGCTTGTCGGGCGCCTCGACGCCGGTGACGGCACGGCCCTGCAGACGGTCCTGCGCGAAGGCGAGCGCGTTCTGGTAGGCCACGGCGCCCTGCGCGTAACCCTGCAGGCCCACGCCGAGACGCGCTTCGTTCATCATGGTGAACATCGCGCGCATGCCCTTGTGCATCTCACCGATCAAGAAGCCCTTCGCACCGTCATAGTTCATGACGCAGGTGGCGTTGCCGTGGATGCCCATCTTCTCTTCGAGGCCACCACAGGAAAGCGAATTGCGATCACCAAGGCTGCCATCCTCGTTCACCAGGAACTTCGGCACGATGAAGAGCGAGATGCCCTTCACGCCCTCGGGGCCGCCGGGGATCTTGGCCAGCACGAGGTGGATGATGTTGTCCGTCAGGTCATGCTCGCCCGCCGAGATCCAGATCTTCTGGCCGGTGATCGCGTAGCTGCCGTCGTCCTGCGGTTCCGCCTTGGTGCGGATGAGGCCCAGATCGGTGCCGCAATGGGGCTCGGTGAGGTTCATGGTGCCGGACCACGACCCTTCGACCATCTTCGGCAGATAGGTCGCCTTCTGCTCGTCCGAACCATGGGTGTGGATGGCGTTGTAGGCGCCGTGGCTCAGGCCCTGATACATGTTGAAGGCCATGTTCGAGGACACCCACATCTCGCCCACGGCGGAGTTGATGAGGTAGGGCATGCCCTGTCCGCCATATTCGGGGTCGCAATCGAGCCCGATCCAGCCGCCTTCGCGCATCTGGTCATAGGCGTCCTTGAAGCCCTTGGGCGTGCGCACGACGCCGTTTTCCAGCGTGCAGCCTTCCTCGTCGCCGACGCGGTTCAGGGGCGCGAGCACGTTCTCGGCAAGCTTGCCTGCTTCCTCGAGGATGGCCTGCAGCGTGTCGCGGTCGAGATCCTCGTAGCCGGGGATGCCGGCCTCGGAGGTCTTCAGGACCTCGTCGAGCACGAAGATCATGTCTTTGGTCGGAGCGGAATAGACAGGCATGAGATGTCTCCCTTGTCGGTAGTCTGTCGGTCTCTGGTCTGCCGAACGCGTTATTCGGCGGCTTTTTTCGACTGGCCCATGGAGGCCAGCATCTTTTCGCCCCAGCGCATCTGATCCTCGAGCTCGGCGATGGCCTCGTTCAGCTCGTCGCGCTGCGAGATCATGTCGTTCAGGCGGTCCTGCGCGATCTCGTAGGTGCGGGCGAGCTGGGTGCGCTGCTGATCGCCCATGTCGTAGAGGTCCAGAAGCTGGCGGATTTCCTCGAGGCTGAAGCCGAAGCGCTTGCCGCGCAGGATCAGCTTGAGCCGCGCGCGGTCGCGCCGGGTAAAGAGCCGTTTCTGCCCTTCACGGATCGGGTAGAGGAGTTCCTTGGCCTCGTAGAAGCGCAGTGTGCGGGGCGTCACATCGAACGCGTCACACATCTCGCGGATCGTCATGGTACGGTCTTCGGTCATGTCATCGTCAATCTCTGCCGGTTCGGATACGGCGGATTAAGGGTGGATGATCGATTCCTACAACAGTGCTTGACGTTGACGTAATGTGTACGTCACGTCACTTTTTGCCTGACGTAAGATCAGGCAATATTTACCTAGGGTCAGGGTAATTTTTGCAATCGGCTTCGGGGTGCGATCCGCGTGCCGCGCGGGGCTGTCTTAGCCCTTCAGCGCCGCTTCGGTATCGTCGCGCAGCCCCTTCAGCTCCGCCATGGCCTCATCGAGCTGCTCGCGCTGTTCGGCCAACTCGCCCAGCTGGCGGTCGGCCATCTCGATCCAGGTGCGCATCTGCGCCTCGGTGCCTTCCTTCTCGTAGATCAGCAGCCACTGGCGAATGTCTTCCAACTGGAAGCCGAATTTCCGCCCCCGCAGGATCAGCGTCATGCGCGCCACTTCCCGCGGGCCGTAGAACCGCGACCGGCCTTCGCGGTCGGGCGTGAGAAGCTCGATATATTCGTAATAGCGCAGCGTCCGCGGCGTGACGTCGAACTTGGCGCACATTTCTTTGAAAGTCAGACGGGTGTCGGCCATACGGATCTCCTCGCGCGCACTTTAGGGGAGGGGCGGGGGCCCTGCAAACCAGAACCCCGGGCGCAGACACGAAGATGTGCATCACGCCCCGTCCGAGACAGCAACGCGGGACAAGGGGCCTTGTTCCGGGCGGCGCGAACCCCGATAACGCAGGCAGAATGACCATTTTGAAAGGCCGGGCCCCGTGGTTGCAGACAAAGCGAAAATCGCCAGGCACTTCATCGCCAGCATCCCGCATGCGCAGATGCTCGGCATGGAGATCGAGGAAATCGACGACGGCTATGCCCGCATCATCATGCCTTACCACGCGCGGCTCGTAGGTGATCCGCAAACCGGCGTGATCCATGGCGGCGCGGTCTCGGCGCTGATGGATACCTGCGGCGGCGCCGCCGTGATGAGCCATCCCGCGGCCCCCGGCGGCACGGCCACGATCGATCTGCGCATCGATTACATGCGCGCGGCCAAGCCCGGCGACACGATCACCGCAGAGGCGCATTGCACCCATATCACCCGCAACGTGGCCTTCGTGCGCGCCACGGCCGTCGATGGCGATGCGGACAATCCCGTGGCCACCGCCACCGGCGCCTTCACCGTGGAGGGCAAGTGATGGCCGCGCGACGCCCCCCCGAACCTGTCCAGCAGATCAAGCAGCGCCGGGATGCCGCGCTGCACGCGCTTGCGGGCGGCGTGCCCTATATCCAGACGCTGGGCATCCGGTTCGACCGGCGTGGGGATGAGCTGACGGGCATCCTGCCCTTCAAGGACGATCTCATCGGCAATCCGTTCCTGCCCGCCATTCATGGCGGGGTCACGGCGGCCTTCCTCGAGATGACGGCGATCATCACGCTCAGTTATCAATGGCTGTGGGAGGATGTGGAATCGGGGGCCATCGAGGTCGAGGAGCTGGAGCGGGGCGAGCTGCCGCGCCTACCCAAGACCATCGATTTCACCGTGGATTACCTGCGCTCGGGCCTGCCGCGGGATGCCTATGCGCGGGCGCGCGTGACCCGCTCTGGGCGGCGCTATTCCTCGGTCATGGCGGAGGCGTGGCAGGACAACCGCGACAGGCCCATCGCCATGGCAACCGCACATTTCCTGATGCCCCGCCGCGATGGCTGAGGCCGCAGACGCGCCCGCGCCCCAAAGCATCACCCACGCCCGCGTCCTGAAGATTGCGGGTCCCATCGTTCTGTCGAACGCCACGATCCCCATCCTGGGAGCTGTCGACACGGGCGTCGTGGGGCAGCTCGGCGCAGCGGCCCCCATCGGCGCGGTGGGCCTCGGCGCGATTATCCTGCAGGCGATCTACTGGATCTTCGGCTTTCTGCGGATGGGCACGACGGGCCTTGCGGCGCAGGCGGCGGGGGCGGGCAATCGCGCCGAGGTGGCGGCCCTTCTGACGCGGGTTCTGATGATCGGCTTTGCCGCGGGCACGGTGATGATCCTCGCGCAATCGCTGCTTTTTGCGGGCGCGTTCCGCATCGCGCCTGCCTCCGCAGAGGTCGAGGCGCTGGCCCGCGATTATATGGGCCTGCGGATCTGGTCGGCGCCCGCCGCCATCGCGATCTACGGCATCACCGGCTGGTTGATCGCGGCGGAGCGGACCCGCGGGGTGCTCGTCCTTCAGGTCAGCATGAACCTTCTCAACATGGCGCTGACCGCCTGGCTGGTCCTCGGGCTCGACTTTGGCGTCAGGGGCGCGGCCCTCGGGACGGTGATCGCCGAGTGGACGGGTCTCGCCCTGGGCCTCTGGCTTTGCCGCGGCGCGTTCCGGGTGCCCGCCTGGCGCGACTGGGCGCGGGTCTTCGACGTGGTGAAGCTCAAGCGGATGGCGCAGGTCAATGGCGATATCCTGATCCGCTCGGCGCTCTTGCAATCGATCTTCGTCTCCTTCCTGTTTCTCGCCTCGGGCATGGGGGATGTGACGCTCGCGGCCAACCAGGTGCTGCTGCAATTTCTCTACATCACCGCCTATGCGCTCGACGGGTTCGCTTTCGCGGCCGAAGCGATGGTGGGGCAGGCCGCAGGCGCGGGCGCCGTGGCCACGCTGCGCCGCGCCTCGATCCTGTCGGCGCTCTGGGGGGCTGTGGCCACGCTGGCGCTCGCCGCCTGTTTCGCGCTGGGCGGGGCCGCGCTGATCGATCTGATGGCCGAGGCGCCCGAGGTCGTGGCCGAGGCCCGTCGCTATCTGCCCTGGATGGTGATCGCGCCGGTGCTGGGCCTTGCCTCATACATGTACGACGGGATCTATATCGGGGCGACGCGCACCGCCGACATGCGCAACCTGATGGCCATTTCGGCGGCGGGCTATTTCGCCTGTGCGGCGCTCCTGATCCCGGCTTACGGCAATCACGGGCTCTGGGCCGCGCTGATGGCGTCCTTCGTGTTCCGGGGGCTGACGATGGCGCTCCGCTATCCGGCGCTGGAGCGCGCGGTGGCCAGGGGCGCTTAACCCGCCACCGTTTCGAGCGCGCAGGTAAACACGGCAGGGTCGACGTTCCCGCCCGAGATCGTGACGATCACCGCATCGCCTTCAAGCTGCCCCGGGTGATACAGCGCCGCCGCCAGCGCCACGGCTCCGCCCGGTTCGGCGACGAGTTTCAGCCGCAGGAAGGCTGCCGCCATGGCGCGCAGCGCGTCGTTCTCCGACACCACGATCCCCGGCCCGCAGAGCCGTTGCATGATCGGAAAGGTGATCTCACCGGGCATGGGCGTGACGATGGCATCGCAGAGCCCGCCCGCGCTGGAGGCGTTCTGCTCCCGCTGGCCGGAGATCAGCGAACGGGTCACGTCGTCGAAGCCCTCGGGCTCCACGGGGCGCACGCGCAAGTCCGGCGCTTCGGCTTCCAGCGCCAGTGCGATGCCGGATGTGAAGCCACCGCCGCCGCAGCAGACCAGCACATCCGCCGCGTCGATGCCGAGCGCCCGCGCATCCTCGGCAATCTCGAGCCCGGTCGTGCCCTGGCCCGCGATCACCTCGGGCTCGTCGAAGGGGCGGATCAGCGTCAGGCCGCGGTCTGCGGCGATGGCCTCGCCGATGGCGTTCCGATCCTCGGTTGCGCGATCGTACAGCACCACTTCGGCGCCAAGCGCCCGGGTATTCGCGATCTTGAGCTGCGGCGCGTCGGCGGGCATCACGATCACCGCCGGCGCGCCATGCGACCGCGCGGCAAGTGCGACGCCCTGCGCATGGTTGCCCGAGGAATAGGCGATGACGCCCGCGGCGCGGTCCTCCGCGGCGAGGGCGGACAGAGCGGCCCAGGCGCCGCGGAACTTGAAACTGCCCGTATGCTGCAGGCATTCCGGTTTGACGAAGACGCGGCGCCCTGCGATCTCGTCCAGAAACGCCGACGACAGGAGCGGCGTGCGTCTCGCATGGCCTTCTAGGCGCCGGGCCGCGGCGCGGATGCGCGCGATATCCACGCGGGCCATCAGCGCATCGTCCCGAGCCAGCGATTGAGCGCATCGAGCGACTCCGCCTCGTCGAGAAACGGGATATGCCCCCGATCCGGCACGGTCACGGCGATCATGTCGGGCCGCCGTCTTTGCATCTCCGCGAAGGTCTCCGCGGCCAGAAGGTTCGACCCGGCCCCGCGTATCGCGCAAAGCGGCAGGCCCGCCAGCGCATCGAAGAGCGGCCAGAGGTCGGGCGCGGGCTGCGCGCCGCTTTCGAGCACCGCCTCGCGCAGCTTCGGATCATAGGGAATGGTCAGCCCGTCCGGGCCTTCGCGGAACAGCACGCGCACCTCGTTGTCCCAGCGCTCCTGCGGCACGTTGGCAAAGCCTGCCAGCCTTTGACCGATGACCTTGGCGGCCTCGTCATAGGTCTTCCAGACCGGGTTGCGGCCCAGATAGTCGCTGATCGTCTGCAGCCCCTCTGCCGCAATCTCCGGCCCGATATCGTTGAGCGCGACGCCCAGAAGCCGCTCCTTCGCGGTCGCCGCCAGCATCATCGCGATCAGCCCGCCGCGCGACGTGCCGAGAATGGCCGCCCGCGAGATGCCGAGATGGTCCAGAAGCTCCAGCGCATCGCGCCCTTCGACGGGGATCGTGTAGGTGGCGGGATCGCCCCAATCGGATTTGCCGCGCCCGCGGTAATCGAGCCGGATCAGACGCTCGCCCGCGAGATGCGGGGCAACGTAGTCGAAATCATGCACGTCCCGCGTGAGCCCCGCGAGGCAGAGAAGCGGCAGGCCCTCGCTTTCATCGGTGTAATGCAGCGACAATCCATCAGAGGTGGTGAAGGTGGGCATCAGCTTGCAAGCTCCGGCAGGGTGGTCAGATCGGTCAGGACATGATGCGGCCTGGCAGGCAGGCGGTCCACCGGTTCGCCCTTGCGGTTCACCCAGGCGGTGTTGAAGCCGTAGCCTGCAGCCCCCGCCGCGTCCCAGCCATTCGACGAGACGAACAGCACCTCGTCCCGGGCGCAGCCGAAGCGCGCCTCGACCATGTCATAGACCTTCGAGGCGGGCTTGAAGATGCCCACATCCTCGACCGACAGGACCGCGTCGAGATATTCGCCGATGCCCGCGCTGTCCACGGCGCCTTCGAGCATGTCCGGGCTGCCGTTGGACAGGATCGCGCAGGTCTTGCCCGCGGCTTTCAGGCGGGCGAGCATCATCGGTACCTCGCGGAACGGTGCCAGTTCCCAGTAAAGCGCCAGAAGCCGTTCGCGCAGTTCGGGATCGCCGTCGAGGCCCCGCCGCTCCATCGCCCAGTCGAGCCCGTCGCAGGTGACCTGCCAGAAGGTGCAATGATCCCCGGTGATGGCCCGCAGCCATGTATATTGAAGCTGCTTCTGCCGCCAATCCTCGGCCAGATCGGTCCAGACCGCGGCCAGCGCATCGCGGCCCGGCTCCTCGGCGGCGGTGCGGGCGGCGGCGGCCACGTCGAACAGCGTGCCGTAGGCGTCAAAGATGCAGGTGGTGATGGCCATGTCGCGTCCTTTCCTTCGGCGTCCCGCAAGGCGGCACGTCCCCCATGCGCCGCCCGGTCGGGTGCGCGGTCTGTGCGCGACGTTGCCACGCAGGCGCGGAGAGGGAAAGGGCGCGCTGTTTCCATTGGTCCGGCAAAGCTCTATTGGCAGGCCGACACGGCTTGGCACAAGGAAGCGCATACATGTCCGATCAGGTTCTCGCCCGGCTTTCAGCCTCCCCCTTTCGGCGTTGGTTCGGCATTGTCAGCCTGGTGTTTCTGGGCGGTTTGCTGCTTTACGTGACGGTCGCGACGCCGCCTGCACCGGTCTGGCAGCTTCTGCTGATCGCGCTCGGGGCCGGGGCAATGATGCTGGCCCATGCGATGTACCGGGCCACTGCGCTGAGCCTGACGCTGACGCGGGATGCGCTGGTCGACAGCGAAGGGACGGAGATTGCGAAGATCTCGGAGATCCGCAGCGTCGAGCGGGGCGCCTTCGCGATGAAGCCGTCCAATGGCTTCGTGCTGAACATGCACCGGCCGCAAGCGAGACGCTGGCGGCCGGGTCTTTACTGGTCTTTGGGAACGCGGGTCGCGGTGGGCGGTGTGACGCCCGGCCATCAGGCAAAGCCGATGGCCGATGCGATCGCGATCCTTCTGGCCGAGCGGGGCCGGGACGAGGCGTAAAGCTTACGCCTTGCCCTTGCCTTTCTTGGACTTGCCGTTGCCCTGGTTTTCCTTGCCGTCGGCATTGTCCTGGCATTCATCGGCAGCCGCGCCTTCATCTGCGTTCTCGGCGTTGTTGTTGCAGAGCGACCCGCCGGGGGCGTCCTGGTCGCCATTGCCCCAACCATTGTTCTGGTTGAAGGTCTTGCCGGCGAATAGGATCTGCGGCGCGAAACGCGGACGAGTGAAGGAGTAGGTTTCGATCTCGAAATCGGACAGGCCCACATTGGCAGCTGGCGCGTAATCTTCCCACGTCTCGACCAGGATGACCTGATCCCCGTTCGACATGATCGGGAGGCGATGCTCCATGCCGTTGAGATCGTTGTTCTTGAGCGCGGGATAGCCGCCCCGTGCTTCCGACCAGAGCAGCTCGTAGCCGCCGCCGCCCTTGTTGTTGTACTCGACGACCGAGATCCGGAGGTCCATCTCAGCCGCGCTCGAGCGGGTAAGGCTCTGTGCAAGCGCGTAGGAGGAGTCGATATAGGTGTTGTCGAGCGGCTCCGTCTCACGCGAGATCGCGTCGCCAATCGTGTAATTGGCCTTCTGGTTGACGGATTGCTGGCGCGACACGTCGAACCAGACCCAGGTGACGAAGAACAACATCATCATGGCCGGAAGAACAATCGCGGCTTCGACGGAGATGGAGCCCGTATCCTCGCGGCGGAACCGGGACAGGGTTTGTTTGATTGCATTCAACATTGTCATGTCCTCACAGCGGTTCCTGCACGAAGGCAGATGACGAGACGATCGCGGAATAGCCGTCGGTATCCGTCACGATTGCTTCGGAGAAGTACGACGTCGGCGCGACAGGTTCGAATTTGTAGCAGGCGCGCAGGAACATGAGCTGGTTGTCGCGGCCATATTCGAAGTCGACGACAGGCATGACGGCCGTTCCGTTCTCCGTCACCTCGACGCATTGCACGTCGGAGGGCGGATTGGTCCAGTCGCGCATGTCCAACGATACCATCTCGAGTTGCAGCGTGTTCATGCAATTGGGCAGGATCTCCGCGCGTTCGCAGACCGAGGTCTTGAGGGACGTGTGATCGTAAAGCGTCCCTGTCCCGAGGCGCACGTCCCGGACGGTTTCGTCAAGCGCGCGTTCCAGGGCCGTGTGCCGCGCGGTCAGCGCCGACAATTCCAGGCCGGATATGATCACGCCGACAAAGATCGGTACCGTGAGGGCGAAGGGGACGACCTGTGTCGCACCGTCTTCGGACTGCCAGAAGTGGCGGGCGGAATTCAGAAGAGAACGCATCATTGTGTGAGCCTCAGCTGGTTGATCGCACGAGCGATTGAGTGGAAGGCTTCTTCGATCTCGACCCCCTCGACGTCAAAGAAATGGGCGGGTGAGGATGCGCAGTTCTGCATCACGGAGCTGCCGTGTTCGCTGGTCTCGAAGCCCACGGTCCAGATCACGATGTCCTTGGCCTTGGCGGCATCGCAGATATCGTCGAGCAACTCGTCGCCAAGCCCGGCATTGTATTTCTGGTAGTAGAAGTTGGACCATTTGCGCGACGACACATGGCGCTGCAGGTAGTACCACAGGTTGTTGCGCGCCCAGACCGACCGGTCATTCGAGCTGTCATAGGCCCAGTTCGAGATCCGGTAGGATTTGTCGTGCTGGCCGTCGGTCATGAGGACCACGGTCTTCAGCGTGTCCGCGCGTCCGTAATCGAACGGTCGACCGGCGAAGCTCGCGTTGCCCTTGCCCTTCGCGATGACGTTGTTGTTCACCGCACGGGTCGACGGATCGAGCAGGGCTGTGCCCCACTTCATCCCGAGGAAGATCGAGGTTCCGGCCCTGGGCTCCAGCTTGGCGATCTGGTTCTTCAGCGACGCCTCGTTCGAGGTG